>JAWOIV010000057.1:0-11598 GCA_046484465.1 Gaiellaceae bacterium
GGAACTCCTCGTCTGGGGGCGGCGTCCGCATTCAGCGCAGGTCAGCTCAGATGGCATCCGGGTCGCCCAGGTGCGCGCCAGTTTCCTGCGGTCTTGAGCGGAAGTTCGAGCGAGCGCCGAACGGGGCGCAACGCGGCTCTGGGAGCGGGATTCCGTGTGGTAGAGCCAGCAGGGGCGGCAGGACTCGAACCTGCAACCCCCGGTTTTGGAGACCGGTGCTCTGCCAATTGAGCTACGCCCCTGGGTTGCGAGCGGCAATGGTACCCCCCAGGGTGATCGAGGGACCGTCGCTGGCATGATCGGCCGATGCACCGACACGCCCTCGGGCTCCTCTTCGTCGCGCTCGCGGCGGGCCTCGGTCTGATCGCCGTCTACTCGGCGCTCGAGGGTGGCCGGGCGTGGGTCATCGCGCTCGCCGCGGCGGCACTCGCGCTCTGGATGGGAGACCTCGCTCGCCGTGCTCTCGTGCGACGGGCCTGAGAGCTCGCTTCGAAACGAAGCCCTGAGCCGCCGGAACGCGCTGCGCCGGCACGCTGCGGCGTCCTCGGTCGCCCCAAGACGTTTCGCATTGGGGCGCCCTGGTGCGTCCTTGCATCGCACCTGCCCACCGCGCCCCGCCGACGAAGCGTCCTTCCGAACCGATTTCTGAGGAGTTCGGGCGCGCGCGGCGTATTCTCCACTCGTGGCTGCCGTCGACGAGACGCAGGGTTTGTGGCAGGAGTACCGGACGACGGGGGATCAGGCAACCCGCGATCGCCTGATCCTGACCTACGCGCCGTTGGTGAAGTTCGTCGCCGGACGCGTCGGAGCGAACCTCCCGGCGCACGTCGACGAGCAGGATCTCGTCTCGTACGGGCTGCTCGGGCTGATCGGCGCCATCGAGCGCTTCGACCCTGACCGGGAGATCAAGTTCGAGACGTTCGCCATCGCCAGGATCCGAGGAGCGATCATCGACGAGCTCCGCTCGCTCGACTGGGTGCCGCGCTCGGTACGCACGCGCGCGCGCCAGATCGAGCGGGCCATCACGACGCTCGAGAAGGAGCTCATGCGCGCGCCCACCGACGAGGAGATCGCAAAGAAGCTCGGCGTCACGCCGGACGAGCTCGAGGAGAGCCTGCACGAGATCTCGCGCACGTCCGTCGCCGCGCTCGACGAGCTCTGGTCGCCGTCGGGGTCGGGCGATCAGGTCTCGCTCATCGACACGATCGAGGACGACTCCGGGCCGGATCCCGAGATGTCGCTCGAGCAGTCCGAGGTGAAGGAGGCGCTCGCCGAGGCCATCTCCGACCTCCCCGAGCGCGAGAAGCTCGTCGTGACGCTCTACTACTACGAGGAGCTGACGCTGCGCGAGATCGGCGAGGTGCTCGGCGTCACCGAGTCGCGCGTCTCGCAGCTGCACACGAAGGCGATTCTGCGCATGAAGGCGCACCTCTCGGGCGTCCAGCGCGAGCACTCCGGGGCGTAGCGGCGCGAGCGAGCGGAAGCGCCCGCCCTCTACCGCCGGGCGAACATGTGCTCGACGCCGCGAAGCTGTCGGTACCAGGCATTCAGGAACACGACGACGAGCTCGTCCGTCGTTCCACCCGTGACGATGCCGACTCGCCACTTCCAGGACGCGACGCAATTCGGCCCGTTCGACGCGAACGCGACCGTGGCTCCATCCAGATCGTATGTTCCCGACGCGAAGTACGGGACGTCGAGCTTGTCCGTGTCGATGGCGAACATGCCGTCTCGGTCGAATCGGACCATCCGCACGCAGGTCGACTTCACGCGCGCCACGAGCGACCCGACGGCGTGCGAGCGCATCGCGAACGCGCAGGTCGATGCAGGCGCCGATGTCATCTTCGCGGCCGCGGGAAGGTGCGGACTGGGGGCGATCGCCGTCGCCCGGACGCGCGGCATCTGGGGGATCGGCGCGGAAGAGGACGGGCTGTCGTCCGAGGCGAACATCATCGGGCTGACGATCAAAGACTGGCACCGGGCGATTCAGCGCTCCATCGCCCACTTCAAGGTGGAACGCCTTCCCCGCGGAGAAGACCTCGAGCTGGGGCTCGAGGCCGACTACTACGTCGTCCTCGACATGTCCCGCCTCTCCCCGGTCGTGCCGGAGTCGATCAAGTCGAAGGTCGTCGCGTACTGCAGCGAGATCCGCCACGCCGCGGACGGCGCGTAGGCGCGTCAACCTCCGCGGAACGGCGTCTAGTCTTTCCTCGAATCGACTTCGAGGAGGACTGATCGCCCATGCCCGAGCCCGCCAGGATTCGCAACGTCGCCGTCGTCGGCCACCGTGGGACGGGAAAGACGTCGCTCGTCGAGGCGCTCCTCTTCCAGTCCGGTGCGATCAACCGGCTCGGCACGGTCGAGGCAGGCACGACGGTCACCGACTCGGACGAGGACGAGCACGCGCGTCGGCTCTCCATCTCCCTGGCGCTCGCTCATGCAAGCTGGCAGGAGCGCAAGCTGAACCTCGTCGACGTCCCGGGCGACCCGAGCTTCCAGGGCGAGCTCAGGTCGTCCGCCCGCGTGGTCGAGGGCATGCTCGTGACGGTCTCCGGGGTCATGGGCGTCGAGGTCGGGACGTCGCGCGCGTGGAAGCTCGGCGAGGAGCTGGGCCTCGCTCGCCTCGTGTTCGTGAACATGCTCGACCGCGAGCGCGCGGACTTCTTCCGCACGCTCGAGCAGCTCCGTTCGCAGCTCTCCCCGAAGTGTGTTGCCGTCCACATTCCGATCGGCTCGGAGCACGAGCTGACCGGGATCGTCGACGTGCTCCACATGTGCGCGTACGCGAGCCCCGAAGGCGCGAAGGAGGGCGAGCCGGGGCCGATCCCCGACGACATGGCCGACGTCGTTGCCGAGTACCGCGAGAAGCTGCTCGACTCCGTGGTCGAGACCGACGAGGGCCTGATGGAGCGCTACCTCGAGGGGCAGGAGCTCGGTGCGGAGGAGGTGGCCCACGCGCTGAAGGAGGCCGTGACGCGCGGCGAGGTCTTCCCCGTCGCCTGCGGCGTCGCGACCAAGAACCTCGGGCCGCACGCGCTCCTCGACCTCCTCGTCGAGGGCGTTCCGTCCCCGGCGAAGAAGGGATCACCGATCGACACCGACGGGGCCTCGACGGCGGTCTTCGTGTTCAAGACCCTCGCCGACCCGTTCGCGGGGAAGATCAACTTCTTCCGCGTCCTCTGCGGGAGGGTTGCCGCCGACACGACGCTCGTCAACCTTCGCGGAAAGTCGAAGGAGCGCATGGGGACGCTCCTCGAGGTGCAGGGGAAGGAGCACAAGCCGGCACTCGATTTCGTCGAGGGCGATCTCGGCTCCGTCGCCAAGCTCAAGGAGGCGCAGACCGGTGACCTCCTCGCGGACAAAGATGTCGGGATCGACGTGCCCGACTTCGGGTTCCCCGATCCGGTCATGAGCTTCGCGATCACGCCGAAGGCGAAGGGCGACGAGGAGAAGATGGCGACGGCGATCAGGCGCCTCGCGGAGGAGGACCCGACGCTGCGGCTCCGTCGCGACCCGCAGACCGGGGAGGAGATCCTGTCCGGGATGAGCCAGATGCACGTCGAGGTCGCGCTCGATCGTGCGAAGCGGCGCTTCGGTGTGGACATCGAGCTCCATCCGCCGCGCGTCCCGTACCGCGAGACGATCCGACGGGAGGCGCGAGCCCATGCGCGGTACAAGAAGCAGACGGGCGGGCGCGGGCAGTTCGGCGACTGCCACATCGTCGTCACGCCGATGATCGAGGGCGAGTACGAGTTCGTGGACAGGATCGTCGGCGGCGTCATCCCGCAGAGCTTCCGTCCGGCGGTGGACAAGGGGATCAAGGAGGCGATGCAGCACGGCGAGCTCGCAGGTGCACCCGTGCAGGGGGTGCGCGTGGAGCTCGTGGACGGCTCGTACCACACGGTCGACTCCTCGGAGATGGCCTTCAAGATCGCCGGCTCGATGGCGTGGAAGGACGCGTACATGAACGCGGAGCCCGTGCTCCTGGAGCCGATCATGGAGGTCGACGTGACCGTGCCCGACGAGGCCGTCGGCGCCGTGAACGGCGACCTCAACTCCCGTCGGGGCCGCCTCCACGGGATGGAGCCGCTCGGCGGGATGACGATGATCAAGGCCGAGGTGCCGATGGCGGAGCTCCTCACCTACGCGCAGTCACTCACCTCCTTGACAGGCGGCCGCGGCGAGTACTCGATGCACTTCATCCGTTACGAGGAAGTCCCCTCGCACGTGGCGCAGAAGATCATCGACGAGACGAAGCGCGAACGGGAGGCCGTCAAGGCGTAACAACGGCGGGCGAGCCGCTGAAGCGGCTCGCCAGGACGCCGGCTGAGCAGGCGATCTGCTGAAGCGGCTTGCCGCCTCAGGTACCTGGCTTCAGCCAGGCACCTGCCTCTTGCTCCAGCACGACCCTCCACAGGTGCCTGGCTTCAGCCAGGCACCCGCCTCTACTCGAGCACGACGATGTTGCGCTCTGCGCACATCTCCTTCAGCACCTCGGGCCACACCGTGACGCTCACCTCGCCGAGGTGGGCCTTGCGGAGCAGGAGCATCATCGTCCGCGACTGGCCGATGCCCGCCCCGATCGAGAGCGGGACCTCGTCGCGCACGATCGCCTGGTGGTACGGGAGCTCGAGGAAGTCGAGCTGTCCCGACAGATCGAGCTGACGAGTGAGCGATTCCTTCGTCACGCGGATCCCGCCCGACATCAGCTCGTGGCGGCGACGCGTCACCGGGTTCCAGACGAGGATGTCGCCGTTCAGCCCGTGCATCGGCCGTCCGTCGGCCGACACCGTCTCCGTCGACCAGTCGTCGTAGTCCGCCGCGCGCAGCTCGTGCGGGAGGCCGTCCGCGAGCGTCCAGCCGATCCCGTAGACGAACACCGCGGGATGCTCCTGCAGGATCGCCGTCTCCCGCTGCTTGCGCGGCAGGTCCGGGAAGGCGGCGAGGACGTCCTCCGCATGGATGAACGTGAGCTCCTCGGGGAGCCGCGGGTAGCGCGGATCCGCGAGCGCAGGCCACCGCTCCAGCAGCATCGTCTCTGCCTCGACGAGCACGCTCCAGATCGCGCGGACGGTCTCGGTCAGGTACGCGAGCGTCCGCTCTTCTGCGGTGATCGCCTTCTCCCAGTCCCACTGGTCGACGTAGGCGGAGTGGTCGTGGTCGAGGAAGTAGTCCTTGCGCACCGCCCGCATGTCGGTGAGCAGGCCCTCGCCCGGCGCCATGCCGAACTGCCGGAGCGCCATCCGCTTCCACTTCGTCGCTGCCTGCACCACTTCTGCCTCCACGGGATGGAGGTCGCGGTCGTTCGAGATGTGGAGCGTCACCGGCGTTCGCGAGCCGTCGCGGTCGAGGTAGTCGTTGACGCCGCTCGACGACTCGACGATCAGCGGCACCTGCACCAGCTCGAGCCCCAGCCTCTGGCAGAGCCCGTCCTCGATCAGCCGCTTCGCGGCGTAGAGAGCCCGCATCGTCTCGCGAGGGGACAGGAGCGGGGCGTAGTCGGTGGGCAGTGCCTTCGCGAGCTCTGCGTAGTCGCCGATCCCCGGCCCGGCGAGGTCAGCGCGCTTCTGGGTGTCGATGGCGGTCATCGTGGTTCTCCCTTCAGGAGTGTCTGGATCCGACGAGGCGCCCGTTCGTCTGCGGCACGGGCTCGGCGGCGACCCGCCCGTCGAGCATGTAGATGATCCGATCCGTGTGATCGGCGACGCGCGCGTCGTGCGTGACGATGACGAGCGTCGTGTCGCGCTCGTCCCGAATGCCGCCGAGCAGGTCGAGCACGTCGGCTCCGGCGCGTGAGTCGAGGCTGCCCGTCGGCTCGTCGGCGAGCAGGATCTTGGGATCGTTGGCCAGTGCGCGGGCGATCGCGACGCGCTGACGCTCTCCTCCGGAGAGCTGAGCGGGCCTGCTGCGCTCCCTCTCGGCGAGGCCGACGAGGTCGAGCAGGTGCCTCGCGCGGTCTCGCCGTTCCCGAGGGCCGATTCCGAGCTCGAACATCGGCACCTGGACGTTCTCGATCGCGTTCAGGGTGGGGAGGAGGTTGTGTAGCTGGAACACGATGCCCACGTGCAGCGCCCGGTAGTGATCGAGGTTCCGCTCGTGTGCCAGGTCGTGATCCCCGACGCGGATCGTCCCGGAGTCCGGTCGGTCGAGCGCGGCGATCAGATGGAGCAGCGTCGACTTCCCGCATCCGGATGGGCCCATGACCGCGACGAGCTCCCCCTGTGCGACGGTGAGATCCATGCCGTCGAGCGCGCGGATCCGTCCCTCCTCGTAGGCCTTGACGATGTCGCGGCACTCGATCAACGGCGCACTACTCATGTCGCAGAGCCTCCATGGGAGAGAGCCGCACCGCGCGGTACGCGGGATAGAGCGCGCCAGCGAGGCCGACGCTCACCGCGATGACGACGCCGCGCACGAACACCTCCGCCGCGTAGGTCGGCTCGAGGAAGTTGCGAATCGCCTCGATCTGCAGGACGCCCTGGACGGCAATGAGCCCGAACGCGATGCCGACGACGGCGGCGACCAGGCAGAGGATCACGGCCTCCGTCAGGACGAGGCGAACGATGCGCGACCCGCGCCAGCCGACCGCTCGCAGAATCCCGAACTCGCGCGTACGCTCGAAGACGGCCATGATCATCGTGTTCATCACCGCGATGGCGCCCAGCAGGATCGCGAGGATCGAGACCGCGAGCTGGAGCGCGTCCATGATCTCGATCCCCTGGTCGATCTTCCCGTACTCCGACACCGAGGAAACGGTCGTCACGGACGGCAGGCGGTCGTCGATCTCGGCCGCGAGCTCTACCGGGTCGACACCGGCATCCGCGGTCACGTAGACCGCGGTGACGACATCGGGCTTGCGGGCGATCTCGCGCACGGTCGCGAGCGGAGCGTACGCGCCGCCCGAGTAGAAGACGCTCTTCGCGCGGTAGATCCCGACGACGTCGAGTGCGCGCCCTTCGATCTCGATGCTCTCACCCGGTGCGACTCCCGTTGCCGCAGCAGCCTTCTCCCCGAGGATCACCTCGGTCGCGCCGATGGGAAGGCGCCCCGTGATCACCTCGGGGGAGGCGGCCGCGAGCTGGTCGAGGCGCACCCCCAGGAGCGGGAAGAACGGGTTCGATCCGACGCGCGTGATGTGCACCAGCACGCCCGTCGTTCGCTTGACGCCCGGCACGGCGATCACCGCAGCCCACTCGTCCTCGGACACGGTCGAGAAGGAGAAGTCGGCCGAGCCCTTCTGGGCCACCATGAAGTCGGCTCCGCCCTCTCGGATCATCGCTCCGGCCGTGTCCTTGAGGCCACCGGTGATCGCTCCGAGGGCAATCACGATCGTGATCCCGACGGAGATCCCGACCACGGTAAGCGTCGTCCGCATCCGCTGGCGGAAGAGGTTCCGGAAGACGAGCGACAGGAACGACATCGTGCTTCGCCCTCACTCTTCGGAGTCCCTCGGGGGCGCGCATCGGTGTCCTCGACCACCGCTCCTGCGGGTTTGCCACACGCTTGGGATTCGAAAAATCCCTGCTAGGGTCCGATTCATGCGCGTGACGAAGGCGACCGTACGCCGGGAGTGCGCCGTCTGCGAGCGAACGCTGCTCCAGGGCGAGCACGCGACCCGGTTCTCTCCCGACGGCCTCGAGTTCGTGGACGTCTGCCCTCTCTGCCAGGACGTCGCCCTCGACTTCGGATGGGCGCGCGAGGGCGGTCCGATGTCGCCCGCGATCGCTCCGCACGGGCGCCGGAAGCGTCCCCGCTGGGCTCAGATCCTCGGCGTGGGAAACGGTGAGACGAAGCCGGTCGTTCCCGAGCCCGTCCTCCGCCGGCTCTCCGAGCCGGAGGCGGCGCTCGTCGAGGCCGCGGATCTCTTCAACGCAAGCCTCTTCACCCGCACGGTGCAAGGTGTGGCTCGCGCGCTCGGGTCGCCGCTCGTGTCGGTCGTCCCGCTCTCGGGTGTGACGGGCGAGGTCGTGCTCACCTTCGCCTGGGAGATCACCTGGTACCAGTACCGCGTGATCCCGGAGGCGCCGCAGCCGATCAGGCTCGCGGAGCGCGGATCCGACATGTCGGAGATCGAGGCCGCGTTCACGGACTGGAACGCGCAGCTCGACGAGTCGGGCCGCGTCGTCCCCGAGGTCGCCCGCTAGGGCGATCCGCCCCGGCGTAGAATCGGGGCATGGCGACGACACTCACACATCAGCAGAACCTCATCGACGGGGAGTGGCTCGATGCCGCTTCCGGCGACACCTTCGAGTCCACGAGCCCGGCCGACGGTGAGCCGATCGGCACCTTCCCGCGCTCCGGCGCGGACGACGTCGATCGCGCGGTGGCCGCGGCGAAGGCGGCGTTCGAGGACTGGCGGCTCGTCCCTGCGCCGAGGCGCGGGGAGATCCTCTTCCGCTTCGCGCAGCTTCTCGTCGAGGCGAAGGACGAGCTGACCGACCTCATGACGCACGAGATGGGGAAGGTCAAGGCGGAGGCCGGCGGCGACGTCCAGGAAGCGATCGACATGAGCTACTACATGGGCGGCGAGGGCAGGCGGCTCTCCGGCCAGACCACGCCGTCCGAGCTCCGCGACAAGTTCCAGATGTCGGTGCGCATGCCGATCGGAGTCATCGGGGTCATCACGCCCTGGAACTTCCCGATCGCCATCCCGTCGTGGAAGATCGCACCCGCGCTGGTCGCAGGAAACACGGTCGTGTTCAAGCCCGCGACGGACACGCCCGCGCTGGGTCAGCGCTTCGTCGAGCTGCTCGTCGAGGCAGGCGTGCCGAAGGGGGTCGTCAACATCGTCCACGGGGGCGGCGGCGCCGTCGGTGAGCGGCTCGTGCAGCACCCCGACGTTCGCGTCATCTCGTTGACGGGTTCCCGCGAGACCGGGGTGAAGGTGCTCCACGCCGCGGCCGAGGGCCTCAAGCACGTCCACCTCGAGCTCGGCGGGAAGAACGCGATCATCGTCATGGACGACGCGGACCTCGACCTGGCGGTGGACGGGACCGTCTGGTCAGCCTTCGGCACCTCGGGCCAGCGCTGCACCGCCGCCAGCCGCATGATCGCCCACGAGAGCGTCTACGACGAGCTCGCGTCTCGCCTGGTCGAGCGCGCCGAGGCGCTGCAGCTGGGCGTCGGGTGGGACGACGCGACCGACATCGGCCCGGTCATCAACGCGGCTGCGCTCGAGAAGATCCACTCGTACACGCAGATCGGGATCGACGAGGGGGCGAAGCTCCTGACAGGAGGCGAGATCGCCTCCGAAGGCGACCTCGCGAAGGGCTTCTACTATCGCCCGACGATCTTCGGCGGTGTCGATCCGGAGATGCGGATCGCGCAGGAGGAGATCTTCGGCCCGACGCTCTCGCTCATCTCCGTGAAGGACGAGGCCGAGGCGGTGCGTGTCTCGAACGGCATCCGCTACGGGCTCTCGTCGTCGATCTTCACGCGCGACGTGAACCGCGCCTTCCGCGCGATGCGCGACCTCGAGGCCGGCATCACGTACGTCAACGCCGGCACGACCGGCGCAGAGGTGCACCTCCCCTTCGGCGGGACCAAGGAGACCGGCAACGGCCACCGCGAGGCCGGACAGGCCGCGCTCGACGTCTTCACCGAGTGGAAGTCGGTGTACGTCGACTACTCCGGGACGCTGCAGCGTGCACAGATCGACAACCAGTAGGGGCGAGCCGTGCCTCGCCCTGACCCGCCAGCTCGCGTCAAGCTCGTCTGGTTCGTCCCGGCGGACACACTCGACGTGACTCGCGACGCCGTCTTCGCGGCCGGCGCGGGGCGGATCGGCGCATACGAGCGCTGCTCGTGGTACACGGCGGGCACAGGCACGTTCCTCGGCGGCGAGGGCACGGCTCCCGCGGTCGGGGAGCGGGGGCAGGAGGAGCGTGTCCCGGAGCTCCGCGTCGAGACGGTCGTACCGGCGGATCGGCTCGACCCCGTCGTTGCGGCGCTGAAGCAGGCGCACCCGTACGAGGAGCCCGCGTACGACGTCTACCCCCTCGTCGACGCATGACGCCCACCGGGCAGAGCCAGCGCGCGCGCTCAACCGCGCCGGCGGACGCGACTGCCTTGTGGCTCAGAGCCACAAGGCAGAGAGGTGCCGCCGCGTGAAAGCGAAGCTCTTCACCGACGGCGGATCGCGCGGGAACCCTGGTCCTGCCGCGTATGCCTTCGTGCTCGAGGTCGAGGACGGGACGGTGCTCGACGCGCGCGGGGAGGCGATCGGGGTGGCGACGAACAACGTGGCGGAGTACAGCGCGCTCGTCGCAGGGCTCGAGCGGGCGGTCGAGGTCGGTGTGCTCGAGCTCGAGGTCGTCTCGGACTCCGAGCTCCTCGTGAAGCAGATGCGGGGCGAGTACAAGGTCAAGAATCGTGCGCTGCAGGAGCTCTTCCTCGAGGCCTCGCGCCTTGCGCGCGGGATTCACCGGGTCACCTACACGGCCGTGCGACGCGAGCACAACGAGCTCGCGGACAGCCTCGTCAACGAGGCGCTCGACCGGGCCGTGTCCTGATCGGACACTTGCGGGCGCAGATCGACGGCTGCGAGCTGCGGCGAACGATTTGACACTCGCTGCGTCCGGTAGCCACCGGATCCGGCTCGTGTCCGGCGCCTTCCGACCCACAAGCGGACGACGAGAGGTCGCGGTCAGGCTGCCGCAGGTTTCGGCCTCTCGTCCGATTCGCTGGTCCGCGTGACCATGACGTCGAGTATCAGTCGAGCGTCGTGCGGCATCACTCGCGGCCCGGCGGGCCGCAGTCGTTCCTCAGTTCTTCAGGACGATCCAGATGTTGAGCGAGGTCGCGTAGAGGAGCCAGACGAGGTACGGGACGAGGAGCAGTCCGGCGGTGGAGTCAACGCGCCAGAAGGCGAAGATCGTCACCGCGACGAGGACGCAGAGCGAGGTGATGTCGAGGAGCGCCCAGCCGGGTGAACGCGCGCCGAAGAAGAGCCACGACCAGGCGAGGTTGAGCACGAGCTGTGCGAGGTAGAGGCCGACCGCAACCTGCACTGCGCGCTGCTCGAGGCCCGTCCGCGCGACGAGCCACGCTGCAACGGCCATGAGAAGGTAGAGAACGGTCCATGCCGGCCCGAACACCCAGGCGGGCGGGTTCCACGGCGCCCGGTCGAGGCTGTCGTACCAGTCGCGCAGGCCCGAGGAGGTCGCGAGCCCGCCGAGCGCCGCGACCGCGAACACGAGCGCCAGCGAGAGTACGAGCAGCGCCGCGGAGCCGAACCGCCCGTAGGCGAGCTGCTGGGCGAGGCCCATGAAGGCAGTGTTGCGGATCGCCGCCCGGGGGAGCGCGCGGGATTCACCTCTCACATTTTCTCTCATGGCCACAGATGCAGATGGCGATCCACTGAGCTATGAGATTATATCAGGGCCTGCCAATGGAACGTTAAACGGCACTTTACCACACGGATGTCATGGTCGAAAACCTACCCGGACCGTGCCGGCGCTAGCGCCGCGGCATCATGGTGTCGCCTCACCGGCCCGGGAGGCGAGCAGCCGGCGGTACGAACCGAGCCGGCCCGGGTCGGCGTCCGCGGCGGCGACCCAATCGTCCAGCGCGCACTGGCCGCCGGCGATGTGGTCGCAG
>JAWOIV010000136.1:0-3632 GCA_046484465.1 Gaiellaceae bacterium
CGCCACTTTGGCAGGCAGCGGGATATATCCGTCCTTGACCACCACTTCCTGACCGACCTTCGACATCAAGCAGGAGCACGGCGTCCTGGACGGGCTCGTGCTGGCTCCGTGCGATCGCAGCGCGATCTGGCTCGGCAAGACGCTTGCGACGCTCGCGTTCCTGCTCGCCGCGCAGGTTGTCGCGCTGCCGGCGTTCGTCCTCTTCTTCGCCCCGCTCGACGCCACCGCGATCGCCGGCGTCGTCCTCGCCGACATCGGGATCTGCGCGGTCGGCTCGCTCATGGCGGCGATGGCCGCAGCCGGAAGGGCGCGGGAGCTGCTCCTGCCGCTCCTCGTCCTGCCGCTCGCGATCCCGCTCGTCGTGGGAGGCGTAGGCGCCGCTGTCTCGCCCGAAGGCGAGCGCTTCCTCCTGTTCCTCGCGCTGTACGACGGGGTGTTCGCGGTACTCTCGTGGGCGTCCTTCGAGTACGTGGTCACCGAGTAACCCGCTGAGCGACTCTTCCCCGATCCGGAGCCTTCCCGGCCTCGCCGCGCTCGCGGCGATCCTGATGGGCGCAGCGATCCTGCTCGCGCTGATCGTCGCGCCCGAGGACGCCGACCAGGGCATCTCGCAGCGGATCTTCTACATCCACGTCCCCATCGCGCTGACCGCGTACTTCTGCTTCGGCCTGGGAGCGTGGAAGGCGCTCAGGCTCCTGTGGACCGGCGACTCCCGCTACGACCTGGAGAGCTACGTGGCGATCCACCAGGGGACGATCTTCGGCTCGCTCACACTCATCACCGGGTCGATCTGGGCGAAGGCGTCGTGGGGTGTCTGGTGGACGTGGAGCTCGAACCAGCTCGTCCTCTTCCTCGTTCTCTTCCTCTTCTACTGCGCGTACTTCATGCTCCGGTTCTCGATCGAGGACGGCCCTCGCCGTGCTCGCTCGTCAGCGGTGTACGCGCTGTTCGGCGTCGCGTTGATCCCGGTCAGCTTCCTCGCGATCAGGCTCGCCGAGGACTTCATCCACCCGACCGTGTTCACGCGCGCGGGCCCACAGATGACGGGCACGATGTTCTTCGCGTTCTGCGTCTCGTGGGCGGCCGTCACCCTTCTCGCGTATGTCCTGTACCGGGTGGAGCTCGTAGGCAAGCGGCTCGACGTGGATCTGCGCGAGCTCCGCGAGGCCGCTGGATGAGCGGCGGTCAGTACGTCGCGGCGTCGTACGGCGTCGTTCTCGTCTTCCTGCTCGTCTACGTGGCGATCATCGCCGCCAAGCTCGGTCGGCTCCAGCGCGACATCGCCAGCCTGCTCGAATCCAGCCGCGACCCGCACTATGCTGCGCCCGTGCAGGACGAGCGAGGGGGAGCGGAGGACCCGGAGTGACGGCACAGCGACCCCTCCTGGCGGGAAGGCCGCTTCCGCTGCAGGCGCCAACGGCCTTCGTCCGGATCAGGCCGAGAGGCGGCAGACGCTGCGGGGACGCGCACGCCTGGCGGCGACCGGCCTGTCCGCCGTCGCGCGTCAGGTCACGGCGCTAGTACACGCGCGCGCGTTAGGGTCCGCCGCGTGTTCATCACGTTCCTGAGCGACTTCGGGCTCCAGGACGACTTCGTGGGCACCTGTCACGGCGTGATGAAGCGCATCGCGCCCGAGGCGCAGATCATCGACATCACGCACGGGATCCCGCCGCGGGCGATCCTGCAAGGTGCCCTCGTCCTTGCGAACACGATCGGATACATGCCGGTGGGCGTCCATCTCGCGGTGGTCGATCCTGGTGTGGGCGGGCCGCGACGCGCGCTCGCCCTCCGAGATCGGGACGGGAGGCTCTACGTCGGCCCCGACAACGGGCTGCTCCTCCCGTCGGCGCATCGGCCGGGCATCGACGCCGTGCACGAGCTCGCCAATCCCGAGTACGCGCTCGAGTCGATCTCTCGCACCTTCCACGGACGCGATCTCTTCAGCCCTGCAGCGGCGCACCTCGCCCGGGGTGTTCCGCTCGAGGAGCTGGGCCCGCCGGTCGATCCGGAGAGCCTCGTTGCGCTCGACCTCCCGACTCCGTCGCTCGACCGCGGCGTTGCCGTAGCGACCATGCTCTACGTTGACACTTTCGGCAACATCGCGCTCAACCTGACGCGTGAGGACGTCGAGCAGCTCGGGATCGTCCCCGGGACGCGCCTGGAGGTCGACGTCGCCGGCGATCGCTACTACGCCGTGTCGGCGAGGACGTTCGCAGACGCTCGGGCCGGTGATGTCATCCTGTACGAGGACAGCTACCGGAACATGTCCATTGCGATCTCACGCGGTAACGCCGGCCGGATCCTGCACGCGCGGCCCGGCGCCGCGGTGCGGATCACGCCGCTCGTGTGAGAGCCGACCCTCACGAGACCGGCGGTCGGCGATCGGCCCACGGTCGCGCCTGCTCGAGCTGCGCGGCGAGCCGCAGGAGCACGGCGTCGCCGGCGGGCGGGCCGATCGCGTGCACGCCGATCGGAAGCCCTTCTGCGCTCCAGTACAGCGGGAGGGAGATCGCCGGCTGCCCCGTGAGGTTCACCACGGCTGTGAACGGAGTGAACTCGGCATTCCGGAGCAGCTGCTCGATCGGCCCTGCGACCGCTTCCTGCCAGCCGATGGGCACGGGTGGGAGCGCCAGGGTCGGCGTGAGGACGACGTCGTGCTCGCCCCAGAAGGTCACGATGCGCCGCGCGAGCGCCTGCAGCGCCGCGACTGCACGCGCATAGTCGGCTGCCGAGCAGGCGCGAGCCGACTCTACGAGCCCGCGGTTGAGCGGCGTCATCAGGGCGGGATCGTCGATGGGCTGCAGCGCCGGCCCGACCTGCCAGACGGTGATGAAGGTGTGCACGAGGTCTGCGTCGCGCCACGGTGGGGTTCGCTCGACGACGTCGTGACCGAGCTCCGAGAGGAGCTCTGCTGCGGCGTCCAGCGCTTCTGAGCACTCCGGCGCGACGGGTGTGGAAATCGGCGGGTCGCGCGTCACCGCGATTCGCAGGCGCCCGGCGGGCTCGTCCACCTCGTCTGCGAACGGACGATCCGGCGGGGGCGCCCACCACGGGTCACCCGGCTCGTATCCGGTCATCACGTCCAGCAGGGCAGCCGCGTCCCGCACCGATCGCGACAGAGGCCCCGCCGTCGCGAGCCCTTCCAGCGACCCGAATGGGGCCGACGAGATGCGCCCGCGCGACGGCTTCATCCCGAAGACGCCACAGCAGGACGCCGGGATGCGAATCGATCCTCCCCCATCGGAGCCGTGCGCGATCGGGGTGAGGCCCGCGGCGAGGGCGGCCGCTGCGCCCCCGCTCGATCCGCCTGGCGTTCGGTCGAGGCTCCACGGGTTGCGCGTCGCACCGTTGAGCTCGGACTCCGTGAACGCGGTCGTGCCGAACTCCGGGGTGTTCGTCTTCCCGATGATCACGAACCCCGCCTCTCTGATGCGCCGCACCACGGCCATGTCGAAGTCGGGCACGAACTCGGCGTATGCGCGGGAGGAGAAGGTCGTGCGCGCTCCGGCGGTGGGGGTGAGGTGCTTGATCGCGATCGGCACGCCGTGGAAGGGAGCGCCGCTCGGCGCCGCATCTGCGGCGCGGGCCTCCGCGAGCGCCTCCTCGGCTCGTACGGTCACGTAGGCGTTCAG
>JAWOIV010000167.1:0-11773 GCA_046484465.1 Gaiellaceae bacterium
CCCTAGACTCTCGGCGGTGTCCGTCTACGCCGACGTCCTGCGCTACCGCGAGCTCTTCGGGAGCCTCTTTCGGCGCGACCTGCGCGCGAAGTACCGCGGCTCGTTCCTCGGGCTCGGTTGGTCGCTCCTGCACCCGCTGGTGCTCATGCTCGTGTACCTGCTCGTGTTCTCCGTGCTCTGGCGCGTGGCCGAGGTCGGTACCGACGACTACTGGCTCTTCCTCCTCTGCGGGCTCCCCGCCTGGGTCTTCTTTGCGACGAGCGCCCAGGCGTCGTCACGCAGCCTGCTCGAGAACGCCAACCTCATCCGCAAGGTGCGCTTCCCGCGCCAGCTCGTTCCGCTCTCGATCGTTGGAACCAACCTCGTCGGGTTCGCGGTGATGCTCGCCGTCGTGGCCGGTCTCAGCCTCGCGACGCGCCCGGAGGCCCGCGGGACGGTCTGGCTCGTGCTCCCGCTCGGCGTGCTGTTCGCCTGCATCGTCGCGGGGTTCGCGCTCGCGGTGGCGTCGCTGAACGCGCTCTACCGCGACGTCGAGCACCTTCTCGCCGCGCTCCTCCTCCCCTGGTTCTTCCTGACGCCGATCCTCTACTCGCTCGACCAGCTCCCGGGCGTCGACGAGTACCCGGTCGCCGCGTTCTTCCTGCAGTGGGTGAACTTCCTGACGCCGCCGATCGAGGCGATGCGATCCGTGCTCTTCGTGGGCGCGGTGCCCGCGGCCGCCGACGCCGTCTACACCCTCGTGGCTGCGCTCGTCTCCCTCGCAGCCGGCGCGTTCGTCTTCAGCCGGTCCGACGATCGGATCGCGACCGAAGTCTGACGACGGCCCGGCCTTCGAAGAGGGCGTCGCCTCCTCCTTCGTACGCCGGGAGCCCTTCGTGGGTACCGGCTTCGATGCCGTCGAGGAGCGAGGGGAAGAGGAGGGGGTGGCCGAAGCGGGGATTGCGCCCACCACCGGGTGACCACGGCGAGAGCCGCCGGCGATCGGCACGTGACGCAGCTTCGACTGCGCCGCCGACCGCCGCGTAGCCCTCCTCGTGCGCGTCGAGGAGGAGGCGCGACCAGTCCGGCGCAGGGGTCGCGCCTGCGACCAGGTGGGCCACGGCAACCGAGGCGTCCTCGACGATCGCCTCTTCCTGCGCCGCGAGCGCGGTGCCCGTCTCGGCGTCCGACCGTCCGTGGACGACGACGGCGAGCCGACGCTCGGCGATGCGAGGGAGAACCGTGACGGGCGCGTCGAGGGGTGACGAGCCGACCTCCTCGAACCAGAAGCGGTGCTCCTCCACGAGGTCGAACGCGAGCCGGTAGTCGCCAGGTGGGCGCGGAGCCTCCAGCGGGACGTCGAGCTCGACCGTCGCCCCGGGGGCGACCTCGATCGGGAAGGGCGCGCGCGCGCCGTCCCAGACGATCGGGTTCCCGAGCGGGTCGAGCCAGTGGTACGCGAGCTGGACTCCCTCGCGTCCGCGAGAGCGCCATGGCGCGGTGCCAGCGTTCTCGAGTCGGAGCCGGGCTCGACCGGTGACACCCGCGCGCGGCTCGTCGAGCTCGTACGCGATCCAGCGGACCGCAAGCGGCCCCACGGGAACGGGGTGCTCGCCGACGCGTTCCATTGGGGCTACTACTCTAGATCCATGAGACCGGGCGAGATCAGAGTCGACTGCGTCTCGCGCCGGTTCCGCATCCACTCCCGGGAAGCGCGGACGCTCAAGGATCTCTTCGTCCAGCGCGGGAAGACGGAGGCAACCGATGTGTGGGCACTGCACGACGTGTCGCTTGGCATCGAGCGCGGTAAGGCCGTCGGCCTGATCGGGCGCAACGGCTCCGGAAAGACGACACTCCTGCGCGTCATCGCGGGGATCATCAAGCCGACGACGGGCTCGGTTGCCGCCGCGGGGCGCATTGGATCGCTCCTCGAGCTCGGTGCCGGGTTCCACCAGGACTTCACCGGGCGTGAGAACGTCTTCCTCAACGGCGCCATCCAGGGGCTCCGGCGCGACGACATCCGACAGCGGTTCGACGAGATCGTTGCGTTCGCCGAGCTCGAGCATGCGATCGACCGCCCGGTGCGCACGTACTCCTCGGGGATGACGATGCGGCTCGGCTTTGCGATCGCTGCCTTCCTCGACGCGGACGTCCTCCTTCTCGACGAGGTCTTCGCGGTGGGGGACGAAGCGTTCCAGCGGAAGTGCTTCGGCCGCATCTTCCGCTTCAAGCAGGAGGGAGGGACGATCGTGTTCGTGTCACACGACGCCGCCGCGGTCGAGCGTCTCTGCGAGCGCTCGGTGCTTCTCGATCACGGCCGCGTGGCCTACGACGGCCCGACACGGGAGGCGGTCGTCCGCTACCGGCGGGCGCTCGCGGACGAGCTCGATCCCGCGGAGCGCGGTGCGGGGCTGCGCGAGTGGGGCTCGGGCGAGGCGTCCATCCGCTCCGCGGCGCTCGTCGGCCGGGAAGGAGGCGAGCGCCTGCAGTTCCTCTCGGGGGAGCCGTTCGTGCTCGAGGTCGGCCTGGACGCTCCGCCCGGCATCCCGGCGCCCCGCCTCCAGCTCGAGGTACGTGACGACGCGGGGACCCTCGTGGGCGGCGAGTCGGTGGATCTCGCCGAGCTCGGATGGGCGGCGGGCGACGGCGCGCACGCGATCCGCTACGAGCTCGATCCGCTCCCGCTTGCGGACGGGCGCTTCCACCTCAGGCTGGGACTGACCGATGCGGCGGGAGAACGTCTCTACCACTGGCTGGACGACGCACTCGTCTTCGTCGTGTACCCGGGCGGGGAAGAGCGCGGGGTCGTCAGGCTTGAAGGGACTTGGAAGCTCGAGGAGAAGAACACCGTCCGATGACTACGCGGACCTGCCCCGATTGGCCCGAGCTCATGGAGCTCGATCCGGACCTCCAGTTCAAGCACTACACCGTCGCGGAGGCCCAGCTTCCGGCCGACGCGCTAGCCCGTATGACGTGCGTATCGCTCGCCGAGGTCGAGATCTGCTGCGACCTCGAGAAACATGTCTTCAACCCGTCGCACACCGATCCCGACGTCGCAGCCGCTCTGCGCGAGTCGCACTGGTACGACGTGAACGAGTGGGCGACGTCCGGGCCAGGGGCCTCCGAGACCGGGCCCTCGGTCTCGAGCCTCGACACCGAGATCGACGCGGACATCGACCTCGGCACGTCGAACGCGGCGTAGCCGGCCCCCTCGGGGACGCGTGGAGGCGCGACTAGTGTTCGCGCGTGCTCACGATCGTCGTCCCGTACCGAGGTGACGCCAAGCGCCGGCTCTCGCCGCGGCTTCGCGCCGGGGTCGCCGTCGCCATGCTCGGAGACGTCGTCGCCGCGGCGCTCGAGGTCGGCCGCGTGCTGGTCGTCACCGACGATGCCGACGTCGTGCCTCCCGGCGTGGACGTCGTGGCCGATCCCGAAGACGGGCTCGGCGGTGCCGTTCGTGCCGGGCTCCGTCGTGTGACGGGTCACGCGCTCGTCATCAACGCCGACCTCCCCTGCGCGACGCCCGAGTCGCTTCGCTCGCTGGCCTCGGCAGGCCTCGCGCTCGTGGAGGCACCGGACGGGACGACGAACGCGATCTCGCTCCCGGAGCCCGCGGTGTTCACACCGCTGTACGGGCCCGGTAGCGCCGCTCGCTTCCGCGCGCACGCGCCGTTCGTGACCGTCTCGATTCCTCGGCTTGCGGCGGACGTCGACTCGGACGAGGACCTGCTGCGGCTCGCGGACCGCGTCGGCCCGAGGACGCGCGCGCTCCTCGCCGTCCCGGCGTGAAGGTCGTCCTCCTCTCGGGTGGAGGCGGTGGCGCCCGCTTCGCACGCGGCCTCCGCGACGTGCTCGAGCCGGGCGAGCTCAGCGTCGTGGGAAACGTGGGGGACGACCTCGAGATCCTCGGCGTCCACGTCTCGCCGGACATCGACAGCCTGCTCTACGTCCTCGCGGGGCTTCTCGACGACGATAGGGGTTGGGGTCGCGCGGGCGAGTCGTGGAATGCGCTCTCGGCGGTTTCGCACTGGGGCGGTGACGACTGGTTCCGTCTCGGCGATCTCGATCTCGGGCTGCACCTCGTGCGCTCGCGGGAGCTGCGTGCGGGGCGCTCGCTCTCGGCGATCACCGCCGACCTCGTCGATCGCGCAGGCGTCGAGGCGCGGATTCTCCCGGCCACCGACGATCGACTGCGCACGCAAATCGTGACGGAGGCCGGCACGTTTCCGTTCCAGGAGTGGTTCGTCGGACGGCGCCACGAGGACGGCGTCGACGCCGTCGCGTACGAAGGCGAGGAGGCGGCGCGGCCAGGGCCCGGGGTCGTCGATGCGATCGAGGCCGCGGACGCCGTACTCGTCGCTCCGAGCAACCCGTTCCTGTCCATCGGGCCGATTCTTGCGATTGCCGGAATCCACCAGGCGCTCGCAGCCCGCCGGGCCGGTCGCGTCGCCGTGAGCCCGCTGATCGGGGGCAAGGCAGTGACGGGCCCGCTCGCCCGTATGCTCTCCCGCATGGCGGGAGGGACGACGCCGGCTCATGTGGTCGGCCGATACGAGGGGCTGATCGACGCGCTCGTCATCGACGAGGCGGACGCCCCCGCCGAGGCAGCCGTTCCGCTCGTCGTCACCGACACCCTGATGCGCGATCGCGAGGCGGAGCGCCGGCTGGCGACCGTCGCACTGGAGGCGGCGTGCGCGTAGCCGTCGTCGGAGGCACCGGATCCTTTGGCGTCGCTCTCGCCATGCGCCTCCGCGAGGCCGGCCACGACGTCGTGATCGGCTCGCGCGACGCCGAACGCGCTTCCTCGATCGCAGCCGAGCTCGGCGCTACGGGGGCGACCAACGAGGACGCCGTTCGCTCGGCAGACGTTGTCGTCCTGGCGACCAAGGCGGACGCTGCAGTCGAGACGGCGCGCTCGCTCCGAGCGGCGATCGGCGCGACCCCGGTTCTCTCCGTGGCCGCCGAGCTTCGCTTCACGAAGGAAGGCGTGCTTCCGACGCCGGAGGCGAGCTCGATCGCGGAGCGCATCCAGGCGGAGCTCGCTGCACCCGTCGTCGCGGGGCTCCACTCGCTCGCGGCTTCGAACCTCGGCGCGGATGCTCCTCCGGACGAGGATGCCCTCGTGTGCGGTGACGACGCCGAGGCGAAGCGACTCGTCCTCGAGCTCGTCGACCCGATGACGTCCGGGCAGGTGCTCGACGCAGGCCCCCTTGCGAGCGCTCGGGCTCTCGAGGGGATGACAGCCGTGATCGTGAACCTCAACAAGCGTTACAAGGCGCACGCCGGGCTTCGCGTCACCGGGATCGCTTGACCGGAGAGGTGCGCGTCGTCCCGCTCCGCGGGATCCCCGAGCTCGAGGAAGGAGACGATCTCGCGTCGCTGCTCGCGGAGGCTGCCTCCCGTGCCGGTGGGCTCGAGCCGGGCGACGTCGTCGTCGTCGCACAGAAGGCGGTGTCGAAGGTCGAGGGCCGCATCGTCCAGCTCTCCGACGTCGAGCCGTCACCCCGGGCGCGCGCGCTCGCCGGGCCCGGAGATCCTCGACGCATCGAGGTGATCCTGGGCGAGAGTAGAGAGGTCGTCCGGTCGCGTCCTCCCCTCCTCATCGTGGAGACGCGGCACGGATTCGTGTGCGCCTCCGCCGGGGTGGATGCGTCGAACGCGAAGGGCAGCGGTACCGTCGTGCTCCTTCCGCTCGACCCGGACGCGTCGGCCGAGCACCTCCGCCACAGGCTCCGAGAGATCGCGCACGTGACCGTGGGCGTCATCGTGTCCGATTCGTTCGGGCGTGCGTGGCGGCGTGGGACGACCGAGGTCGCGCTGGGTGTCGCCGGCCTCACCCCCGTTCTCGACCTCACCGGAACCGTCGACTCCATGGGGTATGAGCTGCACGCGACGGAGATCGCGGTCGCCGACGAGATTGCCGGCGCGGCGGAGCTCGTGATGGGGAAGATCACGGGTGTTCCGGCGGCGATCGTCCGTGGTCTCTCGCTCGACGGCGAGGGCCGCGGGACGGATCTCCTCATGCCGCGGGAACGCGACCTCTTCCGTTGAGCCCTCCGCGCCGCCGCCCTTCGGAACGCGTGTAATAGACTCGGACCGTGCGCAAGTACGCCATCTGGGGCACGGCGACCTCCCCGGCCCACGAGGAATGGGTGCGGTCGATCGCGGTGGAGTTCGAGAAGGCCGGCTTCGCGCCCGTGGACGACGTGGCGGACGCCGACTTCGTCCTGAACATGTTCGACGCCGCCGACCCGAAGGCGTTCAGGCGTGCCTCCCGCGGCACGTATTCTGCGGCGTTCTACGAGCTCTCCGAGGCGCCGGACGATCCGCTCAAGGCCAGCTACCCGATGCTCGTGCGCACGCTCTCGAACGTCGTGCTCCTACACGTCCCGGGCGAGGGCGTGTGGTTCACGACGATGGAGCAGGGCACGTATCACGTGCACGATGACTCGTCGGCGATCTACGCGCGGCTCGCTCCGCTTGCGACCTCGCGCCTCGTGATCGACAACGAGTGGATCCCCGACCTCGAGCCGGAGCTCTGGGGCGGCGACGAGGTCACCACTGACCTCGCCGATGCCGGTCGACGGCTCGACGAGCTGGATCTTCTGCCATCGCCGTTCCCCGTCGAGGAGTACCTGTCCGAGCGCGACCTCCGCCACGTCATGCGGCTGTACAGCGTCGGAGGCATGTCCTACGGCAACCTCTCTGCGCGAAAGGACGAGACGCGGTTCTGGATGAGCGCGAGCGGTGTCGACAAGTCCAAGCTCGAGACCATCGGCCGCGACATGCTCATGGTCAAGGACTTTGACGACGACCGCGGCGTCATCGTGCTCAGCGTTCCGCCGGGAATCGAGCCGCGACGCGTCTCGGTGGACGCGATCGAGCACTGGATGATCTACCAGGCGCATCCCGAGGTCGGGGCCATCCTGCACGTCCACGCCTGGATGGAGGGCATCGCAGCGACCGACGTCAACTACCCGTGCGGCACGCAGGAGCTCGCAGTCGCCGTGGCCGATCTCGTGGCCGCCGAGCCCGATCCCGTGCACGCCGTCATCGGCCTGCGAAACCACGGCATCACCTGCACGGGTGAGAGCCTGTCGGAGATCCTCGATCGGGTCGCGCCGAAGGTGCTCCGCCAGGTCCCTATGACCTGAGGCGAAGCGCGGTCAGCACCGCCAGCGCCGGCGCGATCAGCACGTCGTTCACCACGCACCAGATGCAGAGCGCCTCGATCACGAAGGCCTGCACGACAAGGAGATAGGCGCTGAAGAGCACCCCGAACAGCGCGAGCGATGCTGCTGCCAGCCGCGCGATCGGCGCGTCCCAGGCGAGCAGCGCGAGGATCGTCGCGTAGGCGGCGAGGCCGAGCACGGCAACGGGGATCCCGAAGATCTCGGCGTAGTCGGAGCTCTGCACCTTCTCGCAGCCGCCGCCGGCAACGCAGATGACGCTCGTGTCGGCGTAGTGCGCCCAGGTCAGGTATCCGGCCACGCCGACCCCGGCGACCGCTACGACCGCCGCGCCGCTGCGCAACAGGCGGTCGCTCAACCCTGGAGAGCGTCGTCGAGCGGCGGTCGGAACGCGTCCGGCTCCAGCGGGACCTGAATCAGATACGGGTCGTCGTCTCCGATCTTGATGAAGAACGTCGGCGTGCCGGGAACTTGGTCGGCCTGGCCTTGTCCAGCGGCCGCCTCGATCTGGGACGTCACTTCGGCACTGTCAGCGTCTTCGAACATCTTGTCGACGTCCAGCCCCTCGATCTCCGCGGCGAGCTCCCGCACGAGCTCGTCCGTCACCCAACCCGAGTTCACCTCGCCCTGAGCAACGAAGAGCGCGTCCTGGAGCTCCCAGCCGTGATCCTGCAGTCCCGCAGCGAGGACGAAACGGAGCGCCTTCTCCGAGTCCGGCCCGAGGAACGCGAGCCCGCGGAACTCCATCCGAACATCGCCCGGTCGCACGTACTCGTCGACGAGTGTCGGGAAGACGTCCACCGAGTAGTCGCGACAGAACGAGCACTGCATGTCGGCGTACTCGATGAGCAGCACCTCGGCCTCCGGGTTGCCGAGGACTATCCCCTCCTGGGCAATCCCGTCGAGATCGGTTGCAGGCCCGGCTGTCGCCGAATCGTCTCCTCCCTGGACGACCAGGGCGACTCCGACCAGGACTGCGGCGGCTGCGACTGCCACCCCGAACGCGATCATGATGGCCCGCCTCGAGATCCCCGAGCCCTGATCGCCGCTCTTCATCGACGCCATGACGGGAAGTCTGCCGATCCGAGCTGTCGGGGTGTCCGTGAAGTGAGCCCCGGCGATGTCCGAGTGATCACCGGGACAGCACCATGGTGCGTGCTCGGACATCTGACCGAACCGAGATCACCCCGGGAACGCGCGACACGAAGACCGGGAGCAGCTCTGCATCTGCGTCGCTCTCGACCTCGCCGTCGAGCGTCACGGTCCCGTTCTCGACCTCGACCGTCACGCATCCCGGCTCGAGCCAGAGCGTTCGGCGCAGGATCTCCTCGTTGATCTCCTCTGCGATCTCGACATCCGAGCGGGAGAACGCTCGCACGACGTCCGCGCGCGAGATGATCCCGACGAGCCGATCGCCCTCGACGACGGGCAGGCGGTTGATGCCCTCGGACGCCATCAGCTTGGCGGCCTCGTGCACGCGCCGGTCGGCGTCGATCGTCGTCACCGGAGCGCTCATCGCCTCGCCCACGGTCCGGGCGCTGATCTTGTCCGCGAGATCGACATCGGACTCGAGCAGCCACCCGAGCAACCGGTTCCCGTGAGTCGGACCGCCGGCCTTCACCACGATGTCGGCCTCGGAGAGAACGCCGACCACCCGCCCGTCCACGTCCACCACCGGAAGCCCCGAGATGCGGTTCTCGGCAAGCAGCGCGGCTGCGTCGCGGAGCGGCGTGTCCGGTTCGACCGTCAGCACATGCGGCGTCATCAACTCGGCAACCTTCATTCTCTGTCCTCCTTGGTCGAATCCATCGTCCGGTGTGAAGCGGCCCCTGGGCATCGGTGATTGCGCGCACACAGCTTCGGGTTTTCCGCCGCTTCGGGAAGCCACGCTGCGAGGCGTGAATACACCTGGGAGTACACCCCGGGGCGAATGGTCGTCCCTCGACCGAGGGAGTAGCGTGCCGCATCATGATCGAGCTGGTCACCGAGAAGAGGACAACGACGATCACCGAGCGCCAGCGCGAGGTGGTCGCACTCATCGCAGCGGGGTGCTCGAACGACGAGGTCGGAGCGCGCCTCGGAATCTCCCCCAGGACGGCGAAAGCGCACTGCGACGTCCTGCGTCAGAAGCTGGGCGTTCGACGCAGGCGCCAGATCCCCGTCGCGTTTCGACTCCTCACGGGCGAGGATCCGCTGTCTGCGGGGCGCCGTTTGGCCTTCGGCGTTCGGCCGCTCCGCTGACCGGGCGCCCACGGCTCCCGAGCGGGGCCGTGGGCGCTCCTCCGAGTGGTGTTAGGGTCGGTCACCCGATCCCCGTCAATCAGCGAGAGGATGGCGACGTCGGCCACGACAGTCCGTAAGCCGAGGCAGCTCAACGCCCGCCGGATCATCGAGCGGCCGCGGCTCTTCGCGTTGCTCGATGCGTCGACTGCGCGTGTGAGAACGCTCATCGCTCCAGCGGGATACGGGAAGTCGACGCTCGCGGAGCAGTGGGTGGCACGCGACGGCCGTCGACACGCGTGGTTCACGGCGCGGCGATCGTCGACGGATGTCGCAGCGCTGGCTCTCGGCCTCGCCACCGTTTCGACCGTGATCGTCCCGGGCTGTGACGAACGCCTGCGTGAGCACCTGCGCGCAGTTCCCGCGTCGGCCGACAACGCAGACCTCCTCGCCGAGATCGTGAGCGAGGATCTCGCCGCCTGGCCATCCGACGCGTGGCTCGTGCTGGACGACTACCACGAGGTCGCGCGTGGAGCAGCTGCCGAGCAGTTCGTCGCGGCTCTGGCGAGCGCGTCTCGTGTTCAGCTGCTCATCGCCAGTCGCCAGAGACCGTCATGGGTCACGGCTCGCGGCGTCCTCTACGGTGAGTACTTCGAGCTCAATCAGACGGCGCTCGCGATGGACAGTGCCGAAGCCGCTGAGGTGCTCGAGGACGCGAAGGCGCAGGTTGCCTCCGGTCTTGTCGCGCTTGCGAGCGGATGGCCGGCAGTGATCGGTCTCGCAGCCGTGTCTGGAACGGACGTCGGCACTGACGTCGAGGAGGTCCCCGAGTCGCTCTACCGGTTCTTCGCCGAAGAGGTCTACGCGGCACTCAGCGAAGAGGTTCAGAGAGGGCTCGCAACGCTCGCGATTGCTCCGCTCGTTGATCACGACCTGGCGGAGCGGTTGCTGGGCGTCGAGCAGGCGGGCGCGGTCTGTGCGGCGGCCCTCGATGTCGGGATCCTTGTCGATCGGGACGCACGACTCGACCTCCATCCGCTTTGTCGGGCATTCCTCGAGGAGCGGAGTGAGCAGCTCGGCTTCGTCCCGGATCCAGACTCCGGGAAGCGTTGCGTCGAGCACTATCGGAGTCGGCGTGAGTGGGACGCCGCGTTCGAGCTGATCGTGAAACGCAACCTACTCGGGGAACTGGAACTCCTCCTCCATGACGCCCTCGACGAGCTCCTCGAGACGGCGCGCCTTTCGACCGTTGAGGCCTGGTGTGATCGTGCGAAAGAGGCGGAACTCGAGCGCCCGGTCGCTCTACTGGCGAGGTCGGAAGTCGCACTACGTAGGGGGCGCTTTGCCGAAGCACAGTCCTTGGCCGAGGCTGCCGGCTCCCATCCGGAATCTGGCGCCTCGTTCCGCGCGCTCGCCGTTGCGGGCCGTGCTGCCCACCTTGCCTCCCGTGAGGAGGACGGACTCGATCTCTATCGTCGAGCCGAAGCCGCGGCCGTCACGGACGCCGAGCGCAGAGACGCCCTCTGGGGCCAGCTACGGAGCCTCATCGATCTGGAACACGTCGATGCACTCCCGACACTTGAGCAGCTTGAAGTCGGAATCGGATTCTCGGACGCTCGAGAGGTTGTGCGGGCTGCGGGCCATGGGCTGCATCTGCAGCTTCGATTCGGCTCGCTCGATGCCGCCGAAGCTGATCGAGCGAGCCAGCTCTTGACCACTGTCGACGATCCTCTTGTGGTCTCTTCGTTTCAGAACGTCTACGCGTCGGCGCTCGTCCTACTTGCGCGGTACGAGGAAGCGCTCGAAGTGGGCCACGATCTTGTCGAGACCGCGGAGCGGTACAAGCTCGACTTCGCGGCCCCCCATGCGCTCTGCTCCTTGGCTCTCGCCTACGCTGGTCGGCGTAGATGGAAGCCGGCCTTAGCTTCCGCACACAAGGCAATCGCTCTATCCCGGGTCACTCGAGACGCCAACGCGTTCCAGTTGGGATTCGCCGTTCTCGTCCGGATTCTGGCTCAGCATGGCCGTCAACCAGCTGCTCTTGGCGTGGAGGTCCCGTCACTTCGAGATGCTCTCGCCTCTGTCCGCGCCGAGGTGTTGTCATCGCGGGCACTCGTCCTGGCTTCGATGGCAAGGGTTCAAGAAGCACGTGCGCTGATGGACGAGGTCAGGGGCTCGACGAGTGCTATCGAGCCGACTGTTCTCATCGCTGCGGTGGAGGCCGTGTGTGCACTCAAGTCGCGCGATCCCACAAAGCTCGAAAGGGTTCAAGCGCTCGAGCTTGCCGCGTTCGGGACGGGCGCCGTCGACCTCCTCGTCACGACGTATCGATCAAACCCCGACGTACTTGCGCTCCTCCTCAAGGCCTCGTCCGATCGGGATCG
>JAWOIV010000072.1:0-10399 GCA_046484465.1 Gaiellaceae bacterium
GCGTTCGTCTTCTGCGCGCCCTCCTCGACCCGGATCATCCCGCGCCATACCGCGCGAGCAGTGTCGCGCAGTGCGCCCTTGAACGCGAAGTCCGAGGTCGTCGACGGCGCGATGTGCTCCTGGAACGTGTCGTAGTCGAGGTGCTGCGTCCCGTCGGCGAAGTACGCGCCGGTCACGCGTGACGTCGCGCCCGCGCCGGCGAGGTCGTTCTGGATCCGCACCTTCCCCTTCGCCGAGCCGAAGCCGCCCGCGACCCAGTCGAGCTCGGCGTCCCGCTCCACGCGCGCGTGATGCGAGGCGAAGTGCCACGTGGAGCGCGAGTAGTTCTGCACGGACACGTACTCGACCTTCGCGCCGTCGGAGACGACGATCTCGACCGCCGCGTTCGAGTACCCGGCGAGCTCGGGATTCGCAGAGGAGTACTCCTCGACCAGCGTGAAGCGGCTCTCCGGGTCGGCCACGATCAGGAGGCGCCAGAAGAGCGAGCCGCCCTCGACCGCGTTCGCGATCCGCACGTACAGCGGCTTCTCGAGGACGACGCCGCGCGGGACGTGGACGAGCAGGCCGCTCGTCCACATGGCCGCGTTGTGCGCGGCGAACTTCTCGTCCCAGCCGACGAGCGAGTACAGGAGCTCGTGATCCTCCGGCAGCTGCTCGAAGCGGATCCCCTCGGGCGTGCGCTCGATCTCGATTCCGCCCTCGCCGACCACCGCGACACCGGCCACGTCGAGTTCGAGCATCGACGGGGGAGCCGCGGTGCCGGTCACGCCGTTCGCGGTCCACGCGTCGGGGTCGAACCCGGCGAGATCGGTGAACCGCCAGTGCTCGTCGCGCGTCGTGGGGAGCGGGAGCTCCCGGTAGCGCTCGAGGATCTCAGCTCTGGCCACGGCGAACCTTCGGCGCGTAACGACGATGGAGGATCAGGACATTCCCGTCCGGATCCTTGACGAAGCCCATGTGACAGACACCCGTGTCCTCGATGCCCATGACCTCGGCGCCTGCCGCGCGGACTTCCTCGACCGCGGCGCGCACGTCGGCGACGCGTAGCGCGATGCCGTTCTGGTTGGGCACGAACGGCTCGCCCTGCTCCTCGGGGAGCCAGAACGACAGCGTCAGATTGGGCGCCTCGACCTCCGCGTCCGTGAACTCGCTCTCGGGAAGGCCGAGAATGTCCCGGTACCACGTAACCGCCATCGCGGCGTCGCGCGTCGGCACGGAGACGAAGTCCACCTGCTCCACGCCGATCACGGCGCGTACCTGCGGTGGAGCATGAAGACGTTGCCGTCCGGGTCGGCGAACTGCGCCATGTGGCAGACGCCGGTGTCGAACGTCTCGCCGAGGAACGCCACGCCCTTCGCCTCGAGCTCCGCTCGCGCCTTCGCGACGTCGGGTACGCGCAACGCCGTCGCAGACGTGTGCGGCCCGCGGAACTCCTGCCCGATGTTCGTGGGGTCGAGCACGTAGAGGAAGACGTTCTCGCCGAGCCGGAACTCGGGCCACTGACCCTCGGCCGTCTGCTCGAGGCCGAGCGTGTCGCGGTAGAAGGCGGTGGAGCGCTCGAGATCCGTGACCGGGACGGAGATGAAGTCGGTGTGCTCGACGATCACGCCGCGCCCGCTCCGTCCGGTACCGCTCTAGCCAACCGAGCCTTCCATCTGGAGCTGGATGAGGCGGTTCATCTCGACCGCGTACTCGAGCGGGAGCTCCTTCGTGATCGGCTCGACGAAGCCGGACACGATCATCGCCGAGGCCTCGGCCTCCGAGAGTCCGCGGCTCATCAGGTAGAAGAGCTGCTCCTCGCCGATCTTCGAGACGGTGGCCTCGTGGCCGAGATCGACGTCCGACTCGTCCACCTGGATGTACGGGTACGTGTCGGAGCGCGACTCCTCGTCGAGGATGAGCGCGTCGCAGACGACCTTCGACTTCGAGCCGACCGCGCCCTTCGCCACCTCGAGCAGGCCACGGTAGCCCGCGCGGCCGCCGTCCTTGGAGATCGACTTCGACGTGATCACCGACGTCGTGCGCGGCGCGACGTGGACGACCTTGCCGCCCGCGTCCTGGTGCTGGCCCTTGCCGCCGAACGCGATCGAGAGCACCTCGCCGTGCGCGCCCTCGCCCATCAGCCAGATGGCGGGGTACTTCATCGTCACCTTCGAGCCGAGGTTCCCGTCCACCCACTCCATCGTCGCGCCCTCGTAGGCGACGGCACGCTTCGTAACGAGGTTGTAGACGTTGTTCGACCAGTTCTGGATCGTCGTGTACCGGCAGCGCCCGCCCTTCTTGACGATGATCTCCACGACCGCCGAGTGCAGCGAGTCCGACGAGTAGATCGGAGCCGTGCAGCCCTCGACGTAGTGCACGTAGGCGTCCTCGTCCACGATGATCAGCGTGCGCTCGAACTGGCCCATGTTCTCCGCGTTGATGCGGAAGTAGGCCTGCAGCGGCATCTCGATCGAGACGCCCGGCGGCACGTAGATGAACGAGCCGCCCGACCAGACGGCGGAGTTCAGCGCGGCGAACTTGTTGTCGTTCTGCGGGATGATCGTCCCGATGTGCTGGCGCACGATGTCCTCGTGCTCGCGCAGCCCCGAGTCCATGTCGAGGAAGAGGACGCCCTTCGCCTCGAGATCCGCCTGGAGCTTGTGGTACACGACCTCCGACTCGTACTGCGCCCCGACGCCGGCGAGGTACTTCTTCTCCGCCTCCGGGATCCCGAGCTTGTCCCACGTGTCGAGGATCTCGGCCGGGAGGTCCTCCCAGGACTCGGCCTGCTTCTCGGTGGGCTTGATGTAGTAGTAGATGTTCTCGAAGTCGATGCCCGAGAGGTCGGCGCCCCAGTTCGGCATCGGGCGCGCGAAGAAGTAGTCGAGCGACTTGTGGCGGAAGTCGCGCATCCACTGCGGCTCGTTCTTGTGCTCGGCGATCGCCTCGACCACCTCGTGCGAGATGCCCCGCCCGGACTTGAAGAAGTAGTCCTTCGCGTCGTCCGGGTTCGAGAACCCGTACTTGTACTCGGAGCGGATCCCGCGGACGACATCTGTCTCGTGAGTGCTGCTCATGAAGCGTCACCTCCGACGCCTGCAGGAATGAAGGCCTCGTAGCCCTCGGCTTCCAGTGTATGCGCAAGCTCCGGCCCGCCCTCGGCGACGATCTTGCCGTCGACGAACACGTGCACGAAGTCCGGTGTCACGTAGTTGAGGATGCGCTGGTAGTGGGTGATGACGAGCGCGCCCATCTCGGGCCCGACGAGCGCGTTGACCCCGTTGGCCACGATCTTCAGCGCGTCGATGTCGAGACCCGAGTCGGTCTCGTCGAGCACCGCGATCCGCGGCCGGAGCATGGCCATCTGCAGGATCTCGACCCGCTTCTTCTCGCCACCCGAGAAGCCGTCGTTCAGGTAGCGCGACGCGAGCTCCCGCGGCACCTTCAGCTCCTCCATCGCCGCGAGCAGGTTCGTCCGGAACTCCGGGATCGGCACCGGGTCGTCCTCACCGCCTCGCGCGGCCTTGCGCTGCGCGTTGATCGCGCTGCGCAGGAAGCTCGTCACGGTGACGCCGGGGATCGCGTGCGGGTACTGGAACGCGAGGAAGAGGCCGCGCTGCGCGCGCTCGTCGGCCCCGAGCTCGGTGACGTTCTCGCCGTCGAGGAGGATCTCCCCGTCCGTGATCTCGTAGGCGGGGTGCCCCATGAGCGCGTAGGCGAGGGTGGACTTGCCGGAGCCGTTCGGCCCCATGATCGCGTGCTTCTCGTTCGCGGCCACCGTGAGGTCGACGCCCTTGACGATCTCCGTGCCGTCCTCCAGCGCGACGTGCAGATTCCTGATCTCGAGCTTTGCCATGCGAAGAAGCAGTACCTCCCGGACGTGGGCAGGCGGGAGACAGCCCGCCTCGGCGGATGGTAGCCGGACCGGGTTTGGCGAGGTGCTTCAGCGCCTCGCCTGCCAGGTGGGCGGAACGCTGAAGCGTCCCGCCGGGCTCGGTCCAGGACGTGGCGAGGTGCTTCAGCGCCTCGCCTGCCGTTCGTGGGACGGAAGGCGGGCGGAACGCTGAAGCGTCCCGCCGGGGGTGGGCGGCGCTGCGTGGTCCCGGTGCCTCAGCCGAGACGCCCGCAGAGCTCGACCGCGGCGGCGCGATCCTGAACGCGCAGCTTGCGGACGATCCCCGCGATGTGACTGCGCACGGTCGCCCTGGAGACCATCAGCGACTCGGCGATGTCGGCGGTCGAGGAGCCCTGGCAGAGGAGGTCGAAGACTTCCCACTCCCGGCTCGTGAGCGGAGAGCTCGTGCCGGCGATCATCGTCGCGCGGCGGCGCGGAGCGTGGTCGCGCAGGTCGTCGAGCAGGTGCGCGACCGCGGCGCGCGGGACGGCCGCCTCGCCGGCCGCGACGCGCGCGAGCGTCTCGGGGAGCCGCGCATCGTCGTCGCTGCGGACGACGTAGCCGAAGGCGCCCGCCTGGACGGCCGCATGAAGCTCGTCCTCGTCGAACGCCCGCGTGCGGACGACGACGCGCGCGTGGGGAAGGCGCGCGGTGATCTCCCAGGTCGCCTGGATCGCTCCTCCCGGGAGCTCGGAGTCGACGAGGACGACGTCGGGATGCCTGCGCAGGGCCTTCGCGATCGCTGCCGGAGCGTCGGCGACCTCGCCGCAGACGTCGAAGCGGGGATCGTCCTCGAGCACGCGCCGGCAGACGGCGCGCGCGACCTCGTCGTGGTCGGCGAGGAGCACGCGCAGCTTCTGCGGAGGCGCGACGGCGCCGTCGGGAGACGTGCGGCGCGGTGCTCGTGCGGAGCGGGCGCTCGCCGAGGTGCTCCGAGCGCCCGAGCCGGTCACGACGCGTGTACCTGCTCGCGCGTCGCCCGTCTGCTCCCGTCGAGCGGGAGCTTCTCGGCGTACATCCAACGGCGTTGCTGCATCGACACCCCTCGTACGGACTCGCTGGCCGCCACGGGGCGAGTGAAGCGCCCTGCCTTCAACGCTCCCTCGCCGCCGACGGTCTCGACGGAACAGGTCAGATCACCGCGACGCCAGTTCCCCTCTCGTTGCCGATCGGACGCTCGAGGCGATTCTCTGCCGCCCGGGAGCGGCGGGCAAGCCCCGGGGTGTGGAAGTTCATCAACACAGCTGATCGTGTCCATCTGCACGAGAGCGGGTGTCCAGGATGCCGTCGGCGGGGAGTCTCCGGCTGGGCTGTGCTGCCTTACGTCCGGCGGGAGCCTGCGGGGACTCGGCGAGGCGCTTCGGCGGCTCGCCTGCCGTGCGCGGGTGGCACGGCGGGTGGGACGCTGAAGCGTCCCACCGGGGCAGGCGCGCGGACCGAGGACGTGGTTGTGGCGGGGCAGACCGGTGCTAAGGTGCGCCCATGCCGTTCGGCATCTCGATCTGGGAGCTTCTCATCCTCCTCGTCGTGCTGCTCCTCGTGTTCGGCGCGAAGCGGCTGCCGGAGATGGGACGTTCGCTCGGCAAGGGGATGCGCGAGTTCAAGGAGGGCGTCACGGGCGTCGAGGACGTGGTGAAGGCCGAGCCGACGCCGACCTCCGTGACTCCCGCGCCGGCCGAGCTCCCGTCCGCCACCTCGGAGCCCAAGGCGATGCCTCAGCCCGAGGAGTCGGAGCGGGAAACCGTCTCCTAGGAGGGCGCGTCGATGTTCCGGCGCTGGCTGCCGCGCCGTCTCACGCACGGTGAGGAGGCGACGCTCGTCGAGCACCTCGACGAGCTCCGGTCGCGGCTCGTCATCTGCCTGCTCGTGATCGTCCCGGCGTTCCTGCTGACGTTCGCCTTCAACGACTACATCATGGAGTGGCTCACCGTTCCACTCCCCGCCGACCGGGAGCTCGTCACCTTCGGCGTGACGGAGCCGTTCACGACCTCGATCAAGGTGAGCCTCGTGGCTGCGCTCGCGCTCTCGCTGCCGGTCCTGCTGTGGCAGGTGTGGGCGTTCCTCGCACCGGCGGTGCAGCCGCACTTCGAGCGGGTCGTGCTGGTCTTCGTCGCGATCGCGACGGCGCTCTTCGCCTGCGGCGTGATGTTCATGTACTGGGTCGTCCTCCCCCTCGCGCTGGACTTCCTGACGAGCTACAACGAGGAGCTCTTCGACATCCAGATCCGCGCGAGCTACTACTTCTCGTTCGTCACGTTCACGCTGCTCGCGGGCGGGCTGACGTTCCTCATGCCGGTCTTCCTGCTCGGGCTCGTGCGGCTTCGTGTCCTCACAGCCCGCCAGCTGCGCATGAACCGGCGCTACGCGTTCGTTGGGCTGCTCGTCTTCGCGATCCTGCTCCCGACGGTCGACCCCGTCTCGCTGTTCTTCGAGGTCGTCCCGCTCGTGGTGCTCTACGAGATCACGATCTGGGTCGCCGTGCTCATGGAGCGCCGCTGGGAGCGCTCCTGGGACGACGAATGGGCCGGCGGCGAGACGTGAGCCGGGCGGACGGGGCGAACGGCAGGTGCCTGGCTTCAGCCAGGCACCAGGAGGTGACGTGAGGGTTCTCTCCGCGGACTGGGTCGTGCCCGTGGAGGGCGCGCCGATCGAGAACGGCGCCGTGGCGATCGGTGACGACGGGCGGATCGCGGCGGTCGGGCTCGCGTCCGAGCTGGGCGAGGGCGAGCACTACCCGGAGTCGGTGATCCTGCCGGGCTTCGTGAACGCGCACACCCACCTCGAGTACGCGGTCTACGTGGGCTTCGGCGACGGGCTCTCGTTCGGCCCCTGGATCTCGATCCACGTCGAGCGGAAGAGCCGCATCGGGATCGAGGAGATGGAGGCGATCGCGCGACTCGGAGCGCTCGAGTGCCTGCAGTCGGGGATCACGACGGTCGGGGATGCGAGCTTCAGCGGTGCGGCGGCGACCGCCTGCGCGGAGCTCGGGCTGCGGGCGATCGTCTACCTCGAGGTGTTCGGGCACGACGAGGGCGCTCTCGAGCGCTTCGAGCAGATCCGGGAGCGGCTTGCGGGCACGTTCTCCGACCGCGTGCGGCTCGGGATCTCCCCACACGCGCCGTACACGTGCACGATCGACCTGTACCGCGCGTGCAGCGAGCTCGGGCTGCCCGTCGCCACGCACCTCGCCGAGAGCGAGGACGAAACGCGGTTCCTGCTCACCGGCGAGGGGCCGTGGCAGGACTTCGCCGACATGCTCGTCCCGCCGCTTCGGACGACCGGGATCCGCGCGCTCGCGGAGGCGGGCCTGCTCGGCCCGGACCTCGTCGCTGCGCACTGCGTGCAGGCGGACGCCGAGGAGATCGCCCTGCTCGCCGCCAACGACGTCGCCGTGGCCCACTGCCCGCGCTCGAACGCCGTCCTCGGCTGCGGCATCGCACCGCTGCGGGATCTGCTCGACGCCGGAGCCCGAGTCGGCATCGCCACGGACAGCCCGGCTTCGACGCCGTCCTTCGACATGTTCGACGAGCTGCGGGTCGCGCTGCTCGAGGCACGCGCTCGCGAGCGGAGCCCCGACGCGCTCACGACGGCCGAGGCGCTGGAGCTCGCGACCCTCGGAGGAGCGCGCGCGCTGCGGCTCGAGGACGAGGTCGGCTCGCTCGTCCCCGGCAAGCAAGGCGACCTGACGGTGCTCTCCCTCGCGGGATCTCCGTTGCAACCGTTGGAAGATCCTGTTACGGCAGTCGTCCTCGGCGGCTCCCCCGGACGCGTCCTCGCTACTCTCGTGTCCGGCATCACCCGCTATGAGAGAGGAAGCGACACATGTCAAGAGCTGATAGGCGCAGCGCGCAGCGCTCGCGCCCGGCTCCTGTCGAGCGCAAGCCCGTAGCGTACGAGGACACGCTGTTCTTCCCACGCCTGCGGCGACAGGCGAAGTGGGTGTTCCTGTTTCTCGCAGTCGCGTTCGGGCTCGGCTTCGTCGGCTTCGGCGTCGGGGCGGGCGGAGTCGGAGTCGCCGACACCTTCCGCGGCATCGGCGGCGACTCGGGCATCCCCTCGGTCTCGGAGGCCCAGAAGCGCGTCGCCGAGAACCCGAAGGATCCCGAAGCGCTCCGCGACCTCGCCAACGCGTACCAGGCTCGGCGCGAGACGAAGGACGCGATCGAGGCCCTCGAGGGGCTCGTCGCGCTCCGCCCGAAGGACGCGGCCGCGCTCCGCGAGCTCGCCGGGCTCCAGCTGGCGCTCGCGAGCGAGTTGCAGGAGCGCGCGCAGATCCTCCAGTACCGCCAGGCCTTTCTCGCTCCTGCCACGAGCTTCACCGGGATCATCGCGCTGGGCGGGCGGCCGCTCGACGTGGATCCGATCTCGAACGCGGTCGGCACGCGGCTCGAGGATCAGATCGGCACGGCCTACAACGACGCGCGGACGAGCGCGGCGGCGGCCGTGGCGACCTATCAGCGCCTCGCCGAGGCCTCGCCGAACGACCCGAACGTCCAGCTGGAGCTCGCTCAGGCGGCGACGAGCGCGGGCGACATCGCGGCCACCATCGCGGCGTACGAGGCGTTCCTGAAACTCGCGCCGGAGGATCCGTCCGCGGCCGAGGTCCGGAGGATCGTCAAGCAGCTCAAGGCGCAGCAGTCCGGCGCAACCGGCTGACGCGCCGCGCCCGCACGGCGCCTCTCGCGCCACAGCGCCTGCGACATCACTAGACTCGCCCCCGGTGAGGAACGCCGCACTCGTCGTCGGGGCCGCCTGTGCGGCCGTCGTCGTGCTCGCGCTCAGCGCGTGCGGATCGTCCGGCTCGGGGGGCTTCGTCTCGAGCGGGAGCCAGGGCTCGGGAAAGGTGCTCTTCGTCGAGCGGTGCGCCGGCTGCCACACACTCGCGGACGCGGGGTCGTCGAGCACGATCGGGCCGAACCTCGACGACGCCTTCGCGCAGTCGCGGGCCGACGGGATGACGTCCTCGACCTTCACGCAGGTCGTCGCCGGGCAGATCCGGTTCCCGATCGTGAACACGTCCACCGGCGCGCCCGGCATGCCCGGGCTCGACTCGACGCTCCCCTCGTGCAGCGACGTCGAGGGCGACGCCTTCTGCGTCGAGGATCAGAACCAGGCGATCGCCGACATCGCGACCTACGTAGGAGCGGTCGCGGGCACTGGGATCACGGCCGAGAAGCCGACCGACGGGAAGTCGATCTTCGTCGCCAACTGCGGCGCCTGCCACACGCTCTCCGACGCGGGAACCACGGGCAAGGTCGGCCCGAGCCTCGACGACGCAAAGCCGACCAAGGAGACGGTCACGAACCTCGTCACGAACGGGCGCGGCGCCATGCCGGCCTTCGGCAACTCGCTCGACGCGCAGCAGATAGAAGCCGTCGCCGAGTACGTCGCCTCGTCAGCCGGCCGCTAGGACGACGGGATCGGCAGGTGCCTGGCTGAAGCCAGGCACCGGTGGAAGGATCAGCGGCGAGGCGCTTCAGCGTCTCGCCCGCCGTGCGCAGAGCGGACAGGCACCGGTGGAAGGATCAGCGGCGAGGCGCTTCAGCGTCTCGCCCGCCGTGCGCAGAGCGGACAGGCACCGGTGGAAGGATCAGCGGCGAGGCGCTTCAGCGTCTCGCCCGCCGTCGTCAGCCGGTGCCGGCCTCGAGGTCGACGACGATGTGCGTGATCGGGACGTCGAAGCGCTCGCGGGCGCCGGCCACGACTCCCCGCTCCAGCCAGTCGGAGCGCCCCTCGGGGTGCGTCGAGATGACGATCTCGTCTGGGTGGAAGAGGTGCACCGCGTCCTCGATCGCGACGAGCGGCTCGACGTCGCCCACCTCTCCGCGGGCCTGGATCCCGATCTCGGCGAGGTGCGCGAGCGTCGCGTCGAGGCGTATCTGCGCCTCGGCGCGGGCGGGATCCTCGTCGTTCGTCCAGGTCTTGAGGCGCGACGTGTGGGCAGGCGAGACGACGAGAAACTCGGTCTTCCCGGCGAGGGCGAGCTCGCCGATCGCCTTCAGCAGGTCGTCAGCGTCGAGCGTCTCGTTTGCGACGACGAGGACGCGGCGGGTGTCGGTCGGGCCGACGTGCTCGACATGCTCCGGCGGAGGCTTCGGTCCCCGCTCTCGCATGTAGACGGCCATCGCCGCGACCGTGAGCACGAGGAAGGTGACGAGCCCGAGCCACGCGTTGATCCACGACGCGACGACGATGAGCGCGAACGCCCCGATCGTGATCAGCAGGAAGCGGAAGGCCGCCGACTCGCTCCTGAACGGGCTCTCCATTACACCAGCGCAAGCTCGGGATCCGCAGAAGCGGACCCCGAGCGCGCGAAGATCCCTGAAGGCGTCCCCTGCGGGGCCGCGGTCGTGGCTTTGCCGGACGTGACGAGCGCTGTCGGTTCGGGATCCGCAGAAGCGGACCCCGAGCGCGCGAAGATCCCTGAAGGCGTCCCCTGCGGGGCCGCGGTCGTGGCTTTGCCGGACGTGACGAGCGCTGTCATCGCAGGGGCACCGTACGCGACCTCAGATCAGGTAGACC
>JAWOIV010000068.1:0-10186 GCA_046484465.1 Gaiellaceae bacterium
CCGAGGACGAGATCCGCGCGGCGTTCGGCGCGAGCGGGGGCTCGCTCGGGCCTGTCGGTGCGACGGTCGAGGTCGTCGCCGACGACGCCCTCCGTGAGGGGCAGTTCGTCGCCGGCGCCAATCGGGACGGCTGGCATCTCCTCGGTGTGGAGGCGGGTCGCGACTACGAGCCTCGCTTCGCCGACATCCGCGAGCCCCGGGAGGGAGATGCGTGCCCACAGTGTGGGAGCGCGCTCCAGTTCGAGACGGCCATCGAGGTCGGCCACATCTTCAAGTTCGGAACGCGCTACTCGGAGCCACTGAACGCGACGTTCCTCGACGAGGACGGCATCGAGAAGCATCTGATCGGGGGGAGCTACGGGATCGGTCCGGGCCGCGTCCTTGCCGCCGCCGTGGAGCAGCGCCACGACGAGAGCGGGATCCTCTGGCCGCGCGCGATCGCCCCCTACGACGTCCACGTCCTCGCCCTCCATGGCGGAGCGGAAGAGGTGCTGGAGCAGGCCGAGCACGTCGCTGCGCTCATCGGCGCCGAGGGCCTCGACGTCCTCCTCGACGACCGCGACGAACGTCCCGGAGAGAAGTTCGCCGATGCAGATCTCGTCGGCTGCCCCGCGCGCATCATCGTCGGGCGCAAGACGCTCGAGGACGGAAACGTGGACGCGCGCACGCGTGACGGAGCCGTCGATGAGCGCATGGCGATCGCAGACGTGGTGAAATGGGTGACGAGCCTCTGATGGCGAAGCGGCGGAGATACTCAGACGAGGAGTTCGGCTCCACCATCGAGCGGCTGATGGCGGACACGGAGACGACGTATCGCGGGCTCGCCGCCAAGGCGGACCTCTCGGCCGGGTACCTGAACCACATCGTCCACGGGAACCGGCCCGTGCCGGCCAACGACGTCATCGCGCGGATCGCCGACGCCCTAGGCGTCGAGGCCGAGCACTTCCGCGAGTACCGCATTCGCGTCATCACCGAGAAGCTCGAGCAGATGCCCGAGCTCATCGACCGCCTCTACCGCCGGCTCGCCTGACGCCGGCGTCGCGCGTCGGAGCTCGACGCCGAGATGCCCGCATTCCACGACTGGTCGCTCGGAGACCGAGGGTGACGAGCTCGCTGTCCGATCGGTGCGACCTTCACCTATCCGCAGAGACGCCACCAGCTCAGAGCGTTGATCCCTGGCGCCAGTGCGAGGCCATGCTTCCTGCCCAGCCGTCTGAGACCGTCAGGTCGTAACCGGGCTCACGAACCGAGACCGGCTGGCTTCGGTCGGCGTTCTGTCAGCGCTCGGTCGCGACGCAGCTCTTCGCGCCGCGGAGCCAGGCGCCATTGCGTGTCGTCTCGCCGACCGCGAGCACCTTGCCGCCGCGCTGCATCCGCACGGTCAGCCGCTTGCCGCCCGAGATGTCCCGCACCTCGAGAAGCACACGCCCTGACCGATGCAGGCGAGCTTGCGTCCCGTGTACCAGCCATCACGCACGCGTACCGCCGGCGCCAGGCCGCGGAGGCTGGCGGGCTTTGTCGTCGCCCGCACGGTCGAGCACGCCGGCGAGAAGGCCGACTTCGTGCCGGCGATCCATCCGTGACCGGCTGTGCCATTGGTTCGCGCCGGGCCCCCGAGGCTCCACACGACGACCGTCGCCGTTCGCGCTGGGATCGGCACCGAGCGGAAGCGGCCGAACGAGACGCGACGGCCTGCGGCGCCGCGCTTCCGCCGGTGGTGACGGCGACGGCGAGTCCCGCGAGTGCGAGGAGCGTGGCGGCGAGACGGCAGCTCCGCTCGTGCGCTCAGCGCGCTTTCGCGCTGCAGATCCAGCTCACCGGGGACAAGGATGGGCTCACGGACGTCCAGGGTACCCGCGCGGTTCCTCGACTCCGCGAGGGAACTTTTCGGGCACCATCGACGACTACTGAGACATGCCGATGCAGGATCCCTCCAGCCGGCCCGCCGCGTCGAGCCCCGGCACGCCGTTCGAGTACGACGAGCCGGAGCTCGTGCGACGGGCCCAGCTCGGAAGTGCGGCCGCGTTCGAGAAGCTCGTCCTCGTCCGCGGCCCGCAGCTCCACCGCTTCCTCGGCACTCGCCTTCGCGACGATGCCGACGCGCTCGACGCGCTCCAGGAGACGCTCACCGCTGCGTGGCAGGGGCTCCCGAGGCTCAGTGCGACCGCGAAGTTCTGGCCGTGGATCTGCGGGATCGCCGCCCACAAGGCCGCGGACGTCGCACGACGTCGTACGCCGAGTGACGTCCGCAGCGTGGATGTTCACGTGCGGGAGCAGGACGACGACCTGCTCGACATCCGAGACGCGCTCTCGGGCCTGCCCGAGCACTTCCGAGAGGTTCTCCTGCTCCGATACGTCGTGGGGCTCTCTGAAGCGGAGGTCGCCGCGGCGCTCGGGATCCGCGTCGGAACCGTCAAGTCGAGGAGCGCCCGTGCACGGAGGGCGCTCGCGGAGGCGTGGAGATGACCGGGCGGAACGAGGTCGACGACCGGATCGTCGCGGAGCGCCTGGCCGAGCTCGGACGGCGCATCGAGACCCCTGCCGACGACGCCCTGCTCGCGATGGCGCGCACCGCGGCGTCCACCGAGCGCGAGGTGATGGGGCGGCCACCGCTCCGCAGGCGCCCGCGCCGGTCGACGTTCGCGTGGACGATCGTCCCCGTCGCCGCCGCGCTCCTGATCGGAAGCGGGCTCGGATTCGGCCTGGCGGACTCGGCGACGCCGACGGGTGCGGCCGGTCCCCCCTTCGAGGGCTTCGGGTTCCTTCCGCTTCGCGGCTGGACGGTCGTGCAGGGCGGCGCGCTCGGCGCCGACGGCTCGACGACGGCGACCGCCGCGAACGTGGCGCTCTCCCCGGACGATCGCGCCGGCGGGCTCCCGCGCGAGACCCTCCGATCGCTCGGTCGGCGCGGAATCCTGATCCATGCGACGTTCACGCCGCGCGGAGATCCCGGCGAGGACTTCAAGTTCGCCGAGCGGACGCTCCCGCTGGGGATGGGTCTCGCGACGTTCACCTCGACGGACCCGCTCGTCGCCACCGTCGACCTCGCCGAGCAGCGCATGCGTGCTGGCGTCGGCGCCTACAACGTCGATGCACGCGTCTTCTACGGCGTCTCGGAGCCGACTACCGCAATGCTCGCAGCCGCTCAGCGCCAGCTGGATCGCCTCGTCGTCGCGTCCGAGCGCGTCAGCATCTTCGCCCGGCCTCTGATCGCGCCCGAGGGAGGCACCGTCACTCTCTACGGGGCCGTGGAGAGCCGCCGTGCCGGCGAGCTCATCGACATCCAGGCGAAGGACTGCGGGCAGAGCTTCTTCCGCGGAGTCACGGGGACGCAGACACGCGACGGCGGCAGCTGGTCCGTCGAGTACGGGCCCGGGATCACGTCCACTCTGCGCGCTGTCTGGAAAGGGATTGCGAGCCCTCCGGTCGTCGTTCGCGCGCGGGTCTCCATCAACCTCTCACGCCGGGGAAGCAGTCGTGAGTACTACCTGACCGTCTCGGGCAAGTCGCCGTTCTGGCGCCGAACGGTGCAGATTCAGCGTCGGACGTCAGGGGGCTGGAAGGCCGTCCGCACCGTCACGTTGACGGAGACCGATGCTCCACCGGGGGTGGGCTGGATCGTGAGCTCGGCGAGGTTCAGGGCGTCGTTCCCGCAGGGGAGCCAGATCCGTGCCGTCTTCCTCTCGTCCCAGGCAAGACCCTGCCACCTCGGTGGCGTGAGCAGGACCATCCGGACATGAGCCGGCGCTCCATCGCTCTCGTCGTCCCTGCGGCTGCGCTCATCGCCGTGGCGGGCTCGTTCTCGGGTCGATCGGCCCCACGGCGTCCGAGGGGCGCGCGCTCGCCCCGGCGGATCGTGCCACGCTCGGCGCGCGGCCGACGACCCCTTTCGGGATGCCGACGACCATCTTCGGGATGCAGCCGGCTCTGCTCTCCGGCGCGGGGTCGAGCGGTCGCGCCGACGAGGAAGTGACGATCCAGGCGAAGGACCGCAGCCAGAGCGCATTCACCGGAGTCGCGGGGCGTCGTGACGCACGAAGGCGGGATCGATGACCTCGAGCTCAGCCGGGCCGTCACGACGATTCGCGCGCTGTGGAAGGACTTCGCCGTGCTACCTCTCCGGCGTGAGCCGGAGGGTAGGGCCTGACGCCGCGCTAACCAACCACCCGGAATCTCGTACTGACGGAGGAGACTTGTGGAGCACCTGAGCACGGACGGCCACGGCGGATCGGCGCCCGAGATAGCAACCCGCTACGTCGCGAACGTGGAGACGGTCGTGCGCGGCAAGACGGATCAGATCAAGCTCGTCCTCTCCGCACTCCTCTGCGGGGGCCACGTGCTCCTCGAGGACGTTCCGGGAACGGCGAAGACGGTTCTCGCCCGTGCGATCGCGGGCTCGATCGACGGGGCGACGAACCAGCGCGTCCAGTGCACGCCCGACCTCCAGCCGACGGACGTCACCGGGCTCTCGGTCTTCAACCAGCGCGAGCGCGACTTCGAGTTCCGGCCCGGCCCCGTGTTCGCGAACGTCGTCCTCGTGGACGAGATCAACCGTGCGATGCCGAAGACGCAGTCCGCGCTCCTCGAGGCGATGGCCGAGAAGCAGGTGACGATCGACGGCGTCACCCGGCAGCTGCCCGACCCGTTTCTCGTCCTCGCGACCGAGAACCCGATCGAGCAGGAGGGGACGTTCCCGCTCCCGGAGGCGCAGCTCGACCGCTTCTTCCTGCGAACGGCGCTCGGGTACCCGGACGAGGACGACGAGGTCGCGATCGTCGAGGAGCAGCTCCGCCAGCATCCGCTCGACCGCCTCCGGCCGGTCGTCACCGTCCCGGACGTCGAGATCCTCCGCGTCGCCGTCCAGGACCTCTACATCGACCCGCTCATCCGTCGCTGGCTCATCAGGCTCGTCCGCGCGACGAGGGAGACGGAGGGTGTCGCGATCGGGGCATCGGTTCGCGGAAGCCTCGCGCTCGAGCGCGCCGCGCGCGCGTGGGCGCTCCTCGACGGGCGGGAGTACGTCACGCCGGCCGACGTCGAGCAGCTCTTCCTCCCGGTGGTCATGCACCGCATCGTGTTCTCGCCGAGCTTCGTGGCGACCGCTCGTGAGATCGGTTGGGTCGCCGCGGCCGACCGCTTCCGCGAGCAGTGCCTCGAGCTCGCACCTCGGCCCGGCGCGGAGCTCGAAGCGGCAGCCCCTGCGGCGTGACGGCGACGACGTTCCCCCTGATCCCGCGCCGACGGGTGCTCGGCCTCCCGTTCGGCGGGCTGCACAGCCTGCGACGCGGGCTCGGCTCCGACGTGGCCGGCAGCAGGCCGTACCAGCCGGGCGACGACGTGGACAAGATCGACTGGGCTGCGTCCGCACGCCTCTCGCTGGCGCGCGGCTCGGAGGACTTCGTCGTGCGAGAGCACTACGCGGAGGAGGCCCCGCGCGTCGTCGTCCTCTGCGACAGGCGACCCTCGATGTCCCTCTACTCGGAGGACTGGCCGTGGCTCCGCAAGCCAGAGGCGCTCAGGAACGCTGCGCAGCTGATCGGGGCGAGCGCCGTCGCCGCGCGCGGCCTCTTCGGCTATCTGGACGAAGCGGAGGGCACGCCGTACTGGAGCCCGCCGCGGAGCGAGCACGTGCTCGACACGCTCGACCTCGACCGGCCGTTCGGTGCTCCCGAGGACACCGTCAGCCGAAGCCTCGAGCTTCTCGCCGAGAACCGCCGCGACCTGCCCGCGGGGACGTTCGTGTTCGTCCTGTCGGACTTCCTCGTGCAGCCCGACCGCGACGAGTGGCTGCACGCGCTCGAGCGGCGCTGGGAGATCGTCCCGGTGATCGTCCGCGATCCCATCTGGGACCAGAGCTTCCCGGACGTGAGCGACGTCGTGCTGCCGCTCGCAGACGCCACCACCCGGCGGACGACGCTCGTCCGCCTGTCGGCGCGCGAGGCGAAAGAGCGGCGGGAGCGGAACGAGGAGCGTCAGCGTGCGCTCGTCCATGACCTTCGCGCGCTCGACACGGATCCCGTCGTCGTCTCGTCGCACGACCGGCGCGACATCGTGACCACCTTCCTCACCTGGGCGGACCAGCGGCTCTTCACCCGGGGGCGCGCGTGAGGCGAGCACTTGCGGGAGTCACGGTCGCATTGCTCGCCCTCCTCGCAGCCGGGTGCGGGGGAGACGAGACACAGGCGCTCCCCGAGGGCCGTGCGCTTGCGGCGACGTCGACGATCGTCCCCGAGGTCGCCCTCTTCGGCGACCTCGTCGAGGCACGCGCGGACGTCCTCGTGGACGACGAGGAGCTCGACCCGGACCTACTGCTCTTCGAGCCCGACTTCGCGCCGTTCGAGGTGGTCGGAGAACCCGTCCTCGAGAGGAAGCGCACCGGTGACTTCACGCAGCTCCGCTACCGCTACGCGCTGCGCTGCATCACGCTCGACTGCATCGAGCTCATCGGCGGAGGCCCATCGCAGCCGGGCGAGGGCGGCATCCCGCCGCCCACTACCGGGAGTGGAGGCTTCGGCGAGCGTAAGACGATCCAGCTGAAGCCAACGCCTCTGCGCTACGACGATCCGGAGGGGGAGGAGCGCACGCTTCGCCGGATCTCCTGGCCGCCCGTCCAGTCGGTCTCCCGCATGAACCTGGGCGACACGGCCGTGACCGGCATCGGCTTCCCGTTCCAGGCGAGCGTCACGCCACTCCCCGATCCGACGTTCCGCGTACCCCCGCTCGCCCTCGCGGCCGGGCTCCTCCTCGCCGCGGCCGCCCTCTTGGCCCTGCCGGTCGTCGTGTTCGGGCGGATGCTGCGCCGGGACCCGGAGGTGCTCGAGGTGGAGGCTCCCCGTGTGCTGACGCCCCTCGAGCGGGCACTCGAGCTTGTTGCCTGGGCCCGGGAGCACGGGACGCAGGCGGAGCAGCGGGAAGCGCTCGATGTGCTCGCCGAGGAGCTGGTCGCCGAGGGCCGCACCTCGGACGTCGCCGAGGCCCGAAAGCTCGCGTGGTCGGCCTCGCCGCCGTCACCCGATCGCATGGAGGAGCTCGTCGAGCGCGTGGGGGAGGGCGATGGACCTGCGGATTGACCTCCGGCACGGGATCCCCGCGAGCGAGCCGCGAGCGCACCCACGCGCGACGCGGAGGACGACCACGCTCCGGCTGGCGCTCGGGCTCGCGCTTCTCGCCACGCTCGCTGCTGCCGTGGTGGTCGCGTTCCGCCAGGACGTCCGCTACGCGCCCCTCGTCCCGAGCGGGACCGCAGGGATGCTCGTCCTCGACATGTCCGCGAGCGTCTACGAGGGCGCGTTCGACCAGACCGTCGAGAAGCTCGTCGAGACCGACGAGCGGATCGGCCTCGTCGTGTTCTCCGACGCGGCCTACGAGCTGCTGCCGCCGGGATCGCCCGGCCGGGAGCTGCGCCCGCTCCTGCGCTACTTCCGGATGCGCCCGGACGGGACGCTTCCGACCAACCCCTGGGACGAGTGGCGTGCGGGGACGCAGATCTCCGTTGGGCTCGAGGCTGCGCGAGAGGCCCTCCTGCGCGAGAACGTCGAGAAGGGGTCGGTGATCCTCTTGAGCGACCTCGAGGTGCTGCCGGACGAGGTCGCCCGCATGAGTCGTGCTATCGCCGAGCTCCGAAACGACGGGATCGAGATCCGCATCGTCCCGCTCTTCCCGCGGGAGGAGAAGAGGGCGCTCGTCGAGCAGCTCGTCGGCAAGGAGGCGTTCCTCGCCGAGCCGGAGCAGGGGCGAGAACGGCTCGCGGCACGCGAGGAGCGCACGCTCCAGGCCGCGATCCCCTGGGTCTTCCTCCCGGTGGCGCTGCTCCTCGTCGCGCTCCTGACCGTCAACGAGCGCTTCCTCTCTCGCCTGGAGGTCCGGAGATGAGCCGCCGTCGAATCGCCGTCGTGGTGGCCGCAGCTCTCGCGATCCCGGTCGCGATCGGGCTGATCGTCCTCGCCGCGGGCGTCCTTCGCCTTCCCGCCGAGCTCGAGGCCCGCGACACGCGCTTCGAGAGCACGCCGAGGCGTCAGGCAGGGCTCTGGAACGCGGTGGACTTCCTTCCCCAGTCGCCCGCTGCACGCCTGCTCGGCGTGCACGACGACATCCTGTACCGGCGTGCGGTCGGCCTCTACGTCCGCGCCGCTCCCGGAGAGCTCGACTACATGGGGAAGCCGGCGCTCGAGAAGCTCCGGGCGAAGGCCCAGTACGAGGTCACGCGACAGAGCCAGATGGACGCCGACGCGAAGCGCCGGGCACGGATGCTCGTCCTGTACGGCGTGATCACGCTCGACAATCGCCCGTACTCCGACGAGGAGCGGCAGAAGCAGATCCGCGCAGCAGCCGACGCCTTCCGCGCCGCGCTCGCCCTGGATCCCGAGAACGACGACGCGAAGCTGAACCTCGAGATGGCTCTGAGCATCCACGGTCCGGTCGCGCTCCCGGGCAACGCCCCGAGCAGCGGACAGGATCAGGGCAGCATCTCTGGCCAGGGGCGGACCGGCGGAGGGTACTGACCCGTGTCGGTCTCGCTCCTGACGCCGTACGGAGCGCTGATCGCCCTCGCCGCGGTCGCGCCGGTCGTGGCGTTCCTCCGCCGCGAGCGGCGCGCGCGGCGGATACGAGGGTCGCTCGGGCTCCGGGAGCCGTCCACCCGCTCACGCCTCCCGCTCGTCGCGGCGCTCGTCGCCGTCCCGGCGCTCCTCGGGCTCGCGGCGGCGCAGCCCGTCGTCGCCGAGTCACGCTCGCTCCCCGAGCGCAGCGACGCGGAGGTGTTCGTCGTCTTCGACATCTCGAGGTCGATGGCAGCATCCGCTGCCGACGGCGCCCCGACGCGCTTCGAGCGCGCCCAGGAGATCGCGCGCGACCTGAGGGCGGCGCTCCCCGACGTGCCGATTGGAGTCGCCTCGATGACGCTCGGCATGCTCCCCCATCTCTTCCCGACGACGGACCAGCGCGTCTTCACGGCCACTCTCGAGGACACACTCGCCGTCGGTCGCGTCTGGACCGGCCTCGGCGGGTCGATCGCAACCTCGATCGACGCGATCGGCGCCGCGCCGCGCCTGAACTACTTCCCACCGACCGCCGAGAAGCGCGTGATCGTCGTCCTGACCGACGGCGAGAGCCTGGAGCGGACGCGCGACCTCGGTGCCGAGTTCTCCAAGGAGCCGCCCGTGGAGGCGATCCTCGTGCACGTCTGGCGCGAGGGGGAGACGGTGTTCACGAACGGGATCCCCGAGGCGTCCTACGTCCAGGATGCGGGGAGCCGCCGGCTGCTCGAGTCCGTCGCGGCCGAGATCGACGGGACGCTCGTCGACGAGTCGGGCGCGGGCGGCCTCGCCTCGCGGGTTCGCGCGGCGATCGGCACGGGCCCGACCGTCGAGCGCGAGCAGGAAGGCGAGCGCCGCGCGCTGATGCCGTGGGTCACGCTCTTGACCGTGGTTCCGCTCGGGTTCCTGCTCCTCCGGAGGAACGTCTGAGAGGCGCTAAGGTGTGCAGCGCCACGGGGCGTGGCGCAGCCTGGTTAGCGCGCTAGTCTGGGGGACTAGAGGTCCCGAGTTCGAATCTCGGCGCCCCGACTGAGTTTCCGGTTATCAAGTCACGCACACGGTCACCCCAGGGCCAACCGATTATGCCCTGCGGCAGCCACGGCATCCACGCACACAACGTCCTGGGCGTTGCGCGAGAACCTGAACACGACGCCCACTGCCGTCTGGGATCAGAAGCCCAGTGCGCTACTCGCAAGTAGTTCGCAGAACGCGAGGACGACCATCAGTGCCGCCACTGTGAGCGGCCATGGCCGGGTCTCGATGGAGGAGGCGGATTCGTCCGGCCGACGAGCAGCGACGAGTAAGGCGGCTCCACAGAAGAGACCGCTGAGCGTGACCACGGGCATCTCCCAGTCCCAGTCGAGACCAGCATGGACGAGAAACGCGGTGTAGACGGCAAGGGCTGTAGGAACGAAGGAGCCTCGTCGTGCAAGAACAGCCGCGAAGATCGGTATCACGATCACAGCGACGAGGAGGATGAGCCCGATGACACCGAGCTCGGCGAGCGTCTCCAGGTAGAGGCTGTGTGCGTCGCGTGCACCCGTGCCCGTCGTTCGCTTCCAGAAGTCGCCGAACGCGCCGGCACCTCCTCCCGAGACCGGATCCTCCTGCCACTGATCCCACGCAGCGCGCCAGTAGTCTCGGCGGTTGCC
>JAWOIV010000091.1:0-46560 GCA_046484465.1 Gaiellaceae bacterium
ACCCCTTCGCGCGGCTGCGAACACATCGCATGCCGTCGTCCTCGGTCGGCCACATACCTTCTGGTATGCGGCCTCCCTGCGTCCTAGGCCTGCTCGGTTCTCGCCGGCGAATGGGCACCGGACTTCCCGGAGAGACCACTAGTCGTTGCTACTCGCAGGCCGCTCCACGTTGCAGCTGCGTCTCGCTCCGAGCAGGAACAATCAGCAGCTGGGGGTCAACTGGGCCGAGGACTTCGAGTTGGGCGCTAGACTGACGGCGCTCCTGGGGCCATAGCTCAGCTGGGAGAGCGCTTGCGTGGCACGCAAGAGGTCGCCGGTTCGAGCCCGGCTGGCTCCATATCGCGTCGATGTCGGATCCCCGTGATCGTCCGCTCGTGCGCACGCGGCTCGAGTCCGCCGACCTGCGCGCCGCCTGGGAGGAGCACGCAGCCCATTTGATCGCCTGGGCACGCAAGCCCGGCCACGACAGCGTCTACCGCCCTTCCTGCACAATCGCGCAGTGAAGTAGCCGCTGTCGAATCCGACGCCGCCCGTTCGTCGTCGGAGTGATTGGCTGCGATCCACAACGAGAGGAGCGACATGTCAGGACAGATGGTGCACGTCGAGATCCCGGCCGGAGACACCGCCAAGGCGCGCGAGTTCTGGGGCGGGCTCTTCGGCTGGCAGTTCCAGGCGTTCGAGGGCAGCCCGAGCGAGTACCACGTGACGCAGCTCTCGGAGCAGCAAGGAGGCGCGATCATGGAGGCCGACGGCGACAAGCGTGGAGCGCGCGTCTACTTCGACGTCGACGACATCAACGCGGCCACGGCCCGCGTCGGCGAGCTCGGAGGTCGGGGCGGTGACGCCATGCCGGTCCCTGGCATGGGCTGGTTCGCCATCTGCACCGACACCGAAGGCAACGAGTTCGGGCTCTGGAAGACCGATCCCTCGGCGTCGATGCCCGGGGAGTAGCAGTTGCGCGTCGAGGCGGTGGCTTGTGCCACCGCCCCGACGCGCTGCGATTGCGTACGCTCGTGTCCGGACATCGGGACAGCGAGCGAAAGGGACGAACATGCCCTTCTACCAGCGGCGCGGAGAGCTCCCGCGCAAGCGCCACATCGTCTTCCGCGAGAACGGGACGCTCCTCACCGAGGAAGTCATGGGCCTCGAGGGGTTCACCGGCAACGAGTCGATCCTCTACCACCTCGTCTCGCCCTGCCGGGTGAAGGAGCTCGGCGCCTTCACGCCGATCGAGCGAGAGGAGTGGGTGCCGGACACGCACGCCCACCGGCTCCAGAACACGTACGACGTCGCGCCCGAGGGCGACGAGATCTCGGGACGACGGACGCTCATGTGGAACGAGGACGTCGAGATCTCGTTCTGCCGGCCCGATTCGAGCATGGACTACTTCTTCCGCAACGGCGAGGGCGACGAGGTGATCTTCGTCCACGAGGGCTCGGGGATGCTCGAGACGACGTTCGGCAACCTCCCCTACAAGGACGGGGACTACGTCGTCATCCCGCGCGGCACGACGTACCGCTTCGTGCCCGAGGGGCCGCAGCGCTACATGGTCTTCGAGACGCCGGGACTGATCGAGATCCCGCGGCGGTACCGAAACGAGTACGGGCAGATCATGGAGGGTGCGCCCTACTACCACCGCGACATCCATGCGCCGACCGAGCTCAAGACCCATCGGGAGCGAGGCGACTTCCTCGTGAAGGTGCGCGTCCGAGGCGGATATCAGGACTACGGGCTCGACTATCACCCGCTCGACGTCGTCGGCTGGGACGGGTACCTCTACCCGTGGACGTTCTCGATCCACGACTTCGAGCCGATCACGGGCCGCATCCACCAGCCCCCGCCCTCGCACCAGACCTTCCAGGGCCCGAACTTCGTCATCTGCTCGTTCTGCCCGCGCAAGCTCGACTTCGACCCCGAGGCGATCCCGATCCCCTATCACCACTCGAACCTGCAGTCGGAGGAGATGATCTACTACGTCTCCGGCAACTTCGGATCGCGCAAGGGAATCTCGGTGGGGGCGATCACGCTTCATCCCTCGGGCCTCCCACACGGGCCGCAGCCCGGCCTGGCGGAGAAGTCGCTCGGTGTGGCGGAGACGACGGAGCTCGCGGTCATGTGCGACACGTTTCGGCCGCTCCGGCTCTCGACGTTCGCACGCGACCTCGACGACGGCCGCTATGCGTACTCGTGGTACGAGCCCCCCGCAGACGAGCCGAGCCTCGCCGGCGTGACCAGCCACCTGTAAGGGAGTGGCGTCAGAACACCGGACGGTCGCCTGCGTCGAGCATGGCGAGGGCGACCTCCGGCGGGAAGCCGGCCTTCCGGAGTGCAAGAGCGTCCTGGAGCGGGATCTCGACGCGCTCCGCGAGTGCGCGTGCGGTCTCCGGGTCGTAGCCTGCGCGCTCGAGTGACGCACGCCGCAGCGCGACGATGCGCTCTCGGTCGTGCTTGGCCTCCACTCCCGGATCGTAGGCGCATAGAGTGGCGCGATGGATGCCGAGCGGTTCGTCCGCGAGCTTCCGGCGCTCTTCGACGACTTCCCGATGTCGCCGCATCCGCGTGACCGCCGCTTCGCGCCGATCGTCGAGCAGGTGGAGAACCTCACGTCGGAGAACGTCCTCGCGTTGCTGAGTCTGTCCGCCGCCTGCCTCGGCCCGACCGAGTGCTACGTCGAGGTCGGCGTGTATCACGGTGCGAGCCTCATCGCAGTCCTCCTCGGAAACGACGGCGCAGACGTCGTGGCGATCGACGGATTCGGGTTCCGCGATGCGAGCCTGGACAAGGTCGAGCGGAACCTCGCCTCGTTCGGGCTCGGCATACCCGAGATCCTGGTCGGGGACGTCTTCGAGCTCGTACCGGGGGGCGCGCTCGAGGGGAGGAGCGTGGGCGTCTGGTACTACGACGCCGCGCACGACTACGAGTCGCAGCTCGAGGGGCTCCGCATCGCGGAGCCGTACCTGGCGCCGGGCGCTCTCATGATCGTGGACGACACCGACTGGACGGACGTCGAACGTGCGCTGGAGGACTATCTGGCCGAGCAGCCGCTGGCCAGCCGACTCCTGACGATCGACGGCAAGGAGCGCGGCTTCGCGCAATGGTGGGAAGGCATGCAGATCCTCCGCTGGGCGGGCTGAGGCAACACCGCGCGACGGCGCGGGAGGCGCGATCAGCGCCCGTGGCGGCGGGAGCTCCGACGTCTCTACGTCCCGCGAATCGTCAGCCGGCGGTCGAGGAGGATGCCGTTGCGGTCGTTCAGCTCGAACGTCGCCGTATAGGTGGCGCCCTTGCGGATGCCGCCCGGGAACCGCAGCCGCGCGGTGATCGTGCAGTCTCGGAGGAGCGGAGACGACTGCTGGTCGACTGCGATGAGCCGTCCTCCCTGGAAGACGCGCCAGGTCATGCCGATCGGCGTTCCGAGCGGGTCGTTCGCGCAGTAGCGGCGCGTGTTGAGACGCACGAGCGGCGTCGACGTACCGGCCCTGAAGGTCATGACCGCGTTGCGGGCGTCGAGGGGTGCGGCGATCCTGCGGAAGCTCGCCGGAGAGGCGCCTTTCGGGCCGCCGTTTCTCCGGTAGAGGCCGGAGTCCCAGGGCTGGCCCTGGTCGTCCTGGTAGACGAACCAGATGAACATGTCCACGAAGGCATAGCTGCGGGCAATCGCGACTGCCTGGCGAAGGTACGCCGCCTGCGTCGTGTACGGGACGCCGAGCGTGTCCTCGGGGCGGGTCTCGTGCGCGTACTCGGTGATCCACATGCGGAGGTTCTTGCGCTTGAACCACTTCTGCAGGCTCTGGTTGAAGCGGGGCATCGACGAGAGCGGGACGTTCGGCCACTGGAGCCGCTGACTCGGCCTCAGGCTCGGGACGGCAGGGTACGGATGGTGCGACCAGGCATCGAACTTGAGGCGCGGGTTCGCCTTCGCCACGAGCTCGGCGAACTTCCCCGGTGAGTGCGTCGGGCGCAGGCCGTCGGGCTTGTCCGTCCCGCGGGCTGACGTCTCGCCGACTGCGACCTGTGCGAGCGGGTTCCCTGCCTTGATGCCCGAGAAGGCCGCTGCGGCGAGCTTCGCGTAGTTCGCGGGTGCGACCGACGCACCTCTCGCAGTGAACTGCGGGGTCAGGAAGAGCTGCAGATTCGGCTCGTTCCAGACCGTCCAGAAGCGGACGAACGGGTACCCCGAGTATCGGCCGGAGTACCGCGCGGAGATCGCGCGCGAGAAGTTCGTGAAGTCCGCGACTCGTCGAGGCATGACGTTCGGCGCCTTCCCGCCGTTCGCCCACGCTGGGGTGCCCGAGAGCGTGAGCACGACCTCCTGCCCGTTCTCCTGGGCCACGCGCACCGCCTCGTCGACGTCGTTCAGCACGTACGCCCTGTCGAACGGGTTGGTCGCGTTCGCGGGTCGCCTCGGAGCGGCACGGTTCCACTCGACGAGTAGCCGGACGATGCTCGCTCCGTCGGAAGCCGAACGCTCGATGCGGGCCACGCGGTCGTTCACCCAGCGGTAGCTCGGATCGTCGTGGAAGCCGAGCCACATCCGTTCGGCGGCGGTTGCGCCGGGGCTGGCGAGCGCCGCGAAAGCGGAGAGGAGAGCGACGGCGGACAGGACGAAGACGAGGCGGACGGTGCGGGTCACGGAATGGGTACCTCCGGTCGAGAAAGGGGAGCGTGCCGGGCTCTCTCGTGCGCGGCGACTGCACCCTAGCGACTCGGGTATGAGGGTCGTGTTAGAAGTCGCTTCGGAATAACGCTTGGTCGGCGGGGCCTGCTGAGCGCGTTCCAGCGGCTCAAAGGCTTCACTTCGGAACGAGTTCCTAGGGACTGGCGGGGCGGTTGCGTAGACTGCGCGCGTGGGCTCCGTCTCCGTCTGGGAAGCGGTCTTCATGCTCGTCGTCCTGAAGATCCCCGTCGTGTACCTCGCCGGGGTCGTCTGGTGGGCCATACGCGCAGAGCCGACCGCCGGCTCCGGCGGCGGAGAGGTGGTGGGCGTTCCCGCCTCGCTAGACCCGTGCGGCTGGGACGACCGGCGCCTTCGCCGCTCCGCGCGAGCGGTGCGGCACCCGGTTCGACCCGGCGGCGGTCCGAGACCCCTGGTTCAGCGAAGGCTCAGGAAGAGCGCCGGGGGTGGTGAACGATGAGCGCCGCTCCGCGCCGCCGGGCCGACACCGTTGCAGGCTTCCTGTGCGCGTTCTCGCTTGCGCTCTCGGGTGTCGCCTTGGTGCGGCAACCCGCGCTTCTGGCTCCGACCGCCATCCTCCTTGCGCTGGTGGCGACCCGCATGACCGAGGTTCATCGGAGGCTTGCCGCAACCGCCGTCGTCGTGTCCGCGCTGGCATTCGTCGTCGGGATGTCCATCGCGGCCTGGACGGACGTCTCGCTCTTCTGAGGCCGGTCGCTGGTACAACAGGCCCGTGGCCTCGTCCACACCTGAATCGGGCCTGAACGCCGGATACGTCGGCGCTCTCCTCGAGCAGTACCTCGAGAACCCGTCGGCCGTCGGGCCCGAGTGGCGCGCGCTCTTCGAGCGAGGCGACGAGGTCGTTCTCGCCGCGCTCCCCGGGCTCTCCCGCCTCGTCGCGCCGCGTCCCGTGGAGGAGACGGACGGAAACGGCGCGGAGGCACACGCCGCTCCCCGCACGGCGCTCCCTGCGCTTCCTGTGTCGGCTGTCTCTCCCGAGCCAATCCTGCCGTCGGAGGCTGCCGCGCCCGCTCCTCCGGAGCCGTCTGCCGAACCGCCCGTCGTTCTCGCACCAACGGTCGCCACCGGACTCCTCGAGGCCGTGGCCTCGGCGATGGCGCTGGTCGACTCGATCCGGACGCACGGGCACCTGGCCGCGCGGCTCGATCCGCTCGGCTCGGAGCCACTCGGCGACCCGGCGCTCGACGAGGACCAACTCGCGGTTCCCCTCTCGCCTGAGCTCCAGGCCAGCATCCCGGCCTCGGTGCTCGGCGTCCACGTCGAAGGGGAGACGCTCGCAGACGTGTTGCCGCGGCTCCGCGAGGTCTACTGCGGGACGATCGCCTACGAGATCGAGCACATCTCCGATCACGCCGAGCGCACCTGGCTTCGGCGCTCGATCGAGTCGGGCCGCTTTCGGCAGTCGCTCGCCGCGCAGAAGCGCGGCGACCTCCTCGCGCGACTGGCGCAGGTCGAGGCGTTCGAGACCTATCTCCGACGGGCGTTCATCGGGCAGAAGCAGTTCTCGATCGAGGGCCTCGACGTTCTCGTGCCCATGCTCGACGAGGCCGTCGAGCTCGCTGCCCGGAGCGGTGCGCACGAGGTCGTGATCGGCATCGCGCACCGGGGACGACTCAACGTGCTCGCGCATGCGGTCGGGCGCCCGTACGCGTCGATCCTCCGCGAGTTCGAGGGGGAGCGGACGATCGACGCGCTCGTAACGGATCCCGAGGGTGGGACGGGCGACGTCAAGTACCACCTCGGCGCGTCCGAGTCGCGAACGACGCGCGCGGGCGAGGTCGAGGTGACGCTCGCCGCGAACCCGAGCCACCTCGAGGCCGTCGACCCGGTCGTCGAGGGCCTGACTCGCGCCGAGCAGACGGACCGCTCGGGTGGTGCGGGCGTCCACGACCCGACCGTGGCGGTACCGATCCTCGTCCACGGAGACGCGTCCTTCGCCGGTCAGGGCGTCGTCGCCGAGACGTTCAACTTTCACTCTCTCGACGGGTACTCGACCGGCGGCACGCTCCACGTCATCGCGAACAACCAGGTCGGGTTCACGACCGATCCGTCCGAGGGCAGGTCCACGCGCTACTCGAGCGACCTCGCCAAAGGGTTCGACGTCCCCATCGTCCACGTCAACGCCGACGATCCCGAGGCGGCTCTCTCGGCGATCCGCCTCGCGCTCGCGTACCGCGAGGAGTTCGGTCACGACCTCGTCGTCGACCTGGTGGGCTATCGACGGTTCGGCCACAACGAGCAGGACGAGGCGGCGTACACGCAGCCGCTGCAGACCGCGCGAATCGAAGGTCACCCGCCCGTTCGCGCGTCGTACGCGGCTCGTCTCGTCGCGGACGGTGTCCTCGCGCAGGAGGAGGCCGACGGCCTCCTCGAGAGCACGTTGGAGGAGTTGCGCAACGCCCACGATGCGCTCCGCGCCTCGTTCGCGGAGCCCGCGCCTCCGCCCGAGCCGAGGCGGCCGACCGACACGGGGGCCGCCGTCGTGACCGCCGTGCCCGCCGAGCGCCTGCTCCAGCTGAACGAGCAGCTGCTCGCCGTTCCCGACGGCTTTTCCGTGAACGCGAAGCTCGCGCGCCAACTCGAGCGTCGCCGTGAGGCCATGCAGGAGGGGGGGATCGACTGGGGCCACGCCGAGTCGCTCGCCTTCGCTTCGCTCCTCGAGGACGGAATCCCGATTCGGCTCTCGGGCCAGGACACGGAGCGCGGGACGTTCGCGCACCGCCATTCGGTTCTCCACGACGCGGTGACGGGAGAGACCTACACGCCGCTCCAGCGCTTGCAGGACGCCGCCGCGTCGTTCGAGATCTACAACTCGCCGCTCTCCGAGTACGCGGCGGTCGCCTTCGAGCACGGGTACTCGATCGCAGCGCCCGACGCCCTCGTCCTCTGGGAGGCGCAGTTCGGTGACTTCGTCAATGGCGCGCAGATCGTCATCGACCAGTTCATCGTGTCGGGGCGTTCGAAGTGGGGCCAGACCTCACGGCTCACGCTTCTCCTGCCGCACGGATACGAAGGGAACGGGCCCGAGCACTCGAGTGCGCGCCTCGAGCGCTTCCTCCAGCTCGGAGCGCAGGACAACGTCCGCGTCGCGAACTGCACGACGGCGGCGCAGTTCTTCCACCTGCTTCGGCGCCAGGCGCTCGATGCGACAGCCCGGCCGCTCGTCGTCATGACGCCGAAGGGGCTTCTCCGCCTCCGCCAGGCCACCTCGGCCCTCGACGAGCTCGTAACGTCGTCGTTCCAGCCCGTCCTCGACGATCCGTCCGCGAGCCGTCGGACGGCGAGGAGGCTCGTGCTCTGCAGCGGAAAGGTGTACTACGACATCACCGGCCACGAGCTCCGCGGCCTCGCGAGCAACGTGGCTATTGCACGGCTCGAGCTCGTGTATCCGTTTCCGGAGAGCGCCCTCGCGCGGATCGTGGCGTCGTACCCGGATCTTCGGGAGATCGTATGGGCTCAGGAAGAGCCCCAGAACATGGGGGCGTGGCGCTCGATCCGGCACCGCCTGGAGGAGGCCGCGTCTCACGCCTCGCATGTCGACCGCGTGCTCTATGTCGGGAGGCCCTGGCGGGCGAGCCCGAGTGAGGGATACCCGACGCTGCACCACCGTGAGCAGGATCGGATCGTCCGCGAGGCGCTCGGCTTCCGCGCTGGCTGACGCCGAAGGCGCTCTACGGTCGGCGTGTTCTGCGCGCGGCGATCCCCGCGAGACGCGGGCCGTGGAGCCAGACGAGCCGAGCGGCCTCCCGCTGAGCTGCGGCCCGGAGCCGCCGCCGCTGCGAGGCGGGCACGCGTCGCCAGACGCGATACGCGAGGAGAAAGAGCGCGACTGGGCGAAGAAGCACGACGGGCATCGTTGCACATCGACGACGTCCGGCGGTGCGCCTGTGGGCGCTCCCGTGCCCGGCGCTCGGCTAGACTCGATCCTCTCCGGAGAACCGATGTCGGACATCGAAGAACCCAGCACGCTCGAGACCGAGTCGCCTTTCGCGGAAGCGATTCGCGCGCATCTCGACCTCAAGGCGCGGAACTCCACGCTCGACCGCGAGATGCCCCTCGACAGGTACCTGGACGGCGATCCGCTGGACAACCACCCCCTCTTCAAGAGCGAGGAGCAGGCGCGCATCGAGGAGACGCTCGACGGCGAGCCCGCGGCAGAGCTGAGCTCGGAGCGGCTGCCATGGCCGGGCGAGGAGACGCTGGAGAGCGTCGAGGGCGCTGTCGTGGACGAGGCGCTCTGGACGGGGCGACCGCGCGACTTCGACTGGGGCGACTGAGCTCGTCGCAGCTGGTGCGCGTGTGACGGGTGGCGAGCGCGTTCGCCGGTATGCCGAGCTGGCCGTGCGCCTCGGCGCCAACGTCCAGGCGGGACAGGACGTCGTCGTCACGTGCCTCGTCGAGCACGCGGAGATTGCCAGGGCGATCGCGCGCGAGGCCTACCGCGCCGGCGCGAAGCACGTGATCGTCCTGTACGGCGACCTCCATCTGCGTCGCGCCGCGATCGAGCTCGGGCCGGAGGACGAGCTCGGCTGGTCCCCGCCGTACCTCCTCGACTGGTACCGGCGCTGGCCGGCCGAGCACCCGGCGCTGATCGCGTTGACGGGGAATCCGGAGCCTGATCTCCTGGCGGACCTCGACCCCACCTTCGTGGGCCGCGCAGAGCCCAGAGAGCTGCGCGCCGTTTCAATCGAGAACACCGCGTCGCGGGCCGTCAACTGGACGATCGTCTCGGCTCCGAACCCGGGCTGGGCGACGCAGGTGTTCGGGGAGCCCGACGTCGAGCGGCTGTGGCGCGCTGTCGCGACGGCGACGCGCCTCGACGAGCCGGACCCCGTTTCGGCCTGGGAGAGCCACGTGCGGATGCTCAAGGCGCGTGCCGCCGCGCTCGACGAGCGGCGATTCGACGCGATCCGGTTCGCGGGGCCCGGCACCGACCTGACGATCGGCCTCAACCCGCGGGCGACATGGACGTGCGCAGCCTTCGAGACCACCACCGGCATCACGCACATCCCGAACCTTCCGACCGAGGAGGTCTTCACCAGCCCTGACTGGCGGCGCGCCGAGGGGACCGTGTGCTCCACGGCCCCCCTCATCGCGGGGGGCACGCGTGTCGAAGGCCTCGAGGTGCGCTTCCGCGACGGCCGCATCGTGGACGTGTCCGCCACGGTCGGTGCCGAGATCATCCGCGCGCAGCTCGCGACGGACGAGCAGGCTCCCTGTCTGGGCGAGCTCGCGCTCGTCGACGGGTCGTCCGAAGTCGCGCGAACCGGGCTCGTGTTCAACGACACGCTGTTCGACGAGAACGCTGCAAGCCACATCGCGTTCGGCGCCGGCTTTCCGTTCCTCGTCGAGGGCGCGGCTGGCCGTGCCGCCGCGGAGCAGCTCGACCTCGGCGTCAACGTTTCGGCCGTGCACACGGACTTCATGATCGGCGGGCCGGATGTCGATGTCGTCGGGCTCGATGCCGAGGGCGCCGAGACGCCGATCGTGCGCAACGACATCTGGGTACTCGGCTGACGGACTCTCATGTCGCCTTCAGGCCTCGGCTGCGCCGGGATGTCGACCGCACTCCTAAGTGGCGCTTGACAGATGTCGTGATAGATGTCATAGTGATGTCACGATGCAGCTCGAAGGCCACATCCAGGCCATCCAGCAGGACCTCGCCTCGACCGCCGGCCTCGGCGACGACGCGACGAGGGAGGCAGCCGAGCGGCTGATCGACACGCTCGGTGCGACGCTGCACCTCCGGCTGTTCGACCTGCTCGGGGAAGCTGCGCTCGAGATCACCAGCCAGCTCGACCCCGGGCGCGTCGAGGTCCGTCTCGCAGGTCGCGAGCCGGAGCTCGTCGTAGTCGTCGGTGACGACGCGCCCGATCCGGGGAGGTTCGGCTTCGGAGACGAGCACATGGGGCGCATCTCCCTCCGCCTTCCCGAGTCGCTCAAGGAGGGCATCGAGGCTGCCGCCGCCCAGGAAGGGACCTCGACCAACGCCTGGCTCGTGCGGACGATCGCCCGTGTGCTCGACTCGCGCTCGACCCGTCGGGGCCGCAACCGCATGCAGGGCTACGCCCAAGGCTGAAAGGAGTCATCATGCTTCTCGCTCCGCTCCCGTTCGACTACGCAACCCTCCTCGACCCTGGCGATCGCGTGCGCCGGACGCGCGCACGGACGGAGGACCGTCGCGTTCGCCCGGCGTCGCCCCGCAGCACGAAGCGCTAGGTGTCGGCGATGCAGATCTTCGATACGCCCGGGAGCGTCTCCCTCCAGATCAAGCTCCCGAGTGGCCGCGTCGTGGTCACGACGGCCGACGAGCCGCGCACGAGCGTCGAGCTCGTCTCGCTCGGCCGCCGTGGCCAAGACGCCCTGGGTGAGGTCGCCGTCCGGATGGACGAGCAGGGCGACACGCACGTCGTCACGGTCGAGCAGCTCCCGCGCCTTCGCTGGGGGCCGCTGCAGATCTCGTGGGACGATGCGGTCGAGGTACGTATCACGTGCCCGCCGGGAACGGATCTCGATCTCGCGTCCGGCTCGGCAGAGCTCCGCGTCGAGGGCGAGCTCGGAGCCGTGACCGTGAGGACGGCCTCCGGGGACGTCCAGGTCGATCGTGCGCGCGGCGCGCTCGGAGTCAAGACTGCGAGCGGTGACATCGCAATTGGCCAGGCGCTGGCAGAAGCGACGCTGACCACCGTATCCGGCGAGCTCGAGATCGACAGCTTCGCGGGGCCGCTCGGCGCCCGCGCGGTCTCCGGTGACGTTCGCATCAGGACCGTGCGTGCACCGCTCACCGTCTCGACGACGTCTGGCGACATCCGGATCGACCGCGTCGAGGCCGGCGAGGTTCAGGCTCAGTCCATCTCGGGAGACGCTCGGATAGGCGTCGCGCGCGGCACACGAGTTTGGATCGACGCCGCATCCGTCTCGGGGACGCTCGAGTCGCAACTCGGCTTCGAGGACGCTCCTCCGGACGGAGAGACCGCCCCCGATACCGCCGCCGTTCCCCTTCGCGTGAAGACGGTGAGCGGCGACGTTGCGATCATCCGGGCGCCGGAAAGCGTTCCGGCCGCGACGATCTGACGCTCAGAACTCGTTTCGAAAATGAAGCCTTGAGCCTCCGGAACGCGCTCGGCGGGCACGCTGCGCCGACGAAGCGTCGTTCCGAGTCGAGTTCTTAGCGCTCCCGTACGGCGGCGACGACCTCGTCCTCGCGGCCCTGCACCAGGAGGTCTGCGAGTCGCGAGCCACCTCCCCGCATGCCGAGCGGGGCGGTGAGGCGCTCGTAGAGCGCGGCTTCGTCGAGCCCGGCGTCGCGTGCCGCGGCGACGACGCGAGCGACACCTGGTCTCGGTTTCCAGGCGGTGAACTGCCACGCCGGGTACAGCCACTCGATCGAGCCGGGTCGCCGTACGGCGATGAGCTCGCCTTCGCGCCTCATGGCCTCGACGCGCGTCGGGTTTCCGCCGAGGCGCTCCCCGAGCCAGGCGGCGGAAAGGCAGTCCGCGTAGTCGCGCTCGCGTGTCAGGCTCACGCCGGTCAGCCTACCCCTCGAACCGTCGCTCAGGGCAGCTGCGAGACGAGCGACGTCCAGATCTCTTCGTTGCCGGCACCCTCGTGCGAGGCGACGATCCGGCCGTTCGCGTCGACGAGGACGAAGTGCGGCTGGTATGTCGCGCCCAGCTCCCGAGCGCGCTCACGGGCGGGGTCCGAGATCGAGGGCCACGTCCAGCCATAGCGCTCGACGAACGCCCGGCCTTCGTGCGGCGTATCCGCGACGTCGATCCCAAGGTAAGCGAGCTCGGGGTGATCATCGACGAACTCTGCGTAGGCGACCGCCTCGCTCTGACAGGTGCTTCACCAGGACGACCAGACGTTGACGAGCACCGCCCGCCCACGAAAACCTTCGAGGGCGACGCGCTCGCTCGTGAGCGCTGTTCCTTCGATCGATGGAGCCGGAGGTCGATCGGAGGTGCCGCGGGACTCCGAGGCGGTCGTCGTCGGCGCCGGGACGGCATCTCCCGCGCTCTCGCCGCCGCAGCCCGACGCGGAGAGCGAGACGAGCACGAGCGCGAGGACGAATGTGCGCACGGCTCGACTGTAGCCGCGCGCGCACCGGTAGCAGCCGAGGGAGTGGGTACAGTCGTTGCGCGACGCGGCCGATACAGGAGAGTGATGCGCCGCATCGCCCTCCTCGCATGCGTGGTCGCACTAGTCGCGACGGCCACGGCCGGAGCGCAGGTGAGCACGCGCTCCTGGGCGCACTCGCAGATCACGGCCGTCGTCGCCGCTGGGCTCATGGCGCCGAGCGTCGCCGAGTTCCGGCCCCAGGATTCACTCACCCACGGGGAGCTCGCGATCGCGCTCTCCTCGCTCGGGGCCATCCCGGTCACCGTCGACCAGCCCGACCGCCCCGTGTCGATTCGCGAGCTCAATGCGCGACTCGTCAGCGTCGCGGGGCTCCGGGCGGAGGCGCGCGCGATCAGGCTCACCGCAGTGCGCGCGGGTCTGGCGCCCACGTCCTGGCTCGGCACCGAGACGGTCGCACGGCTCCTCGGCCTGCGCATCAACCACCCGACGGGCGTCGAGCACCTAGAGCTCCAGCTCGGGGAGCCGGCCACACGAGCCGAGGCCGCATTCTCGATTGCGCGGCTACTCGCCCTGCGCGACGATCAGGCCGACACGGTCCGTGGATCGGTCGCGACCTTCGAGTTCCCGGAGCTCGACGCGCCGCAGCGGGCTGTGCTCCGGCGGGCGCTCCGACTCGTCGGCTCACCGTACGTCTGGGCAGGAACGTCAGAGCGGCAGCAGCAGATCGGCGGGCGTACGGTTCCCGGCGGCTTCGACTGCTCAGGCTTCGTATGGCGCGTTTACAAACTGCAGCCGTTCGACTTCGCCCCCTCCCTCCCCGCCGTCCTCAGGGGCAGGACGTCCTACGCGATGAGCGGTGAGGTCGCCCCGAGTGTGCGGATCACGCGCTCCGACCTCGAGCCCGGCGACCTCGTCTTCTTCGGCCCGAACGGGCCGCGCTCGAAGCCTGCCCAGGTCGGGCACATGGGGATCTACGTCGGAGGCGGCTGGTTCGTTCACTCCTCCACGAACGGAACGACCCTGCAGCCGCTGGCCGGCTGGCACGACCGGACGTTCGCGTGGGGCCGCAGGCCTCTCGCAGAGGCTGGCGGCTTCGCGACTGAACCCGCACAGCATGTTGGGGCGGGCGGCGTTCCCAAGCACGCCTGACAGCTGAACCGGCACACGTCGTGGGGTGCTGCGACCGAGACGAACGCGGGTGCACCTGTACCCAGCAACAGTTGCCTCGTGCAGTTCTCTCTCGAGTGAGAGAGAAGCATGAAGATGATGATGGACGTGAGTGGTTCGATCGGTGCGAAAACAGCCCGATTAGCAGGTGTTTTCTTGTCTGCCTGCTACCCAACCTGCTACCCGGCTAGAGGCAGTTCTCTGATGTCGACCATGGCAACCCGCAGCGACCGAGGGCAACGAGCACCACGTAGACGACGTCATCTACTTCCCCAAGACGCCCGCGTTCCTGCAGGCCGTTCTCGTGGTGCTGCCGCGGCTGACTGCCGACCGCGGCTGCGACCACGACAAGTACCGGCGCTTGCTACGCGGCCTCGGGATCACTCCCGAGATCGCCCGCCGGAAGACCGAGCACGGCTCCGGACTCGGCCGCGCGCGCTGGGTGGTCGAGCGCACCTTCGCCTGGCTGCACCACTTCAAGCGATTGCTCGTCCGCTACGACCGCCGGGCCGAGATCCACGAAGCCTTCCTCGCCCTCGGCTGCTGCCTAGTCTGCTTCAAAAGACTGGAGCGCTCATTCTGATGCGAGTTCTTAGCCTTCGTCCACGAACGGGACGACGTTGCAGCCGCTCTCCGGCTGGCACGAGCGGACGTTCGCGTGGGCGCGCAGGCCGCTCGCCGAGGCCGGTGTGGCCGATCTGCCACTACCCCGAGGCGCCGGCGGCGGCGTCCCCAAGCAGACCTGATCCGGGAGTCGGGGCTCGTCCGATTGGGCGGCGGCGCAACCTCGCCCTCCGGAGCTCGTCGGCGCCCCAGACGAGCACGGGGAAGGTCAGGAGAATGGCGACCTCGACAGGCCCGAGCGCAGCGGTCCCGAAGATCGCCTGGAGGAACGGGACGTACACGAGCGCGGCGACGAACGCGAGCTCGGAGGCGATCCCGAGAAGGAGCATGCGGTTGGTGAAGAGGCCGACGGAGCGCAGCGACGCGCGCTCGGTGCGAGCCGCGAGAGCGGTTCCGACCTGGCACATGACGATGCCGGCGAAGGTCATCGTGGTCGCCCGCAGGTACGTGTCGTGCAGTGCCGAGCCGGCGCCGACGTCGTCGCCCGGGGCCCAGCCCGCCTGCAGCAGCACGTAGAAGAAGCCGGCGAGGACGAGCGCAGCTTCGATCAGCCCGAGGAAGACCCACGCACGGAACATCAGCGACTTGCTGACGATTGCCTCCGTGCGGCGGCGTGGGGGCCGTTCCATGAGACCCGGCTCGGCCGGCTCTCGCCCGAGCGCGAGCGCGGGCAGGACCTCTGTGCCGAGGTCGATGGCGAGGATCTGAAGCACCGTGAGTGGAAGCGGGATCGCTCCGCCCGAGAGCGCGAACACGAGGAAAGGCACGACCTCCGGCGTCAGGTGCGCGAGGATGTACAGGACGAACTTGCGGACGTTGTCGTAGACGCGTCGGCCCGCGGCCACCGCGTCGACGATGGTCGCGAAGTTGTCGTCCGTGAGCACGATCGTGGCCGCCTCGCGAGCCACGTCCGTGCCGGTGATCCCCATCGCCACGCCGATGTCCGCACTCCGGAGGGCGGGGGCGTCGTTGACGCCGTCACCCGTCATCGCAACGACGTGACCCTGCGCCCGCAAGGCCTCGGCGATGCGCAGCTTGTGCTCCGGCGACGCGCGGGCGAAGATGAGCTCGGCCTTCCCGCCGACCAGCTGCGCGAGCGCGGCGTCGTTCATCTCCTGGAGCTCGTCGCCCGTGACCACTTTGGCGCCGTCACGCGCGATGCCGACGCGACGCGCGATCTGGGAGGCCGTCAGCCCGTAGTCGCCGGTGACGACGAAGATCCGGATCCCGGCCGCGTGACAGCGCTCGACCGCGTCGGACACCTCAGGCCTCGGCGGGTCGAAGAGGCCGACGAGCCCGAGGAGCACGAGATCGCGCTCCGCGTCCTCACGCCGCTCCGGCGGCGGCTCGCCATCGGGCAGGCGGCGGCGTGCGATCCCGAGAACTCGGAGACCGTCCGCGGCGTAGCGCTCGAGCACGTCGAGCACCGCGGCACGATCGTTGTCCGTGAGTAAGAGGTGGTTCTCCCGTCCTCCGATCATGGTGGTGCGCTCGAGGATCTCCTCGGGCGCACCCTTGGCGTGAACCGTGATACCGCCGTCTGCCCGTTCGTCCACCGTGGACATGAGGCGCAGGCGCGGATCGAAGCGATAGAGCTTCTTCCGGTCGTGCTCGCGACGCGCGACGTCGACGTCGATCCCGAGCACGCGCGCGGCTTCGAGGAGCCCGACCTCGGTGGCCTCACCCCGGGACTTGCCGGCTCGCTCGGACGCGAGCTCGGCGGTGGACGAGGCCGCGAGAGCGCGCCCGAGAAGACCGAGGACCGGATCCGCCGCCATCGCCGCAGGAACGTCGGGCTCGCTCTCCAGGTCGAGCTCGGTCAGTGGTGTCCAGATACGAACAGCGCGCATCCGGTTCTCGGTGAGCGTTCCGGTCTTGTCGGTGCAGATGACGGTGGTCGACCCGAGCGTCTCGACGGCGCTGAGCCGCTTCACGAGAGCGCCCCGACGCGCGAGGCTCGCGACGCCGACGGCCAGGGCGAGCGTGAGCGTCGGCAGGAGCCCTTCGGGCACGTTCGCGACGATCAGACCGACGGCGAACGTGAAGGCGTCGTCGAGCGGCAGTCCCGCGACGAGCCAGCCGATCGGCAGGAACACCACGCCCGCGATCACCGCGACGAGGGCGATCAGCCACGCCATGCGGCGCACCTGGTGCTCGAGCGGGCTCTCCTCGACCTCGACTCGCTCGGACAGCGCTGCGATTCGCCCGAGCTCCGTGCGCATTCCCGTCGCAAAGACGAGCGCCTCGGCCTCGCCCCCAACGCAGGCCGTCCCGCTGAACACGAGCTCGCGCGCGTCGAGCAGGGGGCCGCGGGTGTCGGCGAACTCCGACGATCGATAGACGGGCTGTGACTCGCCGGTCAGGGGCGACATGTCGATCTCCACCGCGCCGTCGAGCAGCCGAGCGTCGGCCGAGATGCGATCTCCCTCGGAGACGAGGAGGATGTCCCCGGGCACGAGCGCGCGTGCGTCGATCACGCGATGTGCGCCGTCCCGGCGGACCGTGGCCTGCAGCGGGAGATACCCGGCGAGCGCTTCGACCGCCCGCTCCGCATGGCGCTCCTGCACGAACGCGACGGCCGCGTTGAGGACGACGACCGCCACGATCGCGACGCCGAGCGGCGTGCTCGCCCCCACGAACGCCAGCAGCGCGGCCAGCCAGAGGAGGAGCGCGAGCGGGTGCACGAACTGGCGGGCGAGCTGGCGCGGCCACTTCCGCCCCCCGCGTCGTCGCAGCTCGTTCGGCCCGTGCGTCAGGAGGCGTCTCGCGGCCTCGGCCTCCGACAGCCCGTCCCGCTGTGAGTGGAGGTCGCGGAGCAGGCGATCGATCGACTCCCGTGGGTCGGCGGGGGTCTCGCTCGGAGGCCCGGGGACGTCGACGCGCGACGCCTCTCGCCGGGGAGTGCTCACGGCTTCAGGCTAGGAAGGGCGCACCTCGGGGCCATCGGGGCGACCACCGAGCGGGACGCGGCGAAGTACGGGCGTCGAGACTGCTAGCAGGCAGAGCAGCTGTTGACCGTGCCCCAACGGCGCGGCCGTCAAGGTGCCGAGTTTTGGCTTAGTTAAGCGGCAAACGTGAGCTCGGAGGGGGCACGGAAGGGCGCGCTGACCGTGCCCCCTTCGCGAGATCTGGCTTAGCTACTGGCCTTCCGGCACATGCAAGGCTTGGACGAGGCGCGGTCAGGGCACGGAAGGCTCCGGGGCTGAGATCGCGACCCCCTGTCGGCCCCCGTAGGAGTCCCGGTGCGAGAGGTGCAAGAAGGGTGCTGGTGCGGGGTGGTTTCTTCTTATGGAGCGTACCGGGATCGAACCGGTGACCTCCGGCTTGCAAAGCCGGCGCTCTCCCAGCTGAGCTAACGCCCCGCGCGGGGCCAGTGTAGTCGCCCCGACCTACGTGCCCGAGCCGCGAAGCCCCTTCGACTCGAGCGCCCGCAGTTCCTCGCCGAACCCGCGATCCGTCGAGGCCTCGCGCGTCTCGCGCTCGAGGCGGCGGAGACGCTCGTCGATCTCGGCCATCTCCGCGCTCGCCTGCATCCCGCCGGCTGCGGCACCGTCCCTCGCGCGCTCCTCGAGGAGCGCTGCCCGTCGATCGAGCTCGTCGCTGCGTGCCGCGAGCTCGGCACGCGTGCGGACGAATGCCTTCTCGGCCTCCTGGAGCGCTGCGAGGCGCCTTTCGATCTCGGCGAGCCGCTCCTCGGGCGTCGCCGCGTGGCCCTGCGCCTGCCTCGCGGCATCGTTCTCCTGCTGGACGAGCGAGCGCTCGCGCGCCGCAAGATCCTCCTCGCGCTTGCTCAGCTCCTGCGCTCGAGCTGCCAGGACGATCTCGGCCCGCGACGTCGTGTCGTGCTCTGACGCCTCGTCTCCGGGTCTCTCGCGCCGAACACGCGCCAGCGCGTCGGCAAGCTCGCGCTCGCGCTGCTCGACCGCCGCGACACGCTCCGTGAGCTCGCGACGAAGCCGGCCGAGCTCCTGCTCCGCGGATGTCCGGATCGCACGTATGCGCTCGTACTCGCTCTCGAGCGAGTCCGGAACAGCGCGACGGCGACCGAAGATGGGCACGCCTCGATGATATGCGGGAGCGCGGCGCTCCCTGCAGGATCAGGCTGCGCGCTCGAGCCGCTCCTCGGCGCGGGCCCTGCGAACGATCTCCTCACGCTCACCGAAGCGGAGCCGGGCCTTCTCGTTCCGTAGGCTCTGCCAGAGGTCGTGGAGGCGCGCGTCGAGGTCCTTGATCTCGCTCTTGATCTCAGGGTCGAGGCCGTCGGAGAGGCGCTGCCACAGCTGCTGGCGCTCCTCCGAGAGGAGCTCGATCTGTTCATGGATTTGAGACGGAGTCATGATCGTAAGAACGGTTGGGTTGCAGGATGCATTCCCGATCCGGGCGCAACCAAAACTCATTCGTAACCGAGCTCTGCGATCCGATCCTCGTCGAGCCCGAAGTAGTGGCCGAGCTCGTGCAGCACGGTGATGCGGATCTCGTCCTGAAGCGTGTTCGGGTCGGGAAAGCTCTCCTCGAGCGGGATCCGGTAGATGGAGATCGTGTCCGGAGGCTGCCCGGCCATGTCGCCGCGCTCCGGAAGCGGGATCCCCCGGTAGAGACCGAACAGGTCGGGATCTTCCGGGTCCTCGTCCTCGATCAGGATCGCGACGTTCTCGAGCGCAGCCTCGATCTCCGGCGGAAGCTCATCCAGGGCTGCCGCGACGTGATCCTCGAAGGACATCAGCGGATCACGAGTGCCATCAGCGCCTTCTGAGTATGGAGCCGGTTCTCCGCTTGCTCCCACGCGAGGCAGCGGGGCCCGTAGAGGACATCCGCGGTGATCTCCTCGCCGACGTGGGCGGGCAGGCAGTGCATCGCGATGCCTTCCGGGTCGGCGAGGGAGAGAAGGGCGGAGTCGACGCGGTAGGGAGCCAGGTGCTCGTGGCGGCTGCCCTGGTCGGGCTCGTTGCCCATGCTTGTCCAGACGTCCGTGTAGATGGCGTGCGCGCAGCGAACTGCCTCCCGAGGGTCGGTCAGTACGGCGACGCTACCGCCGGTGCTCCGTGCATCGTCGGTCGCATCGGCGGTGACGCGCGCGCTCGGCTCGTAGCCGGCTGGCGTCGCGGCGACGAACTCCATCCCCAGCCGTGCAGCGATGCGCATGAGGGAGTGGCAGACGTTGTTGCCGTCGCCGACGTACGCGAGGCGGAGGCCCGACAGCGTTCCGAAGCGCTCCCGGAGGGTCATGGCGTCAGCGAGCGCCTGGAGCGGATGTGCCTCGTCGGTGAGGCCGTTGATCACGGGGATCGACGCATGCTCGGCGAACTCCTCGACCTCGGCTTGTTCGAACGTCCGGATCATGAGCGCGGAGAGAAACCGAGAGAGGACGATCGCGGTGTCGCGATACGATTCGCCCCTGGCGAGCTGGAGCTCTGCTGCGGGGAGGAACAGCGCCATGCCGCCGAGCTCTGCGATGCCCACCTCGAACGCGACCCGCGTGCGCGTGGACGGCTTGTGGAAGACGAGCCCGATGGTGCGCCCGGGAAGCAGGCGCAGCTCCCTCCGGCGCGTGCGTTCGGCCTTGAGCTCGTCGGCGAGGTCGAGGACGGTCTCGAGCTCCTCCGTTGACCATGCGGCCACGCGTGTGAAGCTCCTACCCTTGAGGTTGGTCGGGACGCCGGCCACGAAAGGATGCTACCCATGCCACGAACTTGCGTCATACATGCTCAAGTTTTATACTCATCTCACATAGAGATCAACGAAGTCCGAAGGGAGGATTCGACCATGACGACGCTTGTTCGCTGGGAGCCGTTCCGCGAGCTCGCCTCCTTCCAGAACGAGATGAGCCGCTTCATGAACGGGCTCCTCGACAGTCCCGGACGCGCGACCCAGAACTGGGTGCCGGCACTCGACGTCTGGGAGACGGACTCCGATGTCGTGTACGCGTTCGACCTCCCCGGGATCCCCGAGGAGAGCATCACGATCGAGGTCAAGGACGACACGCTGACCGTCTCTGCGGAGCGCGAGAGGACGGAAGAGCTCTCTGACGAGCACTTCTACCGCTTCGAGCGCCGTTACGGCACGTTCGCGCGCGGAATCGGGTTGCCCCAGGGCGTCGATCAGGACAAGATCGCGGCGCGCTACGAGAACGGCGTGCTCGAAGTCCGTGTCCCCAAGCCCGACGAGCAGAAGCCCCGCAAGATCACCCTCCAGAAGACGATCGACGGGTAGTTCGCGCGGGTGCCGGTGCTCGGACGCGCGGGGCCCCGATCGGGGCCCCGCGCGTCGTTTCGCCCAGTCAGTTCACCCGTCCGCACGTACGCGTATGGGCTTGGCGGCCGAGCTCACGGACGCGTGTACTAGAGTCGCGCCATGCCCACGTTCGGGGAAGCCCTCAACGCGCAGGTCGGATACGAGTTCGCTGCTTCGCAGCAGTACGTCGCGATCGCCATCCACTACGACGCCGAGACGCTCCCCCAGCTCGCGGCGCACTTCTATCGGCAGGCGATCGAGGAGCGAAACCACGCGATGATGATCGTCCAGTACCTCCTCGACTCGGACAAGCCCGCCCTCGTTCCCGGCGTCGAGGAGCCACAGACGGCGTTCTCCGACGCCGTCGCTCCGGTCGCACTGGCGCTCGCGCAGGAGAAGCGCGTGACCGAGCAGATCATCGAGCTCGTCAAGCTCGCACGCGAGGAGGGCGACCTCGTCGGGGAGCAGTTCCTGCACTGGTTCCTGCAGGAGCAGCGCGAGGAGGTCGCGTCGATGACCGAGCTCCTCGCGGTTGTCGAGCGCGGGAAGGACAACCTTCTCCAGGTCGAGGAGTTCCTTGCGCGCTCCGCCGGAGACGAGAACCCACTCGAGGCGGGGGCACCGCCCGCCGCCGGCGGCGCGCTGTAGGACGAGGCTTGCCTCGCCCGCGTCCTCTCCCCGACGTCGGTCGTCGACATGCATGAGCTGACCATCCGAACCGAGCGGCGGTGCCAGCTGGTCGACATCTCCAGCGACGTGCGTGAGGCGGTCGCGGGTGAGCGCGGTTCGGCGGTTCTCGTCTACGTCCCCCACACGACCGCGGGCGTGACGATCAACGAGCACGCGGATCCGGCCGTCGCGCGCGACTTCGAGTCCGCGCTCCAGCGCATCGTCGAGGACGGCTGGCCCTGGCAGCACCACGAGCCGGGCGAGGAGAACGCTCCCACGCATATCCGCGCATCGCTCATGGGCCCGAGCGTCGTCGTCCCGCTGGGCGACGGAAGTACGCTCGCACTCGGGACCTGGCAGGGAATCTTCTTCTGCGAGTTCGACGGTCCGCGCGATCGAACCGTCTACGTCTCGATCCTGGCCTGACGGGCGACGCATGATCGAGGTCGAAGGGCTCACGAAGCGGTTCGGCTCGACCCTCGCCGTCGACGACCTCACGTTCACCGTCCCGTCGGGGACGATCACGGGGTTCCTCGGGCCGAACGGCGCGGGGAAGTCGACGACGATGCGCGCGATCCTCGGGCTCGTCCACCCGACCGTTGGCAGGACGGCCGTCCTTGGCAAGCCGTACCCCGAGATCGAGCACCCTGTCCGGCGTGTCGGTGTGCTGCTCGAGACCTTCGACGCGCATCCGGGACGCTCGGGCCGGAACCACCTGCGAGTGCTCGCGGTCGCCGGGGGCATTCCGAGATCGCGCGTCGATGAGGTTCTCGCGATGGTGGACATGGGTACGGCGGCCCTGCGGCGCGTGAAGGGCTACTCGCTGGGCATGCGGCAGCGACTGGGTCTTGCCGCGGCCCTTCTCGGCGACCCCGAGGTGCTCGTGCTCGACGAGCCGGCGAACGGCCTCGACCCACAGGGAATCCGCTGGCTCCGCGACTTTCTCCGCTCGCTCGCAACCGAGGGCCGGACCATCCTCATCTCGAGCCACGTTCTCTCGGAGGTGGCGCAGACCGTCGACCACGTCGTGATCATCCACCGGGGCCGCCTCGTCCGGCAGGCCGCGATGGCGGAGGTGCAAGCGATGGTCGCAGGTGCGACGACCGTGCGCTCTCCGGAGGTGGAACGCCTCGCTGGCGTGCTCGCGGAGGCGAACCTCGAGGCGCATGCCGTGGATGACGGCAGGCTCGCAGTGAGCGCACCGCCCGAGCAGGTCGGCGAGCTCGCGGCCGCGCACGGCGTCGTGCTCCACGAGCTGACTCGGGAGCGCGCCACACTCGAGGAGGTCTTCCTGGAGCTCACCGGCGACCCTGGGGAGCGAGGCGCGTGAGCAATCTCTACTCAGCCGAGCTTCTCAAGCTGGGGACCCTGCGGTCGACCTTGGGGTTCGCTCTCGTCACGTTGCTCTTCGGCGGCCTCGTGACGGCCGCAAACATCGGTGGGTCGCCGTCAGACGATCGCGTTGACCCCGGGCTGCAGTTCCGGATCCCGCTCGACCTCGCCTTTCCTGTGTCCATCCTCGCGCTGCTGATGGGGATCATCCTCGTGACGAACGAGTTCAGGCACGGCACGATCGCGAGGACGCTGCTCGCGACGCCTCGTCGAAGTCGCTTCGTCGTGGTCAAGCTCTTGGCCGGCGCGACGGTCGGGGCATTCCTGCTCGTTGCCTCCCTCGTCGTCGCGATCGTCGTCGCAGCGAGCTGGCTCGGCGTGCTCGACGTGCCCCTCGAGTGGGGCGAGTGGGGGAACGGGGCGTGGCGGGCGCTCGTCGCGACGACGCTCGCCGGGGTCCTGGGAGCTGCCATCGGTGGGGCCGTCCACTCCCAGGTCGGCGCGCTCGTGGGCGTGCTCGTCTGGATGTTCGTGCTCGAGCCGATCTGCTGGGTGCTTCTCGGTGTCTTCCCGTACATCGACCTTGAAGGCGTGTCCGAGTACCTGCCCGCCGCTGCGCTGGGCGGGACGGTCGGCTCGGAGGGCGAGGGCCTCTCGTGGGCACGCTCCGTGCTCGTCTCGCTCGGCTGGACAGCGCTGGCCGCCGCGATCGCGTTCGTGCGGACGAACCGGCGGGACGTCGCCTAGTACACGCGTCCGCAAGTACGGGTGTGTGCCAGGCGGCCCCCCGGAACACTTCGCATTCCGTCGTCCTCGGTCGCCCCGATACGGCCGGTATCGGGGCTCCCTGCGTCCTCGGACTGCTCGGTCTGGGAAGCGCCGATCACGACCGAACGTACGGACGCGTGTACGAGCCCCCGCTACGCTGGGGGACTGTGGCCGCGCCTGTCCGCAAGGGAGAGGAGCTCGAGCTCCGCATCGACTCGCTCGCCTACGGCGGGAACGGCGTCGCGCGCCTGAACGGCTTCGTCGTCTTCGTTCGCGGCGGGCTGCCGGGAGACCTCGTGACCGCCCGCGTGACGAAAGTCAAGCGCGGGTTCGCGGAAGCCTCCACGGATGTCGTCATGGAGCCGAGCCCTCATCGTGTGGAGGCACCGTGTCGCCACTTCGGCACGTGCGGCGGCTGTCGCTTTCAGGACCTCGCCTATGAGGAGCAGGTCGCGGCCAAGGAGTCGCAGGTGCGAGACGCTCTCGTACGCATCGGGCGGATACCCGAGCCTCCGCTCGAGCCGATCGTGCCGGCGGCATCGATCTTCGGCTATCGGAACAAGCTCGAGTACTCGTTCACCACTGGTGCCGACGGCGTCGATCTCGGGTTTCATCGCGCGGGGCGCTGGGACGAGGTGATCGGCATCGAGGAGTGCCTCCTCACGACGGATCTCGGAAACCGCGTCCGGCTCGCCGTGCGCGACTGGGCGCGCGAGGAACGGCTCGAGCCCTTCGACCAGGAGACGGGCGCCGGCTACCTGCGGCATCTGGTCTACCGCGAGGGGCGCAACACCGGGCAGGTGCTCGTGACGCTGGTGACGGCGCCCGGCGAGCGCTTCGAGCCGGGGTACCTCGTCGACGTGCTTCGGCGGTTCCCCGAGGTGCGGTCGATCCACTGGGCGATCAACGACAGCCCGGCGGAGCGGACGAATCTTCCGACGAAGCTGCTCTGGGGATCCGAGGCGATCGAGGAGGAGATCCTCGGCCTCCGTTTCCGTCTGCGGCCCGGCGCGTTCCTGCAGACGAACACGGAGATGGCGGAGCACCTGTACGGGCTCGCGCGAGACTTCGCCGGGCTGACAGGCGACGAGCGCGTCTTCGATCTCTACTGCGGAACCGGGACCATCGGGCTCAGCCTCGCCGCCGCAGCGCGGGAGGTGTGGGGAGTCGAGATCTCGGAGGAGGCCGTCGCGTGCGCGATCGAGAACGCGGAGCTCAACGAGATCGCGAATGCGCAGTTCTTCGCGGGAAACGTCGGGCAGTCGCTCGAGGAGCTCGTCGAGCGTGCGGGAGCGCCCGACCTCGTCGTGGTCGATCCGCCGCGCGCCGGCCTCGCGGGGAAGGCCCTGCGCCGGACGGGCGCGCTCGGCGCGTCGCGGATCGTCTACGTGTCGTGCAACCCGACAACGCTCGCGTCGGACGTCCAGGTGTTGCGTGATGAGCACGGGTACGAGCTCGTCCGCTGCCGCCCGGTCGACATGTTCCCGCACACGCCGCACGTGGAGAGCGTGAGCTTGCTCACGCTCTCGTAGGGGCGAGACCGCTTCGCCCCAGCGACGCAAGCGTCGCCGCTACTCGACCGTGTCCGCCGAGCCGCGGGAGCGCCAGGCGTCCCGGATGTTGGCCCAGAGGAGATCCGCGTTCGGCAGCAGGAAGCCGGCGCAGACGGCGGGCAGGGCCGGCAGCCCGGAGATGTCCCCGAGGACGACGGCCGCGAGCGTGAGGCTGAGAAATCCCGTCATCGCGACCCAGGTCGCGGCGACGCGCAGGCCGAAGCGGGCCGCAGCTCCGAGGAACAGGGCGAAGAAGATCACGTCCGGAGGACCGAGGTAGATGACCGAGTCCTCGCCTGGCACCGCGGATCCGATCGCGACTCGTTCGATGAGGCCGGGACGCTCCTCGATGACATGGCGAGTGGGGCCTGCTGCGACGGACCAGACATCCACCCAGGCGACGAGCGCCGCGATGAGCGTTACCCACCACAGCTCGTGGAAGGCCCAGAGCAGGGCGTAGCCGACGAGCGCGAAGCACGCGAGCTTCGCCAGGTTGAACGGGCCGTCGAGCCCGAGCAGGGCGAAGGCGAGAGCGAGGGCACCGGCGATCGCGGGAAGGACGATCGGATGCCTCCGCGGCGTCAGCCCGAGCGGAAGCCCGAGCCAGATGAGCGCCGTCGAGGCGGGGAACACGATGAGCCCGACGAAGACGACGTCCCAACGCTGAGGCAGCTCCCACAGGCTCTCCGCGAGCCAGGCGTACACGAGGAGGAGCGCGCCGACTGCAGCGAGCGCGAGGGCGCGCGCCCGCCTCAGTACGGGGGCTGCTCCGCCCACCACGGGCCGAGCGCCTTGAACGCGTTCCAGAAGCGTGTCTTCGCCGGCTGCTCGTCGAGGGAGTCGTCGACGTCGGGGGTGACCAGTGCGTCGACCGTGCCGGTGAAGCGCTGGACGACGCCCTCCGATCCGGCATCGAGCGGTTGCGAGAGCGGGAAGTCGAGCTCGTTCACGAAGGCGACGGTCTCGGCACCCATGGCGACGACGAGCTTCGGTTGGACGATGTGGAGCTCTCGCGTCAGCCAGCCAGCCGCGTCGGCGGGGTCCTCCGTGCCGAACTTGAGGCAGTTCGTGCCGTAGACGGCGAGCGGGTCGACGCGAAGACGTTGCAACGACTTCAACACGGCCTGTCCTGAGCGGCCGAAGAAGGCGACACCCTCCTCGATCTCGGAGGGCTTCGGGAAGAGCTTCAGGAGGAAGACGTCCGCGAGCGGGTGCCCCGAGCCGAGGACGGGAATCCGCAGCTCGTCGCCTTCGCGCGCCAGCTCGTCGCCGAGCTCGTTGATCTCGGCGATCGCTTTCTTGAGGTAGCGCTCGTAGATCTCGTCGGTGGGCACGGCGGCAGGCACGAAGTCCGGCTCACCTTCTCGCTCAGCGAACCTTTTCCTTGACCTGGGCGACCCATTTGAGCGATTGCAGGTACGCGAGAGACTTCGGCCGGCGGAGGATCTCGGCCGTCCGCAGCGAGAGCAGGAACTCCTCCGGCCCGTCGAACCTTCGCATCCGAACCGCCCCCGTCCCGACGCCCTGGAGCACGTGCGCGTCCGAGCCGGCCCCCTCGAGAAGCCGGTACTTGCGCGCGAAGCGAAGCGCCTCGTCGTTGAAGGAGTCGCGAAGCAGGCGGGCATTGAACACCTCGAAGACGTCGATCTCCGCGAGGTGCCGGTGGAGCGTGGCCGGGTCCGGGATTGCGTGCATGCGGTCGAAGGGGTGGGGGAGATAGACGAGCCCACCCTGCTCCCGAATCGCCTCGATCGTCTCGGCGAACGACAGTCCGCGTGGGATCTCCTGCTCGAGGAAGAGCCCGATCACCTCGCCCTGGTTGTCCGTCTTGATCTCCTCGCCCGGGATGACGATCAGCTCGCGTCCCCGCCCGAGCTCCACGGCTTCGAGGGCGCCCCCGAAGACGTTGTGATCGGTGACGGCGATTCCACCGAGGCCGATTGCCTCTGCGTGTTCCAGGAGGTCTGCGGCCGGGATCGAGCAATCGTGCGACCACGACGTGTGCATGTGCAGGTCGACGGCGATCCAGTCGCGATCCGCGAGCGGGTCGGCGTCGCTCTTCCTCGCGGTCGTCCGCTGCTTCCGTGTGAGCTCCGTGTAGACCGAGGCGAGCTCCGCCGCGATGCGGTCGAAGCCCTGGGTCTCGGTCTGCGCGCGGGCCACGGAGCCGAGCTCCGCGCGCCGCGCCTCGTCTCGCACGAGCTCCGATACCTCGTCGGCGCTCGCAACCGCGGCTCCACAGGCTGCCGCCTCGAGAGCCAGACGTTCCATCCCGCCGGGGGCGGGGACGAAGATCGCAGCCTCGCGCAGGATCGCGGCGCGTTGCTCGGGGCGGCGGGCGGAGCGCACATGGGCACGTCCGCGAAGCGCCCGCGGGATAGCCGGCTTGTAGGCGAGCGGCTTGGTGTGCACGAGGTGCAGCTCCCAGCCGTCGAGCTCGGCGAGCAGCCGCACGAGGCTCCGCGTCGTCGCGCGACCGGCGACCTCGAGCTCCGCCACGATCACGTCTCGCTTCCTGTCGGGCGTGAAGAGATCGGCGTCCACGCCCGGAGAGACCACGCGGTAGTCGCCGGGAAAGCGATGTGACGCAGCCTCGGCCGTCTCCGGCGACGTCGCGAGGAGCGCGTCGACCCTGATGTTGAGCCGGTCTCGTCGTGACTTGCGGGCCGGATACCCGAGGCGCTCCGGGGAGAAGAAGGTCGCCACGGTGAGCGCTCTCGCCGAGGTCAGGGCGAGGTACGAGATGCTCGGCAGGCCCGGCTCGATCCCGTGGACGATGTCGTACTCCCCGTGCGCCAGCGCGAGGCGGAGGTTTGCCCGGACGCCCACGGGGACGCCGAGGCTCGTGCGGCGAGAGACGGGAAGCGACGGGCCGACGGCGATGACCTCGGCGTCGGCGCCCCTTTGGAGCGTGCGTCGACCGTCGAGCAGGTCGCGCGCCCTGGCCGATGGCGCGAGGACCGTCACGTGATGGCCGAGCTGGCGCAGCGCGCGAGACGCGCCTTCGACGTGAACGTTCACCTCGTGTGGCTGCGACCACGCGAACGGTGTGACGAAGCAGATACGCAGGCTCACCGTTGTGCGAGTCTAGCCCTGCGCTCCGCGAGGTTCGGACGCCGTCCGCCGGAGGAACAGGTGCTCTCCGCGTACCGGAGTCTCGACGTGAACGCCCTCGACCACTCCGCGCGAGGCGACGAGCTCGACGCCGTCGAGCTGCGCGAGCGTCCTGATGGACGCCTCGTCACCTGCTGTCGTGAACCGCTGGAGTACTGGCACGAGGACACCCGCGGCGTACGCGAGCGTCACGAGCGCGCGGTCTCGGGCGAGGAGCATCCCGGTCGAGCCGACGAGGCCGACGAGGAGTACGAGCACGGCACCCCGGGCCGCCCGCGCCGCGTCGTCGCTACCACCGTCGAACGCGAACGACCACAGCCCCCAGAGCACGACAGCAAGGCAGATCGGCGAAGCGGCCGCGACGAGCCAACCGAAGGCTCGTGCGGAGCCTCGATCGACGAGCGCCAGCCCGGCGAGAGCCGTCCCACCCGTGTAGAGGAGCACGGCGAGCGTGGCGAGGATGCGCCCGTCGTTCTCGGAGAAGTCGCCGCGGGGGCCTGCGACGAGGGCGACCAGCGCGGCGACGACGAGGGTCGCCGCCGCGCCGATCCAGAGGATCCGGCTCAGCCGAACGCGGATTGCGCCTTCGCGGCCGCCTTCCTCGTCACCGTGTTCTGGACGATGAAGCGCTCGATCCGGGAGTGCGCCTCGTCGTCGCGGATCTGCTTCGGCGGCGACTTCATGAGGTACGCGCTCGGCGCCTCGAGGGCTCCGGAGATCCCGTTGTTGAGGGCGAGCTTCGCGAGTCGCACGGCGTCGATGACGATGCCGGCCGAGTTGGGCGAGTCCCAGACCTCGAGCTTGAGCTCGACGTTGAGCGGCACGTCACCGAACGACGAGCCCTCCATGCGGATGTACGCCCATTTGCGGTCGGTGAGCCACGGCACGTAGTCCGAAGGCCCGACGTGGACGTTCGTCGCGCCGATGTCGTAGTCGAGCATCGAGGTGACGGCGTTCGTCTTCGAGATCTTCTTCGACTCCAGCCGCTCGCGCTCGAGCATGTTGAGGAAGTCGGAGTTGCCGCCGACGTTGAGCTGCATCGTCTTGTCGAGGTGCACGCCGCGATCCTGGAAGAGCGTGGTCAGGATGCGGTGCGTGATCGTGGCACCGACCTGGGACTTGATGTCGTCGCCGATGACCGGAACCCCCGCTTCCTCGAACCGCTTCTGCCAGTAGCGCTCCCGCGCGATGAAGACCGGCATGCAGTTCACCATCGCGACGCCTGCCTCGAGGATCTGCTCCGTGTACCACTTCGTTGCTGCCTCGGAGCCGACGGGGAGGTAGTTGACGACGACGTCCGCGCCGGTCTCCTTGAGGATCCCGACGACGTCGTCGGTCGGCCCGGGCGCCTTCTCGATGACCTGCGAGAGGTACTTGCCGATGCCGTCGTGCGTCATCCCGCGCGAGACCTTCACGCCGGTCTTCGGCACGTCCGCGAACTTGATCGTGTCGTTCGGGTGCGCCCACATCGCCTCGGAGAGGTCTGCCCCGACCTTGCCCTTGGCGACGTCGAACGCCGCGACGAACTCGATGTCGGAGATGTGGTACCCGCCGAGGTCGACGTGCATGAGCCCGGGGACCGCGTCCTCGGGTTTCGCGTCCTTGTAGTACTCGACGCCCTGGAGCAGCGAGTTGGCGCAGTTCCCCACGCCGATGAGGGCGACGCGCACCTTCTCCTTCGCGCGCACGTTCTTCGATCCGTTGGTGGTGGCCATGAGTTCCTTTCCCTTGCGATTGCTCTGTGCCGGGACGCCGAGACCGTCGGCGAGCGCGGCGAGGATGACGTCGTTCGCGTTGGAGCCGCGCCGCGACGCCTCCGCGTGGATCTCGTCCTTCAGCTCCTGCGGGACGCGCAGGAGGAGGACGGGAGAAGGTCCTGCTAGCACTTTGCGACGCCGTCTCGAGGGCGTGTAACACACGTCGAACGTCTCTGCGAGGAGCCCTGCTGCCACGTCGTTGACGTTCGAGTGCCTGCGCGCGGCTTCGCGCACCAGAGCGGCCTTGAGATGCGGAGGCATCCTCACAAGGATGCTCGTACGGGATGAAGTGCTAGCAGTCAAACTGCTAGCAAATTACCAGACTGGCGAGTCCTCTGTGATCAGCCGGGCTGCTCGGCGAGCTCGCGGAGCTGGCGCCGCACGAACAGCATCCGCTGAACGACCGTGATCCACGCCATGACGGCGAGGAGGTAGATCGGCCACTGCAACAGCCCCCACGGGGCGAGCGCGAGGCCGACGGAGATGAGGACGACGCGCTCGACGCGCGATCCGAAGCCGACGTCGGCTCGGAGGCCGAGCGCCTCCGCCTTCGCCCGCGTGTACGAGACGAGGAAGGAGCCGATCACCGCCGCGAACGTCGCGACGAGCGCGACCTCGTTCCCGTCGCGCATGAACACCAGGCCGATCGCTGCGAGCATCGCCGCCTCGCCAAGACGGTCGAACGTCGAGTCGAGGAAGGCGCCGAAGACGGTTCCCTTGCTCGCAGCGCGGGCGAGCGCGCCGTCGAGGATGTCCGCGACGGAGCCGATCACGAAGAGCGCGCCGCCGAGCCAGAAGAAGAGCTTCTCGTTTCGACCCTCGAAGCCGACGAGCACGGCGCCCGCGAGGCAGAGGGACACGCCGGCGAGCGTGAGCATGTCCGGCGTCAGCTTCGTCTTGGCGACGCCTCGCATGGAGCGCGCGAGGATCTCCCGCGCCGCCTGCGTGTACTCCTGCTTGACGCGGTCGAGCTGGTTGACGCGGGGCGGCTCGCCCTCCGGCGCGGCTGATGACGCCGCGTCGGGATCGCTCATGCCCGCAGGAGCCGCGGCAGGCGCGCTCGGCTGAGCACGAGCCCGGTGAGGATCGCGAGGGCGAACCCGGCGACGACGTCGAGCCAGTAGTGATTCCCGGTCGCGATGACCGTGAACCCGACCCATGCCGGCCAGGCGAGCCAGAGCGCCTTGGCGATGCGAGAGCGAACGAGACCGAACATCACGATCCCGACGATGAGCGCGTCCATCGAGTGCAGGCTGGGCATCGCTGCGTACGGGTTGGAGGCGAACGCGATCAGCCCGCTCGAATGGTTCACGGACGAGTACTGCGCGAGCGTGTCCACGAAGCCCCACTCCGGGAACATGCGCGGCGGTGCCGTCGGGAAGAGGACATAGCCGACGAGACCCACGAGGTTCGCGACGATGAGCCAGTTCCGGAAGCCCGCGAAGCGCTCGTGATGGCGGAAGTAGACCCAGAGCAGTGTCAAGCCGACCACGGCGAACTGCGAGAGCCAGTACGTGTACGAGGTCGCCAGGAGCAGGAGCGACGACGTGTCGACGACCCGCTGGACGGCGGGCTCGAAGAGCGCGCCGAGCTGCTGCTGCGTGCGGAGCACCCATTCGCCGTTCTGGAACGCGTCGTACACGCTCCGGTCGGCTGCTCCGCGCGCTACCTGGTACACGACGTAGAACCCCATCCAGATGGCGAACTGAAGGATCAGGTGCGCCCAGCCACGCGGCAGGCGCCGAGAAGTCTCCGCGACGAAGGTCGACACAGCAGACCGATTCTAACGAGAGGCCTACCGCTCCGGCCGCATGCGCCGTGCGTCGCTCGGCTCCGGAGCATAGGACACGAGCGCGCGCATGTAGTTCCCGCGCTCGAACGCCGCCGGGTCGGGGCAGGACGCCTGGCTGAGGCTGCCCTTGAGCTGCTCGACGGAGTCGTACTCGCGCTCGACCATCCAGGCTTCGACTCCGGCGAGCGCCTGGCGGACGACCACGGGGCCATGCATGAGAGCGGCGGATGCGACCATCACGGCGTCGGCGCCGGCGAGCAGGAGCTTCAGCGCACCCTCCCAGTCGTGCACTCCGGTCGTGCCCGCGAGGCTCACGGGCACCCGGCCGCGCAGGATCGCGATCCAGCGGAGCGGCAGGCGGAGCTCGTTGGGAGTGGAGAGCGCGAGCCGCGGCGCGACCTCGAGCGTCTCGAGGTCGATGTCGGGCTGGAGGAAGCGGTTGAAGAGGACGAGGCCGTCCGCGCCCGACTCGCTGAGCCGCCGGGCCATGTGCGCGAATGCGGAGTAGAACGGCCCGACCTTCACTGCGAGCGGGATCGAGACGGCGCTGCGCACCTCGCGAACGAGCGCGAGCGTCCGCTCCTCGACCGCGCTCGCCGACCCCTCCAGATCCGTCTCGACGGCGTAGACATTGAGCTCGATCGCGTCCGCTCCGGCCTCCTGACACAGCCCTGCGTACCGGAGCCAACCTCCCGGGGAGACGCCGTTCAGGCTGGCGATCACGGGAACGTCGAGGAGCTCCTTCGCTGCGTGCAGGTGCTCGAGGTACGCGTCCGGGCCGGTGCGATAGTCGTCGAGCTCCGGGAACCAGGACGTCGCCTCACCGAAGCTGTCGGTCGAATGCTCGAGGAGCTCGTGCAGGTCGACCTGCTCGTGCTCGATCTGCTCCTCGAAGAGCGACGGCAGCACCGCCGCGCCGATGCCGGCCTCCTCGAGCTCCCGCAGTGAGTCGAGGTCGCCGGTGAGCGGCGAGGCCGAGGCCAGGATCGGCGTCCGGAGCCGGAGTCCCAGGTACGTCGTCGAGAGATCGACGGTCATGTCTCCTCCTCTACGGGCTCGTGCTCGACCTCGGCGAGCTGCTCGTACACGTGCCAGCGCTCGTCGACGTCGCGCTGGGCGAGCTTCGCAAGCTCTGCTGCGTCCTCCGGCCGCGAGCGCGCAAGCATCGCGAAGCGTGCCTCGCGAGCGGTGAAGTCCGAGAGCGGGAGCTTCGGCTTGCGGGAGTCGAGCCTGAACGGATGCTCGCCTGCGTTCCCGTGGCGCGGGTCGTACCGGTACAGCGGCCAGTACCCGGTGTCAACCGCCAGCTTGTGCTGCTCCATGCCCTTCTTCATCTCGATGCCGTGGGCGATGCAGTGGCTGTATGCGATCACGAGCGACGGGCCCGGGTACGCGTCGGCTTCGGCGAGCGCCTTCACGGTCTGTGGGTTGTCCGCGCCCATCGCGATCTGCGCCACGTACACGTCGCCATAGGCGGAGGCGATCATCCCGAGATCCTTCTTGCGCGTGCGCTTGCCACCGGACGCGAACTTCGCGACGGCGCCGCGCGGGGTCGCCTTGGACGACTGGCCGCCCGTGTTCGAGTACACCTCGGTGTCGAGGACGAGGAGGTTCACGTCCCGGCCGGAGGCGAGGACGTGGTCGAGCCCGCCGAAGCCGATGTCGTACGCCCAGCCGTCGCCGCCGACGATCCAGACCGTCTTGCGCACGAGCGCGCCGGCGAGCGCGAGCAGCCGTCGCGCCTCGGGGGTGTCCAGCTCTCGGCAGCGCCCCTCGAGGGCAGCGACGCGTTCGCGCTGGGCCGCGATGCCCTCCTCGGTGGTCTGGTCGGCTCCCAGGATCGCCGGAGCGAGGTCGGGCGCCACATCGCCGGCGAGCGCCGCGGCGGCGGCTTGCTGCTGGTCGAGCGCGAGCCGCATCCCGAGCCCGAACTCCGCGTTGTCCTCGAACAGGGAGTTCGACCAGGCCGGGCCGCGCCCTTCGGCGGTACGAGCCCACGGCGTGGTGGGGAGGTTCCCGCCGTAGATGGAGGAGCAGCCCGTCGCGTTCGCGACGAGCATGCGGTCGCCGAAGAGCTGCGTGATGAGCTTGAGGTACGGCGTCTCGCCGCAGCCCTCGCACGCGCCGGAGTACTCGAAGAGCGGCTGAAGCATCTGTGAGCCCTTGACCGTCGCGGGGCTCACGAGCGCCCGGTCGATCTCGGGGATCGAGAGGAAGAACTCGTATCGCTCGCGCTCGACGTCCAGGTGGTCGTCCTTGGGCTCGAGGTTGATCGACTTGTGTCGCACCTCCTCCTTGGAGTGGGCGGGGCACGTCTCCACGCAGATGCCGCAGCCCGTGCAGTCCTCCGGTGCGACCTGGATCGACATGCGCATCCCGGGGAGGTCGCGCGCCTTCCACTCCTTCGAGAGGAAGCCGTCGGGGGCGTCGTCGAGCGCCTCGGGCTCGAACACCTTCATCCGGATCGCCGCGTGCGGGCAGACGAGCGTGCACTTCGCGCAGTCGATGCAGATCGACGGATCCCAGACCGGGATCTCCTCCGCGATCGAGCGCTTCTCGTAGCGCGCCGTGTCGGTCGGGAACGTCCCGTCGACCGGGAGCGCGCTGACCGGGAGGCGGTCCCCCCGTCCGGCGATCATCGTCCCTGTCACCTCGCGGACGAAGTCGGGTGCGTCCGCCGACACCGCCTCGCGGAGACCTACGGTGGAGGTGGCGGTCGCCGGAACCTCGACCTCGTGGAGGCCTTCGAGCGCCCGGTCGACGGCGTCGAAGTTCCTCGCGAGCACGGCCTCGCCGCGCTTGCCGTACGTGGCGCGGATCGCGTCCTTGATCGCCTCGGCTGCACGCTCACGCGGCAGCACGTCCGCGAGTGCGAAGAAGCAGGTCTGCAGGACCGTGTTCACTCGCTTGCCGAGACCCGCCTCGCGTGCGACACCGGTCGCGTCGACCACCCACGGGCGCAGCCGCTTCTGGATGATCTGCTCCTGTACGGCGCGCGGGAGGTGCTCCCAGACCTCGCCCGCGGGATACGGCGCGTTCAGGAGGAACGTCGCCCCCTCGCGTGCCAGCTCCAGCACGTCGATCCGCTCCAGGAAGCCGAACTGGTGGCAGGCGACGAAGTCCGCCTCCTGCACGAGGTAGGTGGAGGAGATCGGCCCGGGCCCGAAGCGGAGGTGCGAGACCGTGGTCGAGCCCGCCTTCTTCGAGTCGAGGACGAAGTACGCCTGCGCATACTGCCCCGTCTCGTCGCCGATGATCCTGATCGAGTTGCGGTTGGCACCGACCGTCCCGTCCGCGCCGAGGCCGTAGAAGACCGCGCGCACGACGTCGTCCGGCTCGGTCGAGAACGAGGGGTCGACCTCGAGCGAGAGGCCTGCGACGTCGTCGGTGATGCCGACCGTGAACCGGCGGCGTGGCGCCTCGCGTGCGAGCTCCTCGAGGCAGGCCGCCGCCATGGCGGGCGTGAACTCCTTGGAGGACAGGCCGTAGCGACCGCCGACCACGAGCGGCAGCTCGCCGCCACCCTCGGCGAGTGCCGTCACGACGTCCTGGAAGAGGGGCTCGCCGAGAGCGGCCGGCTCCTTCGTACGGTCGAGGACTGCGATGCGCTCGGTCGTCGCGGGGAGCGCAGCCGTGAAGGCTGCGGCGTCGAAGGGGCGAAAGAGGCGCACCGTGACGAGCCCGACGCGACGCCCTTCTCCGGCAAGCCGCCGGACGGCCTCGCCTGCCGCGCCGGCGCCGGATCCCATGAGGACGAGAACGTGCTCGGCCTCGGGATGCCCTTCGTAGTCGAAGAGGCGGTAGCGGCGCCCGGTTCGCTCGCCGAGCTTCGTCATCTCCTCCTGCACGATCCGGGGGACGGCGGCGTAGAAGGGGTTCACCGCTTCGCGAGCCTGGAAGAAGACGTCCGGGTTCTGGGCCGTCCCGCGCAGCACCGGGCTGTCGGGGGAGAGGGCGCGCGCTCGGTGCTCGACGACGAGACCCTCGTCGAGAAGAGCGGTGAGGTCGCTCTCGTCCAGGAGGTCGATCGTGTTCAACTCGTGCGAGGTGCGGAAGCCGTCGAAGAAGTGCAGGAACGGGACGCGCGAGCGGAGCGTCACCGCATGCGAGACGAGGGCGAGGTCGTGCGCTTCCTGGACGGACGAGGCGCAGAGGAGCGCGAACCCGGTCGAGCGCGCGGCCATGACGTCTGAGTGGTCGCCGAAGATCGAGAGCGCGTGCGTGGCCACGGTGCGCGCCGCAACGTGGAAGACCGCCGGCGTGAGCTCGCCCGCGATCTTGAACATGTTGGGCAGCATCAGGAGGAGCCCCTGTGACGATGTGAACGTCGTCGCGAGCGCCCCCGCCTGCAGCGCTCCGTGCACGGCACCGGCCGCGCCGCCCTCGCTCTGCATCTCGATCACCTGCGGAACTGCCCCCCAGGCGTTCGGCACGTCGCGCGCGGACCACGTGTCGGCCAGTTCGCCCATCGGCGTCGCCGGCGTGATCGGGTAGATCGCAATGACCTCGCTCGCGCGGTACGCGACCCACGCGGCGGCTTCGTTTCCGTCGATCGTCGCCCGACCTCCCATTGCTCCAGGGTGGCTCGACTCGCGTTGCCGTGAATCCGTGCGGACGCGGACGTTCCTACGGGCTTCCCGCACCGCGGGCGCGGGATCGGTGCAAGGATCCGGGGATGGATCGAACCGTGACCGTGGCCTGCGTCCAGGCCGAGCCCGTCGTGCTCGACCGCGACGCGACCCTCGACAAGCTCGCCGCGCTCACCGCCGAGGCGGCGGGGCGGGGTGCCGAGCTCGTCGTCTTCCCGGAGACGTTCGTCTCCGTGTATCCGTCCTCGATCTGGGCAAAGGCGCTCGCGGGCTGGGGCGATCCCCGGGCGAAAGCCGCCTTCGCGCTCCTGGCCCGCTCGGCAGTCGAGGTCCCCGGGCCCGCGTGCGACCGCCTCGGCGAGATCGCGCGCGAGAACGGTGTCTGGCTCGTCACCGGCGTGAACGAGCTCGACCCTTCGCGGAGCGGGACGGTCTACAACGCGCTCCTCTACCACGCGCCGGACGGCACGCTGGCGCTCCGGCACCGCAAGCTCGTCCCGACGAACCACGAGCGGCTGATCTGGGGCCAGGGCGACGGCGGCGGGCTACGCGCCATCGAGACGTCGCTCGGCCGGCTGGGCGGCCTCATCTGCTGGGAGAACTACATGCCGCTCGCACGGTTCTCGCTCTACGAGTCGGGCGTCGAGATCTACCTCGCGTCGACCGCGGACGACTCCGACGAGTGGCAGTCGACTCTCGTGCACATCGCACGCGAGTCCCGCGCGTTCGTCGTCGCTCCGGCGCACTTCCAGCGGGCGTCCGCCTATCCGAAGGACTTCCCGCTCCGAGAGCTGCTCGAGGAGCACGACGTCATCGGCCGGGGAGGGAGCGCGATCCTCTCGCCTGGCGGCGCGTACCTCGCCGGCCCGCTGTACGGCGAGGAGGGGATCCTGTACGCGCAGCTCGATCCCGACCGGCTCGTCGAGGAGCGCCAGCGCTTCGACCCCGCCGGCCACTACCACCGCCCCGACGTGCTGCGACTGACCGTTCAGCCGCTCCCGTAGACCCTTCGAGCGCCGCTTCGAGGACGCGGCGGCGGGCGTCAGCCGCCGATGTAGGACATCTCGACCTTGCGCAGGGCCGCGGTCTCCTCCGTACGCAGCTCCGAGTAGCGGTCGGTGCGCAGCTCCCAGATGGCGCGGATCGCGGTGTCCAGCTCCGCCTCGTCCGCTCCCGAGCGGAGGATCGAGCGCACGTCGTGCCCGCGTACGGCGAAGAGGCACGTGTAGAGCTTCCCGTCCGCGGAGAGTCGGATGCGCGTGCAGTCACCGCAGAACGGCTGGGTGACCGACGCAATGACGCCGATCTCCCCTTGTCCGTCGAGGTAGCGGTACCGCGACGCAACCTCGCCGCGGTACGACGGCTCGACCGGCTCGAGCGGGAACTCGGCGCCGATCGTGCTCACCATCTCCGCGGCCGGGACGACGTCGTCCATGCGCCACCCGTTCGACGCGCCGACGTCCATGTACTCGATGAAGCGAAGGGTGTGCCCCGTGCCGCGGAAGCGTCGCGCCATCTCGAGGATCGACGCCTCGTTCACGCCTCGCTTGACGACGGCGTTGATCTTGACCGGGAGTCCCGCGTCGTGGGCCGCGTCGATACCCGCGAGAACGCGGGCGACCGGGAAGTCGACGTCGTTCATCGTCCGGAACACCTCGTCGTCGAGCGAGTCGAGGCTCACCGTGACGCGCGAGAGTCCTGCATTCGCGAGCACCTGCGCCTTCTGGGCGAGTAGGGCTCCATTCGTCGTGAGCGTGATGTCGAGGTCTCCGAGCATCGCAAGCTCGTCGACCAGGACCTCCAGGTCGCGGCGTAGGAGTGGCTCGCCACCGGTGATGCGGAGCTTGTGAGCACCGAGCGATACGAGCACTCTGGACACGCGCTCGATCTCCTCGAAGGTGAGGAGCTCACGGCGGGGGAGGAAGCGATAGTTGCGGCCGAAGACCTCCTTCGGCATGCAGTAGACGCAGCGGAAGTTGCAGCGGTCGGTGACCGAGATCCGGACGTCGCGGAGCGACCTGCCGTGGGTGTCGAGGACGGCCATCTCCGGAGCGTAGAGAATCGCGTGATGGCGGCGATCGACCGGGCTCTCCCCGAGTGGGACTTCGACGAGCTCCACGCGGTGAACCTGCCCTGCTCACCGGAGCGGGCGCTCGAGGCCGTCCTCGAGCTGCCGGCGGCGCCCGACTCGATCGTGCGGCTGTTCTTCCGGCTTCGTGGGCTTCGGGACGGGCCGCCGCTTGGCACCGCGCTGCGGAGCATGGGGTTCACCGTTCTCGAGCAGACCGAGACCGAGGTCGCGGCCGGTGCCGCCGGCACGCCGTGGCGACGCTCGGGCGGGCTTCGGCCCTTCGCCGATGCCGGGCCGGGCACCGTGCGCATGGCGATCGACTTCAGGGCCGAGCCCACGGCAGGTGGCTGCCGCCTGTCCACGGAGACGCGCGTACAGGCCATGGATGCCGACGCGCTTCGCGCCTTCCGTCGCTACTGGCGCGTCGTCGGGCCGTTCTCGGCGCTCATCCGCCGACGCTGGCTCGCGGGTGTCAGGCGCGCCGTCGATCCGTGAGCCGGCGTCTTCCCCTGCTCGCCCTCGTCGTCGTGACGGCGATCTGGGGCTTCACCTTCGTCCTGGTGAAGGACGCGCTTCCGCTGTACCCGCTCTTCGCGTTCCTCGCGGTGCGCTTCGCGATCTCGACCGCCGTCCTGGCCCCGTTCGCGTGGGCACCGCTCCGCGAGCTGCCGCGGCGCGGGTACGGCGCCGGGATCGGGGTCGGGCTCCTCCTCGCGGGCGCCTTCGGGCTCCAGACGGCCGGTCTCGAGCTCACGACCGTCGCCAGCACGGGCTTCATCACCGGCCTCTACGTCGTCTTCACTCCCTTGCTCGCGCTGGCTCTCTTCGGGACGTCGGTGTCGCGGGCGCTCTGGCTCGGCGTCGCGCTCGCGCTGGGCGGGCTCCTCCTCCTGAACGGCGTCCCGGGAGGCTCGGGTACCGGCAACCTGCTCGTCCTCGCGAGTGCGCTCGCCGCGGCGCTGCAGATCACGGCGCTCGAGCGCTACGCGCCGCGCTACGACGCGCGTGCCCTGACGTTTCTGATGATGGCCACCTGCTTCGTGAGCTTTACTGTCATCGCGCTCGCACTCGGCGATCTGAGCGTGCCGCGCGGGTGGACCGTCTGGAGCGCGCTCGTCGTCACGGGGTTGTTCGCGGGCGCCCTCGGCTACCTGATCGCGACGTGGGTGCAGGCGCGGACGACCGCCGCCCGGGCTGCGCTCGTCTTCACGCTCGAGGCGCCGTTTGCCGCCCTCTTCGGGGTCGTCCTGGCCGGAGAGATCCTCGGGTGGGTCGGCTGGATCGGCTGCGGCGTGATGATGGCCGGGATCCTGGTCGCCGAGCCCGCAGCTGCCAGAGCTCTGCGGCGTCTCGCTCGTCGCCAGCGTGCCCTCGTATGACCGCGATCGCGCTCGCCTCGGCCTCCGCATTCCTGTTCGGGGCGATGACCGTCCTCATACGCCTCGCGCTCCGCACGGGCATCTCGCCGGAGGCGGGGACGGCGCTGACGGTGCTCCCGGCGCTCGGGGTGACAGCGCTCGTCACGGCCGGACGGGGCGAGTGGGATGTCGCGAGCGCGTGGCCTTTCCTCCTTGCCGGCCTCCTTGCGCCGGGCCTCTCGCAGATCCTCTTCACCTTCGGCGTCCGCGACGCCGGCGCCTCACGGAGCTCCGTGACCGTCGGCACGGCGCCGCTCTTCGCCGTTGCGATCGCGCTCGTCTTCCTCGACGAGCCGCTCGTCGCGGGGCTCGTTGTCGGTGCCGCGCTCATCGTCGCCGGCGGGATCCTGCTCGCGAGCGAGCGCAGGCGGCCGGAGCACTTTCGCCGGGTCGGTCTCCTGTTCGCGCTCGGCGCGACGGTCGCCTTCGCGACGAGAGACAGCCTCGTGCGCTGGCTCGGCACCGAGGCGACGGACGTCGATGCGGGGCTCGCCGCCTTCGCGACCATGCTCACCGGCGCCCTGGTGACCGTCGCGTTCGCGCTCGCAGCCCGTGTGACGTGGACGAGGCGCGGCGCCGTCGCCTTCCTCCCGGCGGGACTCTGCTACGGCCTGTCCTACGTCCTCCTCTTCGAGGCGTTCTACCGCGGCCGCGTGAGCGTCGTCTCGCCGATCGTCGCTACCGAGTCGCTCTGGGGCGTCGCTCTCTCCGCGCTCGTGCTCGGCCGCTCCGAGCGGATCGGGCCGCGTCTCGTCGTCGGCGCGGCACTGGTCGCCGCCGGCGGGATCCTGATCGGGATCTACCGTTGAGACAGGCGGTGCTCGATCCTCTCGAGGCGCTCCTCGATGTGGGCGAGCGTCTCGAGCACCGGTGGATGGAGCGCGTCCTTGGCCTCCTGCTCGCGTTTTTGTGCCTGCGTCACGAGCGTCGAGGTGACGAGTGCCGTGACGATCGCGATGAAGGTGATCGCGAAGACCATCACGATGCTCGCGACGACCCTGCCGACTCCGTCCGTCGGCACGTAGTCCCCGTAACCGACCGTGCAGAACGTCACGACGGCCCACCACACCCCGGTTCCGACCGTCGGGAACGCCTCCTCGTCGATCCAGTGCATGAGGAAGCCGGCGGCGGTGCTGAGAGCGAGAGTAACGCCCGCGAGGTAGACGAGGATCCGGTTCGATCCCACGGCGCGCTCGACCCAGCGCGTCTCGATCCGGACCATGGGGGACCGCTCTCTCACCACCGGGAACGAGTTCTGGCCGGCGGCGGCCAGTCCTTCCGATCAATGATCTGCTACCTTCGGACTTAGATTTTCCTACGTTGCCAAGACTCAAGTATCGGAAGGAGCGAATCTCACCATGGCCAAGACCATCGGCATCGACCTCGGGACGACCAACTCGTGCATGGCCGTCCTGGAAGGGAGCGAGCCCACCGTCATCCCGAACGCCGAGGGCGGCCGGACGACGCCGTCCGTCGTCGCCTTCGGTCGCGACGGGCAGCGGCTCGTCGGCGCGCCTGCCAAGCGCCAGCACGTGACGAACCCCCAGAACACGATCTTCTCGATCAAGCGGTTCATGGGCCGCAAGTACGACGAGGTGTCGGAGGAGATGAAGATCGTCCCCTACGAGGTCGTGAAGGGGCCGAACGACGACGTGCGCGTGACGGCCGAGGGCACGGAGTACGCGCCACCGGAGATCTCGGCGATGATCCTGCAGAAGCTCCGCCACGACGCGGAGGCGTACCTGGGTGAGCCCGTGACGGACGCCGTCGTCACCGTCCCCGCGTACTTCAACAACGCGCAGCGGGAGGCGACGAAGGACGCCGGCAAGGTCGCCGGACTCAACGTCCTGCGGATCATCAACGAGCCGACAGCCGCCGCGCTCGCGTACGGGCTCGACAAGGAGGGCGCCGAGCAGACGATCCTCGTGTTCGACCTCGGCGGCGGCACGTTCGACGTCTCCGTCCTCGAGCTCGGCGACGGCGTGTTCGAGGTGAAGGCTACGAACGGCGACAACCACCTCGGCGGCGACAACTTCGACAAGGCGATCGTCGACTGGATGATCGCCGAGTTCAAGCGCGACCAGGGCATCGACCTCGGGCAGGACCCGATGGCCCTCCAGCGCCTCTACGAGGCCGGTGAGAAGGCCAAGATCGAGCTCTCGTCCACGATGACGACGCAGATCAATCTGCCGTTCATCACGGCGACGCCCGAGGGCCCGAAGCACCTCGACCTCCAGCTCACGCGGGCGACGCTCGACGAGCTGACCCACGATCTCCTCGAGCGGACCGTCGAGCCGACCAAGCGGGCGATCTCCGACGCCGGGCTCAGCGCCTCCGACATCGACCACGTCGTCCTCGTCGGCGGCATGACCCGCATGCCGTCCGTGCAGGAGAAGGTCAAGGAGCTGATCGGCAAGGAGCCGCACAAGGGCGTCAACCCGGACGAGGTCGTCGCGGTCGGCGCCGCGATCCAGGCCGGCGTCCTCAAGGGCGAGGTGAAGGACGTCCTGCTCCTCGACGTCACCCCGCTGTCGCTCGGGATCGAGACGAAGGGCGGCGTGTTCACGAAGCTCATCGACCGCAACACCACGATCCCGACGCGCAAGTCGGAGACCTTCACGACGGCCGAGGACAACCAGCCGTCGGTCGAGATCCACGTCGGGCAGGGCGAGTCGGAGATGGTGGCGTTCAACAAGACGCTCGGGAAGTTCCAGCTCGTCGGGATCCCGCCGGCCCCGCGCGGCCTGCCGCAGATCGAGGTCGCCTTCGACATCGACGCGAACGGGATCATCCACGTCTCGGCGAAGGACCTCGGCACCGGGAACGAGCAGCAGATCCGGATCGAGGGCGGCTCCGGGCTGAACGAGGACGACGTCGAGCGGATGATCCACGAGGCGGAGGCGCACGCGGGCGAGGCGCACAAGCTGCGCGAGCTCGCCGATGCGCGCAACGCCGGCGAGCAGCTCGCGTACCAGACCGAGCGCACGCTGAAGGAGCATCGCGACAAGCTCGAGGAGGCGAACGCGTCGACGATCGAGGGCCGAGTCATGGAGCTTCGCCAGGCGGTCGAAGGCGCCGATGTCGCCGAGATCAAGGCGAAGACCGAGGCGCTCGAGGAGGCGTCCCGATCGCTTGCGGACGCCATCTACGCGCAGGCGAGCGCCCAGGCCTCTTCGCAGGCGTCCGGCAACGGCGGTGCCTCGGAGGACGAGGTCGTCGAGGACGCCGACTTCGAGGTGATCGACGAGGAAGAGGCGGCGCGCTCGTGACGCACGAGGTCGAAGCGCACGAGTCGGTAGAGGCAGAGAGGTCGGATCCAACGGATCCGACCTCTGCGGAGGTCGTCGAGGTCGACGAGCTCGCCCGCGTCACTGCCGAGCGGGACGAGTACCTGGATCTCCTCCAGCGCGTACAGGCCGACTTCGAGAACTACCGCAAGCGCGCCGCGCGCGAGCAGGAACGCCTGGTCGCGCATGCCCACGAGCGCATCGTCCGCGACCTCCTTCCCGTGCTCGACGACCTCGAGCGGGCGCTCGACGCGGCCGAGCGCCATGAGGAAGCCGCGCTCGTCGAAGGAGTCGAACTGGTGGAGCAGGCGCTCCGCGCCGCACTTGCGAGGGAGGGCCTCGTCGAGATCGAGACGGACGGCGCGTTCGACCCGCACGTCCACGAGGCGATGCTCACGCAGGAGCGCGAGGGCGTCGACGCCGGCTGCGTGCTCGAGGTCGTCCAGCGCGGGTACCGGCTCGGCGACAGGGTCGTGCGGCCGGCCCGCGTGATCGTGGCGGCGTGAGATGGCGGCCGTGAAGTCACCGTACGAGATCCTTGGCGTCGCGAAGACGGCCTCCGACGACGAGATCAAGAAGGCTTACAGGAAGCTCGCCCGCCAGCTCCATCCCGACAAGAACCCGGACGACGCCGGGGCGGAGGAGCGATTCAAGGAGGTGCAGTCCGCCTACGACGTCCTTTCCGACGCCGAGAAGCGCAAGGCGTACGACAGCTTCGGCGCAGCGGGCGCACGCGGGTTCCCGGGTGGGGCGGGCACGGGGGGTGTCCGCTTCGAGGAGTTCGACCTCGGCGACCTCGGAAACCTCTTCGGCGGGATGTTCGGCGGCGCGCGCGGTGCGGGCGCGCGGCAGGCCGTGCGCGGCAGCGACCTCGAGGCGCACGTGCGCGTCTCCTTCGAGGACTCCTTGAAGGGTGTCCAGGTGCGCGTTCCCGTCGAGGCCGAGACCGCCTGCTCGACGTGCCACGGCACGGGGGCCGAGCCGGGCACCGCTCCGGTGACCTGTCCGCAGTGTCACGGGCGCGGCGTGATCTCGGAGGCGCAGGGGCTCTTCGCCTTCTCCCAGCCGTGCCCGCGCTGTCAGGGGAACGGGACGATCGTCGAGAAGCCGTGCCGAACGTGCCGTGGAACCGGTCGGGAGCGGAAGACGAAGCGCTACGCGGTGACCATCCCCGCCGGCGCCAAGAGCGGCACGCGCATCCGTCTGAAGGGCAAGGGCGAAGTCGGACGGAACGGGGGCCCGCCCGGCGACCTCTACGTCGTCGCCGACGTGGAGCCCTCGCCGCTCTTCGAGCGCCGGGGCGCCGACCTCCTCCTCGACGTCCCCGTCACGTACGCGGAGGCCGCGCTCGGCGCGAGCGTCGAGATCCCGACTCCGGACGGCCCGGTCTCGCTGAAGGTCCCGGCGGGGACGGAGAGCGGGAAGCTGCTCCGCGTGAAGGGCCGTGGCGCGCCGCACATCAAGGGCGGCGGCAAGGGCGACCTGCTCGCGCGCGTGAAGGTGACGGTGCCCAAGAAGCTGACGAAGGCCGAGCGCGACGCGCTCGAGGGCTACCGCAAGGTGTCCCGCGAGCAGCCGCGTGACCGCTTCGCGGAGGTGCGCTGACGTGTCCGACCGCCCGCGCTACATGATCTCCGTCGCCGCCGAGCTCGTCGGCATGCACCCGCAGACACTACGGATGTACGAGGCGAAGGGCCTCGTCCGCCCGGCCCGCACTCCGGGCGGGACGCGGCTCTACTCCGACGCCGACGTCCAGCGCCTGCGCCTCATCCAGCGACTCACGACCGAGGTCGGCCTCAATCTCGCAGGGGTGGAGCAGGTGCTCGTGCTGCAGGACGAGTTGAATCGCATGCGCGCGCGCATGGAGCGCCTCGAGCGCGACCTGCGTGAGGAGATCGCCTCTGTCCACCGCTCGTACAGGCGCGAGGTCGTCCTCTACCGACCGCCGCAGCATCCGGCCCGGAGAAGCTGACATGGACTTCAACCGCTTGACGCTCAAGAGCCAGGAGGCGGTCGCCGGCGCGCAGGAGCTCGCACGGCGGTCGGGCAACCCGGAGGTCACCCCGGACCACCTCACGATCGCGCTCCTCGACCAGGAGCTCGCCCGCACGCTCGCGGATCGCGCCGGCTACGGGGCGTCCGAGCTTCGCGCCGAGGCCGAGGCCCGCCTGCGCTCGCAACCGTCGGTCTCGGGCGGAGATGCGCAGCCCCGTGCCGCCGCCTCCTTCAGCAGGGTGCTCGATCGGGCCTTCGAGGAGATGCGAGGCCTCGGCGACGAGTACGTCTCGGCCGAGCACCTGCTGCTCGCGCTCGAGGTCGTTCCACGCGACGCGCTGCTCGCGGCGCTGCAGGATGTCCGCGGCGGCCAGCGCGTGACGACGCAGGATCCCGAGGGCACGTACCAGGCGCTCGAGAAGTACGGCCGCGACCTGACCGCGCTCGCCGAGTCCGGCAAGCTCGATCCCGTCGTCGGCCGCGACGAGGAGATCCGGCGCGTGATCCAGGTCCTCTCGCGGCGCACGAAGAACAACCCGGTGCTGATCGGCGAGCCCGGTGTAGGGAAGACCGCGATCGTCGAGGGACTCGCACAGCGGATCGTCGCGGGCGACGTTCCCGAGGGGCTCAAGGGCAAGCGCGTGTGGGCGCTCGACCTCGGCGCGCTCCTCGCGGGCGCGAAGTACCGGGGCGAGTTCGAGGAGCGGCTGAAGGCCGTGCTCGCGGAGATCCAGAACGCGGCCGGCGAGGTCGTCCTCTTCATCGACGAGCTGCACACGATCGTCGGCGCGGGTGCGGCGGAGGGCGCTGTCGATGCGGCCAACCTGCTCAAGCCGATGCTCGCTCGCGGCGAGCTGCGCGCAGTCGGGGCGACGACCCTCGACGAGTACCGCAAGCACATCGAGAAGGACGCCGCGCTCGAGCGGCGGTTCCAGCCGGTCTTCGTCGGCGAGCCGACGGTGACGGACACGATCGCGATCCTCCGAGGACTCAAGGAGCGCTACGAGGCGCACCACGGCGTCGAGATCCGCGACTCGGCGCTCGTCGCCGCGGCGGTCCTCTCCGACCGCTACGTCTCCGACCGCTTCCTCCCCGACAAGGCGATCGACCTCGTGGACGAGGCCGCATCGCGCCTGCGGATGGAGATCGACTCCTCACCGGTCGAGCTCGACGAGGCCGAGCGCCGCGTGCGGCAGCTCGAGATCGAGCTCGCCGGGATGGCGAACGAGACCGAGGAGACGCGCACGCCGCTCGAGCGGGAGCTCGCCGACGCGAAGAGCGCACGCGACGAGCTCGCAGCTCGGTGGTCGCGCGAGAAGGAGTCGCTCCAGCGCGTGGCCGACATCAAGCGGCAGCTCGACGAGCTGCGCATGGAGGCCGAGCGCGAGGAGCGCGCCGGGAACCTCGCGCGTGTC
>JAWOIV010000093.1:0-9172 GCA_046484465.1 Gaiellaceae bacterium
GCGAGTACGGCTCACAGGCCGTGGTCTGGCAGACGGCGATCAACCCCGTGATTGCGCTCGAGCTCCTCGCGGGCGGCGAGTGGAAGGGCACCGGCGTGCTCGGCCCCGAGGCGTTCCCCGCGCAGCCCTTCCTCGACAAGCTGGCCGAGTACGGCTCGCCCCACGGCGTCCTCGAGCTCCGGCCGTAGTCCTCGTTGGCCACGGCGGCAACGGACACCTGGCGCAACTGATCCGTGGACGCCATCATCTCGTCGTGTGGCGGCGAAAAGAGAGTGCGGCGACGTTGGACGACGTGATCGAGTACCTACGAGGGATCGCGACTATCCTGATGGAGATCGATGCCAAGCTCGACGACATCGCTCGCCGGAACGGAAAGGACGAGGATGAAGAAGAAGCGGGATCCTGACGAACTCGAGGAGCTCCTCGAACGCGGACGTGCAGCGCGCCGGCAGATGCAGGAGATCATCGATCGCGTCGAAGCACGCATGGCCGCGCGCCGGGCGCAGCGCAATCAGAACTTCCTGCGCAAGCTCCTCTCCAGGTAATCGCGCAGCCGCATTGTCGATGAGTTCCGACCTCGTTCGTGGTCTTACGTGGTGATGCGCTCTAGGATCGTCCCGTGCCAGTCGTGAGGCTTCGCGCTCCGCTCTCCGAGCTCACAGGCGGGCGGAGGGAGCTCGAGCTCGACGGCTCCACCGTGGGCGAGGTGTTGCGCTCGCTCGAGCGAGAGCACCCGGAGACGAAGGGATGGATCCTCGACGAGCGCGGGCAGATCCGCGAGCACATCAACGTCTTCGTGAACCGCGACTACGGACGGGAGGGCACGGTCGTCGGCACGAGCGACCGGCTGCACGTGATTCCCGCGATCTCGGGAGGGTGAGATGACAGAGCTTCTCGTAGGGACGAAGAAGGGCCTCTTCCGGCTCGAGGGCGAGCCGGGTCAGTCGTTTGCGATCACCGGGCGCTGGTTCGCCGGCGAGCCCGTCGAGTTCGCCGTGCGCGATCCGCGAACCGGCCGGGCGTTCGCCGCGGTCACGTCCGCGTTCTACGGGCCGAAGCTGTTCTACTCGGATGACCTCGACGGCGAGTGGCAGCAAGCCGAGGGCATCGCGCTGCCGGAGGATGCCGAGAAGGCGATGACCCGGCTATGGGCCGTCGTGCCGGGTGAGGAGGACGGCCTTCTGTACGCGGGCGGCGACCCCGGCGTCCTCTTCGAGAGCCGGGACGGCGGCGAGACCTGGCAGCTGAACCAGGGCTTCTGGGAGCAGCCGACACGGCCCGACTGGAGCCCCGGCGCCGGCGGGATGTGCATGCACTCGATCGCCACCTGGCCCGGCGACCCGTCGCGCATCGCGCTCGCGATCTCCGCCGTCGGCGTCTGGCTCTCCGACGACGGCGGGAACACCTGGCGCCACGGCAACAAGGGCCTCTACCCGCGCTACATGCCCGAGGAGGCGCGAGCGGACACGATCGACCTCTGCGTGCACAACATGCACCGGGCGCCGAAGCAGCCCGAGCGGCTGTTCATGCAGTTCCACGGCGGCGTGTACCGCTCCGACGACGCCGGTGAGAGCTGGGTCTCGATCGCGGACGGCCTTCCGTCGGACTTCGGGTTCCCGATGGTGATCGATCCCGACGACCCGAACAGCGCCTACGTCATCCCGCTCGTCGCCGACATGGACCGGGTCACGCCCGACGGCCGCGTGCGCGTGTACGAGACGCGCGACGCCGGCTCGACGTGGATCGAGCGCGGAGAGGGGCTGCCCTCGGAGAACGCATACCTCACGATCCTCCGCCAGGCGTTCTGCAGCGAGGGCTCCGGACCGACGATGGCGCTCTACTTCGGTGCGACGTCGGGCGACGTGTTCGGCTCCGGCGACGCCGGGAAGACGTGGTTCACCGCGGCCACGAAGCTCCCGCCGGTGCACTCCGTCCGTGCGGCCTGACGTTCGCGGCGCGCGACTTCGGGCGCACATTCGCCGGAGATCCGGTCAAGTTACAACTTGTAACTTGACTGCCCGAAGCGGCGGCCGCTGAGAGTCAGGCGATCCCGCGGCTCTCGATCCGAATGGGCGCGATCCGCACCGTCACGCGCGTCTCACCGTCGCGGTGCGAGGCGTACTTCTCCCTGCCCGTGTACTTCTTCGACAGGCGGTCGATCTGGTCGTTCGCGCCCTCGTCGATGAGCGTCGCGACGCCGTCCAGCGTGATCCAGCGGAACGGATCCTGCGGATCGACCACGGTCAGCGACACGCGCGGGTCGTTGTCGATGTAGCGCGGCTTCGCACGTGGGCGCGCCGTGTTGTAGGAGACACCCTCGTCGTCGACGTCGACCCAGACGACCGTGCAGTGCGGCGAACCATCGGGGCGGAGGTCGGTCGCGATCCCGACGAACGGCTGTTCGAGGAACGCGCGCTCCGCTTCCGAGAGCGACTTCACGTGATCGCCACCATGCGGTCGATCGCGCCGCGAGCCCGAGCAGCCGTCTCGGGTGGGACCGTCACGACGTACTTCCAGTCGCGCAGCGAGTCGCGGAGCTTCTCGAGCGTGATCATCTTCATGTAGCGGCAGATCGCCTTCTCGGAGACGGCCTCGAACCGCTTCGACGGCTCCTCCTTCTGCAGGCGGTGGATGATCCCCGTCTCGGTCGCGATGAGGAAGCGCTCCTTCGGTGACTGCCGGGCGAACCGGATCATCCCCTCGGTCGAGAGGATGTGCGTGCGGCCGTTGCCGAAGGCCATGCACTGGCTCGCGCAACCGCACTCCGGGTGGACGAGCAGCTCAGCGTCCGGTGCCTCCGCCTGCCAGCGCTCGATGTCCGCGGGACGGATCCCCGCGTGGACGTGGCACTCCCCCATCCAGATCCGGAGCGACCGCCCGGTGACCTTCTCGAGCCAGAGCCCGAGGTACATGTCCGGCAGGAACAGGATCTCGGTGTCCCCAGGGATCGACTCGATGATCGCCTTCGCGTTCCCGGACGTGCAGCAGTAGTCGCTCTCGGCCTTCACCTCGGCGGTCGTGTTGACGTAGGACACGACGACGGCACCGGGGTTCTCGGCCTTCCAGGTCCTCAGTTGGTCGGCCGTGATCGACGCGGCGAGCGAGCAGCCGGCATCGAGGTCGGGGATGAGGACGGTCTTCTCCGGGCAGAGGATGGCCGCGGTCTCGGCCATGAAGTGGACGCCGCAGAACGCGATCGCCTCGGCCTCCGTGCGTGCGGCCTCCTGCGAGAGACCGAGCGAGTCGCCAACGTAGTCCGCGACGTCCTGCACCTCGGGCACCTGGTAGTTGTGGGCGAGGATCACCGTGTCCCGCTCGGCCGCGAGCGCGCGGACCTCCTCCTGCATCGTCGTGACTTCGGCAATCGTCATCTGAGCTCCAGTGAGACATCGAGGGAACGGGCGGAATGCGTGAGCGCGCCGATGGAGATCTCGTCGACGCCCGTCTCGGCGACGGCGCGGACGTTGTCCAGCGTGACGCCGCCGGAGGCCTCCAGGCGCGCGCGGCCGGCGACGAGCTCGACCGCAGCGCGCAGATCGTCGAGCGGCATGTTGTCGAGGAGGATCGCGTCGGCGCCTGCCTCGAGCGCCTCGATGACCTGCGCGAGGGTGTCGCACTCGACCTCGACGGGGAGGTCGCTCGCCGTGCGTGCGCGTTCGACGGCAGCGGCGATCGATCCGGTTGCACGCAGGTGGTTGTCCTTGATCAGGACACCGTCGAAGAGGCCGAAGCGATGGTTCCGCCCGCCTCCGGCCACCACCGCCTCTTTCTCGAGCCTGCGCAGTCCGGGGGTGGTCTTGCGCGTGTCGAGGATCGACACACCCGTCCCCTCGACGGCAGAGACGTATCGCCGCGTGAGCGTCGCGACTCCCGAGAGCCGCCCGAGCAGGTTGAGGGCGACGCGCTCCCCGGTGAGGATGGCCCGCAGCGGCCCGCTCACCCGCGCGACGGTCGTCGGCCCCTCCACACAGGCCCCCTCCTCCACGAGCGCCTCGAAGCGGGTCTCGGGATCGAGCGCACGGAAGACGGCCCTCGCCACCTGGAGCCCGAAGGCCACTCCCGGCTCCCTCACGAGAAGCTCGGCCGTCCCGACCACGTCCTGATCGACCGTGGCCTCGGTCGTGAGATCGCCGCGTCCCACGTCCTCCGAGAGGGCGGCGAGGACGAGCTCCTCCAGCGCGTCGGTCGTCACCGCCATGTCTCGAGCACCGGGTTGGAGCTGCGGCGATGGACGACGTGGGCGAGGAATGCCTCGCTGGTGGCCGGGAAGTCGACACGGAAGTGCGAGCCGCGGCTCTCCTCCCGCACATAGGCGCTCTCGGCGATCAAACGTGTGAGGACGTGCGGGGCCCGTCGCAGCTCCTCGAGGCCCGCAGCGTCGCGAACGAGCCCACAGCCTTCCCACAGCGCGCGCCGCAGCTCGTCGGTGACGGGGGCGTCGACGTCGGGCTCCGGAGCAGGGGCCTGCGCGTTCGAGGGGACGCTCGGCTCGCCGAGCGCCGCGATCGCCGCACGGCGCCCGAAGACGAGGCACTCGAGGAGAGAGTTCGAAGCCAGGCGGTTCGCGCCGTGAACCCCGGTGGCCGCACACTCGCCTGCGGCGTACAGCCCCGGGATCTCGGAGCGCCCGTCGAGATCGGTGACGACACCGCCGACGAAGTAGTGCGCGGCGGGCGCCACCGGGATGGGAGCGGTGGCCGCGTCGTACCCGCGATCAGCGAGGCTCGCCATGAGCTCCGGGAAGCGGTCGCGCTCGATCTGGCGGAGATCGAGCAGCGCCGCGCCCCGCGCCGCGATCTCGCGCGCGACGACGTCGCGTGGCGCGAGCTCGTCTGTGAACCGCTGCCCGGTCTCATCGAGGAGGAGCGCACCCTCGCCGCGCAACGCCTCCGACAGCAGGAGCGAGGAGTCGACGAGCGCCGTCGGATGGAACTGCGTGAACTCGAGATCGGCCACAGCCGCGCCCGCACGGTAGGCGGCCACGATCCCGTCGCCCACCGAGCCGCGTGGGTTCGTGGTGCGCTGCCAGAGCGCTGCGGCTCCGCCGGTGGCAAGCAGCGTCGCCCGGGCAGCGATGGCTCCGCGATCGGTGACGACGCCGACGCACCGGCCACCGTCACACCAGAGATCGCCCATGCGCTCGCCCTCGGACACGCGAATGCGTGGATGCGCGAGAACGCGCGTGGCGAGAACCCGCGCGACTCGGTCGCCCGTCGTCGCTCCGCCGGCATGCACGACACGACGTCGTGAGTGGCCGCCCTCGAGGCTCAGACCCTCGTCGAACTCGACCCCGAGGTCCTCGAGGTCGCGGATGCGCGCCGGGGCTTCGTCGGTGAGCACGGAGACCGCGCTCGGGCGCACGAGCCCGCGGCCGGTTCGCACCGTGTCCGCGGCGTGGAGCGACGGTGCGTCGTCCTCGCCGACCGCAGCCGCGATCCCGCCCTGCGCGAGCGTGCTGGTGGATGCGAGCAGCGGCGACTTCGAGAGGACGAGCACGTGCGCATCAGCGGCCGCACAGAGCGCTGCGAAGAGCCCCGCGACTCCTCCCCCGACCACGACGAGATCGGCGTCCTGACGAGATCCCGACCCGTTGTGCCGACTCATGGTAGTTTTCGCCTCATAGTCGATAACCTCATGCGAGAGTCTAGCACCTCATCTGCGCGCCCCGCACACGTCGCATTCGCGGTCGTGTTCCAGGTCCGCGACCACGTCCTGCAGGCGCTCCTCTGGGAACGCGCCCGAGATCCCTTCCGCGAGACGTGGGCGTTGCCCGGCGGCAGCCTCGACCCCGGGGAGACGCTCGAGGCGTCGATCCTCCGCCATCTGGCGGCGAAGGTGGAGGTGCGCGATGTCGCGCACCTCGAGCAACTCGGGACGTGGAGCGATCCCGCACGGCACCCCGGGAGGTGGGAGCTCGCTACGGCGTACCTCGGGCTCGTCCCGCTCGGGATCGACCCGCGCGTGCCGGCCGACACACGCTGGCATCCGGTCGACGCGCTCCCTCCGACCGCGTTCGACCACGGCGAGATCGTCGACGCGGGGCGTGAGCGGCTGCGCGGGAAGCTCTCGTACTCGAACGTCGGGTTCGCCCTCGCACCCGAGACGTTCACGCTTGCGGAGCTGAGCGGCGTCTACGGCGCGGCGCTCGGGTACGACGTCTCCGCGACCAACCTCAAGCGCGTCCTGCTCCGACGAGGGGCGATCGTCCCGACGGGCGAGCGACGCGCGCACGGGCCGGCGGGCGGGCGGCCGGCCGAGGTGTTCCGGTTCCGGACGCAGCGGCTGGAGGTCACCGACCCGTTCGCCGTGCTCCGCCCGCCCCACTGAGGAGCTCTCAAGGCTTGAAGGGAGGCGGCCGATCACTCGTCACATGCGGCACTTCCACCTGTGGCTCCTCATGATCGGCGCGCTTAGCCTGGCGGCAGAGGCGATCGCCGCGGCGGCGGTCTTCTGGCGCGGCGGCTTCCCGACGCGGCGGCTCGGCACACCCCGTCACTGACGGCGAACGAGCGTCATCGAGACGGCCAACGGCGCTCGAAGCGCCGGATGCTGATCCGTGGCCGCGGTGGGCCCGTATCAGTGTCCGCATGACAGAATCCGCACGTATGAGGATTGCGATCTCCGGCGCGTCGGGCCTCCTCGGCACCGAGCTCGTCTCCGCGCTCCGGCAGAGCGGGCACGACATCGTGCGTCTCGTTCGCCGCGAGGCACAGTCCGTTGACGAGATCGCCTGGGACCCCGCCGCCGGCTCGCTCGACCCGGCTCGAGTCGCGGATGTGGACGCATTCGTGAACCTGAGCGGCGCCAACATCGGTCAGCGCTGGACGACCGCGCGCAAGCAGGAGATCCTGGACTCCCGCATCCAGACGACGTCCCTGCTCGCCGCGGTCGCCGCCGTGCTCGACCCGCGCCCGGCGCTCGTCTCAGCGGGCGGCGTCGGCATCTACGGCAACCGCGGCGACGAGATCCTCACGGAGGACTCCGAGCTCGGTGACGGATTCCTGGCAGACGTGGGAAAGGCCTGGGAGGCCGCCGCGGATCCAGCGCGCGAGGCCGGAGCTCGCGTCGTCGGCTTCCGCCAGGGGATCGTGCTGTCTCGGAAGGGCGGCGCGCTGCAGAAGATGTTGACTCCGTTCAAGCTCGGCCTCGGCGGCCGCGTCGGCAACGGGAAGCAGTGGTGGAGCTGGGTCGCGCTCGACGACGTCGTTGCGGCGTACGTCTGCGCACTCGAAGGCGAGCTCTCGGGTGAGTACAACCTCGTCTCCCCCAACCCGGCCACGGCAGCACAGCTCACGAAGGCCCTCGGGCGCGCGCTCGGCAGGCCGACGGCATTCCCCCTACCCGGGATCGCCGTGAAGACGTTCTTCGGCGAGATGGGAGAGGCGACCCTCCTCGAGGGCCAGCGCGCGCTTCCGGCCCGGCTGCTCGACGCAGGCTTCACCTTCGCCTATCCGGAGCTCGATGCGGCGATGACGCGGGCGCTCGAGACGTAGGGCGGTCGCCACGCTTCCCCCGGCGCGCGCGGCAGGCTCCCGCCCTGGGGAACAATGGTTCGCGTGACCGATCTCCATGCGCTCGGCTGGGACGACGTGTGGGCGGCCGCGTTCGCGGAGCACCGCGCACTCGGGCTCGTTCCGGGACGCGTCGCAGTTCCCCACCGCGGCGCGTATGACGTCTGGACGGAGGACGGTGAAGTCCGCGCCGGCCTGCCCGGCCGAGCCCGTCGCGACGCCGCGACCTCGGCCGAGCTCCCGGTGGTGGGCGACTGGGTGGCCGTGGAGCGCGGCTCCTCAGCGTCGCTGATCCGCGGGCTCCTTCCCCGACGCTCGCAGTTCTCCCGGCGGACATCACCCGACCCCTCCGTCGACGCCGGGCACGAGCAGGTGGTCGCCGCCAACGTCGACGTCGTCTTCGTGACCGTGGCCTTGTCCGAGCAGGTCGACACGCGACTCCTCGAGCGCTACCTCACGCTCGCCTGGGAGAGCGGAGCCCGGCCCGTGATCGTGTTGACAAAGGCCGACCTCGAGGAGAAACCCGCGACGATCGCCGCAGAGGTCGCCACGATCGGTGGAGACGTTCCTGTGCATGTCGTCTCGTCGACCATGGGTCTCGGCCTCGAGGACATCCGGGCACACCTGCGGCCGGGTGTGACCGGTGCCCTCGTCGGCCCGTCGGGCGTCGGGAAGTCGTCACTGGTGAACGCGCTCGTGGGCGAAGAACGGCTCGAGACCGGCGCGGTGCGCGAGGACGGCGCCGGCCGCCACACGACGACGCGGCGCGAGCTCGTCCTGCTCCCCGGAGGAGGGCTGATCGTGGACAACCCGGGCATGCGCGAGCTGCACCTCTGGCTGGCGGACGAGGGGCTCGAGGAAGCGTTCGCCGACGTCGCCGCACTGTTCGCCAAGTGCCGCTTCGCCGACTGCCGGCACGACACCGAGCCCGGCTGCGCGGTGCAGGCGGCGATCGCCTCGGGAGCGCTCGCCGCCGAGCGGTGGGCGAGCTACCGCGAGCTTCAGCGCGAGCTGACCGAGCTCGAGGAGCGCCTCGCCCGCCGTGCTCGATCCCGCTCTCGGGGGCGCCGCCCTCCGCGATGATGCATCCATGGTGACGTTCGGCCTCAGGATTCCCCCCTGTCGCAGCGCGCTCGAGGTCGCCGACTGCGTCGCACGTGCCGAGGAGGCTGGCTTCGACGTCGCGTGGCTCCCCGACTCGCAGTTCATCTGGCGCGACGTCTGGGCGACGATGGCCGTCTCGGCGACGAGGTCGAATCGCATCCGCCTGGGCACCTGCGTCACGAACGTCGAGACGCGCCACCCGACGGTCACGGCCGCTGCGTCGGCGACGCTCGAGGAGCTCGCGCCGGGGCGCGTGATCCTCGGGGTGGGAACCGGCGACAGCTCGATCAAGACGCTCGGGCTGAAGCCAACGCGCCTCGCTCGGATGCGTGAGCAGATCACCCTGCTGCAGACGCTCCTGCGCGGAGGCGAGGTGGCGTTCAACGGACGCTCGATGCGGCTCGAGGCGACGCCCGAGACGCCACCTCCCGTCTACCTGGCCGCGAGCGCCCCGGGCGCGCTCGCGCTCGCCGGCGAGCTCTGCGACGGCGTCATCCTCGTCTCCGGCACACGCCCGGAGGTCCTCGCGAACGCCCTCGCGCACGTCGCCGAAGGCG
>JAWOIV010000029.1:0-6250 GCA_046484465.1 Gaiellaceae bacterium
GTTTCGAAGTGAAGCCTTGAGCCGCCGGAACGCGCTCGGCGGGCACCCTGCGGCGTCCTCGGTCGCTCCAATACGTCTCGTATTGGAGCTCCCTGCGTCCTTGCATCGCACCCACCCAGCGCGCCCCGCCGACGAAGCGTCATTCCGAAACGAGTTCTGAGTGGCGCGCGCGTACATCGGTCTCGGCGCAAACCTCGGGGATCGCGCGGCGACTCTCGAGTGCGCCGTGGAGCTGCTCGGGGCGGCGGACGGGATCGACGTCGGGGCCGTCTCGACCCTGCGCGAGACGGATCCTGTCGGCGTGGTCGATCAGCCCGCGTTCCTCAACGGCGCGGTCTCCGTCGAGACGACGATGTCGCCGAGGGCGCTGCTCGACGAGCTGCTTCGCATCGAGCGCGACCTCGGTCGAGTCCGCGACGGCACTCGCTGGGGGCCACGTATCGTCGACCTCGACCTCCTGCTCTACGGAGACGAGATCGTCGACGAGCCGGGACTCCGCGTGCCCCATCCGCGACTCCACGAGCGCAGCTTTGCCCTCGAGCCGCTCGCGGAGCTCGATCCGGATCTCCGTATCCCGGGCCGCGGCCGGGTGTCTGCGCTCCTCACTCGTCTACACTGAGCCGCGATGTCGCACCTCGACGAGCTCGACGAGTTCGAGGCAGAGCTCGAGCTCTCGCTCAAGCGAGAGTACTCGGCGGTCTTCTCCCTCTTCCGGTACTGCGTCCTCACCCAGGACGCCACGTATCTGTGCAACACGCTCGACGTCGAGGCGCTGCCACAGGCGAGCTACCCGTACTTCCACATCAAGATGGAGGACGTGTGGGTGTGGGACAAGAACCGGCCCAGCCGGATCATCCCGAAGGCCGAGGTGTACACGTCCGGTGACGTCACGGTGGAGGAGCTTCGAGGCGAGGGCGAGGAGCCGCGGCTGACCGCGGAGGCCCTCGCCGAGCGGATCGGCCAGCAGTTCCCCGGCGACGACGCCGAGCCCCTGTAGCCGACCCGGGTCGCGCTCGGCCCTCAGTACGAGCCTCGGCCCTACAATGCCGCGGTGCTGCTCACAGTCGACGTCGGCAACACGCAGACAGCCCTCGGCCTCTACCCGGACGGGGAGCTGACCGAGGACTGGCGCCTCGCCACGGAGCGCTCGACGACCGCGGACGAGCTGGGTGTCGTCCTGTCGGGCCTGCTCGACCTCGACGCCGTGGAGGGGATCTGCCTCTCCTCGACGGTCCCGGTTCTCGTACGCGAGTGGGAGCTCCTCGCATCCAAGTGGGCGCAGGCGCCGATCCTCGTGGTCGGGCCCGGCGTGAAGACCGGGATACCCATCCGCTACGACGATCCCCGGGAGGTGGGCCCCGACCGCATCGTGAACGCGGTCGCGGCCAAGGAGCGCTATGGAGCGCCCGTCATCGTCGTGGACTTCGGCACCTCGACGAACTTCGACGTCGTCTCGCCCGACGGCGACTACGTCGGCGGCGTGATCGCGCCCGGGATCGAGGTCTCGATGGAGGCCCTCTTCGCGCGCGCCGCGCGGTTGGTAAAGGTGGACTACACGGCTCCGCCGGCGGTCATCGGGAAGACCACGGTCGGTGGGCTGCAGTCCGGCCTCGTGTACGGGTTCGCCGGGCAGGTCGACGGGATCGTCGGACGGATTCGCGAGGAGCTCGACGCCGACGCGCCGGCGGTCGCGACCGGCGGGCTGGCCGATCTCGTGTCTCCCCACTCTCGGACCATCGGACGCGTCGATCCGTTCCTCACGCTCGACGGCCTGCGGCTCGTCTGGGCGCTCAACGCCTGATCACGACCGCGCGCGCCACGCCCGCAGGGGCGAGCCCTTCCTCCCCCTCAGCCGCCGCCGTAGACGGAGATCGGGAGTTCCAGCGTGAGCTCCTCGCCGGAGGGGATCTCCGCCTCGAGCTCCTCGACGAGGTCGATCGCACCCGGTGCCGCGGCGAAGAGCCGTCGCTCGACCTCGGTGGTCGAGTCGAGCATGAGGACCTCCTGCTTGAAGGGCTTCGGGAACCGCCCGCGCCCGAGGTACCAGCCGTAGAACTTCCTGAGGAAGCCCGTCGCCCGTCGCCCACCGAGCTCGCGGACGACCTCGCGCACGAACAGGACGAGCTCCGCGACGACCTCCTCGCGGGTCGGCTCGCCATCGTCGCCGTCCACGATCTCGCGGAGCGCCCAGGGATTGCCCTGGGCTCCGCGGCCGACCATGACCGCCGCCGCACCCGTCGTCGCGAGCACGGTCTGCGCGCGCGCTCTGGAGGTGATGTCGCCGGACGCGATCACGGGAACGTCCACGAGCGAGACGAGCTCGGCCGTGAGCTCGTGGTCCGCCGTGCCCGTGTACATCTGCTCGGCCGAGCGGGGGTGGAGGGTCAGCGACGCCGCCCCCGCCTCCACGAGCCGCGGCCCGACCTCGAGGCAGGATCGTGAGCCGTTCCCCACCCCGCGCCGGAGCTTGACCGTGACCGGGATGTCGACGGCGTCGGCGACCGCGCTGACCAGGGCGCACGCACGGTCGGGCTCGTCGAGGAGATGCGCGCCCGCGCCCGTCCGCGTCACCTTCTTCACCGGGCAGCCGAAGTTGAGGTCGACGATATCCGCGCCGACCGCCGCGACCATCCGCGCCGCCTCTCCCATCGCGTGGGGGTCGGAGCCGAAGAGCTGGATCGCGAGCGGGTGCTCGTCCGCTGCCACGCGGAGGTACCCGAGCGTTCGCTCGTTGCGATGCTCGATCCCCGCGCAGCTCACCATCTCGGAGCACACGAGGCCCGCGCCGTAGCGCCTGCCCTGGCGGCGGAACGCCTGCACGCTGACGCCTGCCATCGGGGCGAGGACGAGGCGCGTCGGTATCTCGACGGGGCCGATCTGCCACGGTGTGCGGAGGTCGAGCACGGCCGTTTCATGGTAGTCGGGACGTGGTTGACGAGCGTTCTCCGCGGTGGCTACCATTCCCGGCCGTTGACGGGCCCCGCGGGGCCCCGCCGTCCCATTCTCCGGAGGCATTTCGTGAAGGACGTGATCCTCACACCCGAGGGCTATGAGCAACTGAATGCCGAGCTCGAGGTGCTGCGCACCGAGAAGCGCCGCGAGGTCGCCGAGCGCATCGCGGCGGCGCGTGAGTTCGGCGAGATCGCCGAGAACGCCGAGTACGACGACGCCAAGAACGAGCAGATGATGCTCGAGCACCGCATCGCGCAGCTCGAGGAGCGCCTCGCGCACGCGGAGGTCATCGACACGAAGCGCGTCGACACGAGCGTCGTGTCGGTCGGCTCGGTCGTACGGCTGCGCGACGTCGACGCGAAGGCGACGACCGAGTACTTCATCGTCGGCTCCGCGGAGGCGAACCCGACCGAGCACAAGCTCTCCAACGAGTCGCCCGTCGGGAAGGCCATCATGGGGCGGAAGAAGGGCGAGACGGTCGAGGTCGCGACGCCTCGAGGCTCCAAGATCAAGTTCAAGATCATGGAGATCAAGGCCGCGTAGAGCGGCCTCGAGCTCCCGGATCCGCTCTTCTGCCTAGCTCAGCGCCCGTACCGCGGCCGCGCAGAAGTCGTCGCCGCGCCCGGTCGACTCCTGCCGAGCTCGTCGCGGCCGACGAGTAGTCTGGCCGCCCATGAGCTCGAAGCGGTTTCCCGATCGCGACGACATCGCTGCGGTTCGCGCCGAGACCGCTGACCTCGAAGCCGGAGGCGATATCGATGTCACCCGTCGAGTCGCGGGTCGTGTCATGGCTCGGCGCGGCATGGGGAAGCTCGTGTTCCTCGACCTCGTCGATCGCTCGGGCCGGCTTCAGCTCATGTGCGACACGGGGCGCACGGGCGACATCGGCGTGCACCTCGGCGACGTGGTCGGTGTCGTCGGGAGGCCGGCGAAGACCCGACGGGGCGAGCCCTCGCTCGCCGTGGATTCGCTCGAGGTGCTTTCGCACAACCGGAGTCCGCTTCCCGACACCTTCCACGGGCTGACCGACCAGGAGACGCGGTACCGCAAGCGCTACCTCGACCTGCTGATGAACGAGGACACGCGCGCCGCGTTCCTGCTGCGGACGAGGATGGTCTCGGCGATCCGTGCGTACCTCGACGGCGAGGGCTTCGTCGAGGTCGAGACCCCGATCCTGCAGCCGCGCTACGGCGGCGCGTTCGCGCACCCGTTCGTGACGCACTCGAACGAGCTCGACACCGACCTCTACCTCCGCATCGCGACGGAGCTGTACCTCAAGCGTCTGATCGTCGGCGGGCTCGAGCGCGTCTACGAGATCGGCAAGGACTTCCGCAACGAGAGCGTTTCGTACAAGCACCAGCCGGAGTTCACGATGCTCGAGTGGTACGAGGCGTACGCCGACTATCGCGACACGATGGCGCGGATCGAGGAGCTCGTGGGGCGGGTGTCGCAGGACGTTCTCGGCACGACGCGGGTCACGTTCAGAGACCACGAGGTCGATCTCGCTGCGCCGTGGCGTCGCCTGCGCTTCACCGATGCGCTTGCCGAGCATGGTCTCTGGCTCCGCGACGAGGCGGAGCTCCGTGCAGCGCTCGAGGAGCGGGGGGTGGACACGGGTGCGGACAAGGACTGGCCGCAGCTCGTCGATCACGCGTTCAGCCACTTCGTCGAGCCGGGCCTGATCCAGCCGACGATCGTCCACGACTACCCCGTCGAGCTCTCGCCCTTCGCGCGCGCGACGGACGACGATCCCGCGCTGACCGAGCGCTTCGAGTACTTCGCCGGCGGGATGGAGCTCGGCAACGCCTTCACGGAGATCAACGACGCCGAGGACCAGCAGGCTCGCTTCGACATGCAGTCGGCGCACGTCGAGGGCGAGCGCGGTGACCCGGACTACGTCGAGGCGCTCTCGTACGGCATGCCGCCGACCGGCGGGCTCGGCCTCGGGATCGACCGCCTCGCGATGCTCCTTTCCGGTCGGGAGACGATCCGCGACGTGATCCTGTTCCCGACGCTCAGGCAGCACGCTCCGTAGCAGGGCGAGGCTTGCCTCGCCCTGCCGTCCCCTTCCCGGGCGACCCAAGGGATGGCCCCACACCGTAGGGGCGAGGCTTGCCTCGCCCTGCCGTCCCCTTCCCGGGCGACCCAAGGGTCGCCCCTACGGACATGGCCCCACACCGTAGGGGCGAGGCTTGCCTCGCCCGTGACGCAACTGTTGCGATCTTGCGGCACGGATGTGTCACGTCGCGTGTGACTCTGGAAGATGCAATCGCGCAGGAGCCTGCGACTCGCCGGCTACGACTACTCGAGCGAGCGGCTCTATCTCGTCACGGTCTGCACGCTCGACCGGCGGTTCCTCCTCGGTCACATCGCCGACGAGTCCGTGTGTCTCAGCCGCTACGGAGAGATCGTCCGCGCTCAGATCGCGGGCCTGCCTGAGCGCACAGGAGTGGTGGTGGGTGTGTACGTGGTCATGCCGAATCACGTTCATGTCCTCCTCGATCTCGGCGCCGGGACGCGGGCGAGGCAAGCCTCGCCCCTACGGCTGGGAACCGTCGTGGGAGGTTTCAAGGCGGGGAGCTCGCGCGACGCCCGAAGGTCACTGTGGCAGCGTGGCTATCACGACCACATCGTTCGTGACGAACGCGACCTTGAACGCGTCCGGGAGTACATCGCGGCGAATCCGATCACGTGGGCGCTCGATCCCGAGAATCCGGCCCGACGCCTCGCTCGTCCCTCGATCCGCCACCGAGCCGCGTCATAAGGGCGAGACTTGTCTCACCCTGTTCCTCGCTCTCGCCCCGGGGGAGGCAAGCGTCGCCCCTACGAGCTCTGCGCGCGCACGGCGACCGGTGCCTGCGCGCTCCACGGGAAGTCGATCCAGAGGTCGGTGCGCCGCCAGACGTACTCGCAGGCGACCGCGGACGACGGCTTCTCGTGGAGGAAGGCGCATCGCACGTCGGACACCTCGACGCCGCAGAAGTCGCGGACGAGGCGAAGCGTCTCGCCGGTGTCGGCGACGGCGTCCGCGACGAGCACGCGCGTACCGGCGAGATCCGCGGCAGTCGGCACGGGCGGGAGGAGCACCGGGACGTCCAGTCGCTCATGGACGCCCCTGTGGAACTCGACGCTCACCATCCACGTCTGCTTCACGTCGAGCGCGTACCCGAGCGCTGCACCCACGAACTCGGTCCACGAGGGCCCCTCGCGCGCATCAGTCATCGTGGGTGATCGCAAACGTGCTTCAGATCGCGACTTCGGCGCGGCCGCGCTCGTGGGCGAGCACGTCCGTGAGGAT
>JAWOIV010000138.1:0-3135 GCA_046484465.1 Gaiellaceae bacterium
CTCGAGGATCTCTGCCCGGCGAGCCGGCTTGCGACTGGGGCGACTACGCCGAGGCCGTCGTCGCCGTCTCGGGCGCGTGCTGCCGGTTTTCGAGCCAGCGCTGCGCGTCGAGAGCCGCCATCGTCCCCGAGCCGGCAGCGGTGACCGCCTGCCGGTACGTGTGGTCTTGGACGTCACCCGCTGCGAAGACGCCCTCGATGTTCGTACGCGTGGAACCAGGTTCCGTCACGAGATAGCCCTGGTCGTCGTGGTCGAGCCAGTCGAGGAAGAGCTTCGTGCTCGGATCGTGGCCGATCGCGACGAAGAGCCCATCCGCAACGAGCTCGCGCGTCTCGCCCGTAACCGTGTCGCTGAGGCGGACGCCGGTCATGCTCCCCGACTCGTCGCCCAGTACCTCGTCCACTGCCGTGTTGAGCACGAACTCGATCCTCTCGTTCTCGCGGGCGCGGTCGACCATGATCGGCGACGCGCGGAACTCGTCGCGCCGATGCACGAGGTAGACCTTGCTCGCGAACCGCGTGAGGAAGGTTGCCTCCTCCATCGCGGAGTCCCCACCTCCGACCACGACCACGACGCGGTCGCGGAAGAAGGCGCCGTCGCAGGTCGCGCAGTACGAGACGCCGCGCCCCTGGAGCCGGACCTCGGACTCGAGCCCCAGCTGCCGCGCGGTGGCGCCGGTCGCGACGATCACGGCCTCGGCGCGGTGCTCGACCTCTCCGACGTAGACCCGGAACGGCCGTTCCGAGAAGTCCACGCGCGTCACGTCGTCGGTGACGAACTCGGCGCCGAAGCGCTCGGCCTGACGGCGGAAGTCGGTCATCATCGCAGGGCCCATGATGCCGTCGGGGTAGCCGGGGTAGTTCTCGACGTCGCTCGTGATCATCAGCTGCCCGCCCCAGTTGAAACCCTCGATCACGAGCGGCTCGAGGTTCGCGCGGGCGGTGTACAGCGCAGCCGTGTACCCGGCGGGGCCGCCGCCGATGATGATCACGTCACGGACGTCGCTCATCGGTGCATCGTCTCCTACGGTAACCCCTGCGGAGCAGGGCGCGAAGAGGGGAACGACCTCGATGCGGTCGGTGTTCCCCGGCGAGGCTCACGCAGCGTCGGCGCCCGCGGGCAGCGCCTCGAGCGCAGGCTGCTCGGGGTCGACGAACTCGGCGGCTGCGAGCGGCCGCGTCTGCCGCTCGACGGGCTGGAGCTCCGGAATCTCGATGCCGGTGATCCCGTGGCGCTCGAACCGGCGCGCCTGCGGCAGTACCTGACGCTCGAGCGAGCCAACCGACTCGTTGTACGCCTTCACGGCGCCGTCGAGCGACTTTCCGAGCTTCCCCACATGGGCGCCCATCGTCGCCAGGCGCTTGTAGAGCTCGCGGCCGAGCGCGCTCACCTCGCGCGCGCTCTCGGCGATCGTCTCTTGCTGCCATCCGTAGTGGACTGCCCGGAGCAGGCCGATGAGGTTCGTCGGGGAGGCCGGGATCACGTTGTTCGAGACGGCGAGCTCGACGAGCGAGGAGTCGTGCTCGAGCGCTGCCCGGAGAAAGGTCTCGTCCGGGAGGAACATGACGACGAACTCCGGAGTGGCCGGGAGCTGGCGCCAGTAGGCCTTCTGCCCGAGCTTGTGAATGTGCTCCCGCACGTGTCGCGCGTGGTCGGCGAGCTTGGCACGTCGCTCGTCGTCGCTCGCGTCCTCGCGGAACGCGTCGAGGTAGGCGGCGAGCGGGACCTTCGAGTCGATCACGACCTGCTTCTCGCCCGGGAGGTGGACGATCACGTCGGGGCGCAGCACGTTCCCGTCCTCGTCGGTCGTCGAACGCTGCTCGTCGAAGTCGCAGTGCTCGACCATCCCCGCCATCTCGATCACGCGGCGAAGCTGGATCTCGCCCCAGCGGCCGCGCACGTGCGGCGCACGCAGGGCGGTGACGAGGTTCCCGGTCTCGACGCGCAGGCGCTCCTGGTCGGAGCGGAGCTGCCGCACACCTTCCTGGAGAGCCCCGTACGACTCCTGGCGGATGCGCTCGACGCCACGAAGCTGGAGATCCATTCGCTCCAGCGACTGCTTGAGCGGCAAGACCTGGCCGGACAGGCGTGACTCGGCCAGCTCGAGAAAGCGCGCGCTGTTCGCGTCGAGGGCCTCCACCGAGAGCATCTTGATCGTGGCCTCGAGCCGCTCGTCCACCGTCGAGCGCTCGGCTTCGAGCGCCGCCTTCGTCGCCGAGAGCTCGCTCCCGAGTGCGATCACCTCGTCGATGCGCTGCCGCCGCTCCGCGAGGGCGGGCCGCAGTGCGACGTAGACGCCGACGGCGCCTGCGCACAGGCCAAGGAGGAGGGCAACGACGATCATCGCGTCTGCCAACGGTAGTCGGGTGCCCGGACGGCCTCTCTTACGGAAGCGATGGGGCACGAACCATTGCTACCCTCGCCGGTCGATGCCCGAGAAGCCGCGCGTCAAGGCTCCCAAGCAGCGCGCCGGATCGTCCGGCGACGGCGGGAAACCTCCGCTCCTCGCGGTGGCGGTCGCCACGGCTGGTCTGGTCGCAGGTGTGGTCGCCGTCCTGGCGATCGTGAGCCTCACGGGCGGCAGCGAGGATCACGCGGCGCAGGAGGAGAGCGCGCGGACGGCGCTCGAGGCCGCGGGCTGCACGCTGCAGGTCGCCGAGGCGCTCGAGGGCAAGCATTCGATCGCGGATCCGGAGAACGTCTCCGACGAGTGGAACACCGATCCGCCCACGTCGGGGCCGCACTACTCGATCGCGGCGATCTTCGGCATCTACGACGAACCGCTCCAGCTCGCCCGGGTCGTCCACAACCTCGAGCACGGCGGCGTGTTCGTCGCGTACGGGCCGGACGTCCCGGAGGCGACCGTCGACGAGCTCCGCGCGTTCTACAACGCGAACGAGACGGGCACGATCATGTCGCCGTACGAGAAGCTCGCTGACGAGTTCGCGTTCGCCGCCTGGGTCGCCCACGGCGAGGGGGGGAACGGCTACCTCGCCAAGTGCACGGAGTTCGACCAGGCGGCGGCATCCGCGTTCCTCTCGGCGTTCCAGTTCCGCGGGCCCGAGCGCTTCGACCCAAGCCAGCTGCAGCCTGGGTTGTAGGGCGCAAGATCGGAATCCGCCGAGCGGATTCCGA
>JAWOIV010000155.1:0-17334 GCA_046484465.1 Gaiellaceae bacterium
GCGCCTCCGAAGGAGGCGCCCCCGTCGCGAGCGGTGTGGCGGCCGCCGCAAGGACGACGACGAACGCGGCGACAACTCCCCACGTCCCCTTCCGATGGCTTCGGTAGCCCTTGCGTACCTGCTCGGTCATCCCCCGCTCCTCTGTCCGCAGTTCAGTTATTCGCGACACGCAGATCGTGCGTCGTGGAAGTCACCCGAAAGAGGTAACGGGTCAGGATGACGGCGGGACGTTGACATGTCAATGTCGTGCGTCAGAGGCACGAGCGACGACGACGCCGTCGGAGGCGCTTCGCGCGACTCCGGTGTTTCACTAGGATCGGCGCGTGGCGCTGGGCAAGAACGCGAAGGTCGAGCTCCTGAAGCGCGTGCCGCTCTTCTCGGGCTGCTCGAAGGCGGAGCTGGGCGAGCTCGCAAGGAACACCGACGAGCTCGTCCTCCCGGAAGGGCGGGTGCTCGCCCGCGAGGGAAAGACGGGGCGCGAGTTCTTCGTCCTCGTGGACGGGACGGTGCGCATCACGAAGGGCGGGCGGAAGCTGACCGAGCTCGGCGCCGGCGACTGGTTCGGCGAGATCGCGCTCGTCACGGGCGGCGTCCGCACGGCGTCGGTGACCGCCGCGACACCTGTGCGCGTGCTCGTCCTCTCCGACCGCGCGTTCCGGCGCGTGGTCGAGGAGATGCCGTCGATCGCGCTCAAGGTGCTGGCGAGCCTCGGCGAGCGGCTCTCGGCCGACGAGCGGTCGTAGCCACACCCCGGTGCCTGGCTTCAGCCAGGCTCCTGCCTTTCGTCTGACCTAGGGCGGGCGAGCCGCTGAAGCGGCTCGCCGAGTGCCCCCTACGCGACCGCGGCTTCGCCGAGGAGCGCCTTCACCTCGGCGAAGAAGTCGGAGTCCGGCTGCACGCGGTACTCCGGGCCGAGGGCGAGTGTCTTCTCGCCCAGCGACGTCTCGAGCTCGACGTAGACGGGCGCCTCGCCCGGGTAGTCGCGCACGAGCGCGGCGAGCTCGCGGATGAGCCCCGCAGGAGCCAAGCGCGCGTCGATCCGCAGGCGGACGTCGCGGCGCACGGGAACGGCCTCGAAGGGCGTCACCTCGAGGGCGATGAGCTTCGTCTCGCCGGCCTGCTTGTGGTCGACGCGCCCTTTCACGACGAGGACGCTGTCGGCCTCGAGGTGCTCGCGCGCGGCAGCGTAGGTCGAGTTGAAGACGACGACCTCCGCGCTCCCGGTCGTGTCGTCCAGCGTGGCGAACACCATCGGGTCGCCGCGCTTCGTGGTCACCTGCTTCAGCCCCGACACGATCCCTCCCACCGTCACGATCTCGCCGTCACGCCGCCGCTCGAGCTCCGCCAGGGAGCAGTCCGTCTTGCGACGGAGGTCGCCGCGGACGCGCTCGAGCGGGTGGTCGGAGACGTAGAGGCCGAGCGTCTCCTTCTCGAGCCGGAGGAGCTCGCGCTCGTCGAACTCGCCGCTCGCGATCGGAGGATGGTGCTTCTCGACGGCCGTCGCCGTGTCGCCGCCGAGGCCGTCGAAGATCGAGGCCTGCCCCGCGAGGCGATCCTGCTGCTGGCGTGAGCCGTGGCCGAGCGCCGCGTCGAGGATGCGCTCGTCGAGCATCCCCATCCGCGAAGCGCCCATCGACTCGAGCGCGCCGCAGCGGATGAGCGACTCGAGCGCCCGGCGATTGAGGTACTGCGGGTCGACGCGCTCCGCGAGATCCCAGATCGACTCGAACGAGCCGCCGTCCTCCCGCGCTCGCACGATCGCCTGCGCGGCGGTCTCGCCGACGTTGCGAACCGCGTTCAGGCCGAAGCGGATCTTCCCCTCGACGACGGCGAAGTCGTCCTGCGAGAAGTTGACGTCGGGCGGCAGCACCTCGATTCCCATCTCCCGGCACGCGTTGACATAGAAGGGGACCCGATCCTTCGTGTTCATCACCGACGAGATGAGCGCGGCCATGTACGCGTGCGGGTGGTGCGCCCTGAGCCAGGCCGTCCGGTAGGCGATCAGTGCGTAGCAGGCTGCGTGCGACTTGTTGAAGGAGTAGTCCTGCGCCTTCTGCATGTCGTCCCAGAGCTGCTTCGCGACCGAGGGGGCGACGTCGTTGGCGGCGCAGCCGTTCATGAACTTCTCCTGCAGCGACGCCATGAGGGCGTGGATCTTCTTGCCGATCGCCTTGCGGAGGTCATCCGCCTCGGCCGGCGAGAATCCGGCGAGCTGCTTGGCGATCTCCATGTACTGCTCCTGGTAGACGCAGATCGCGTACGTCTCGCCCGTGATCGGCTCGAGGCGCGGGTCGGCGAACGTGACCTGCTCCTTGCCGTGCTTGCGCGCCGCGTAGGTCGGGATGTAGCCCATCGGGCCGGGGCGGTAGAGGGCGACGAGCGCGATGAGGTCCTCGAACCGCGTCGGCTTGACCTGGCGGAGCGCCTCGCGCATCCCCGACGACTCGAACTGGAAGACGCCGGTGGACTCGCCACGCGCGAGCATCTCGTACGTCGCCGGATCGTCGAGCGGGATCGTGGAGACGTCCACGCCGCCGACGAGCGCGGCTGCCTTCTCGATCACGTCGAGGTTTCGCAGCCCGAGGAAGTCCATCTTCAGGAGCCCGAGGGCCTCGACGTCCCCCATCTTGAACTGCGTCACGACCTCCTGGTCCGCGCCCTTCTGCTGCAGCGGCACGACCTCGATCAGGGGCTGAGCGCCGATCACGACGCCCGCGGCGTGGATCGAGTCCGCCCGAGCGAGACCCTCGAGCGGGCGGGCCAGCTCGACGACCTCCCTCGCCACGGGATCCGACTCGACGGCCTGGCCGAGCTCCGAGCTGGGCTTCAGGGAGTCGGCGAGCGTCTGGCCGGGGCCCTCCGGGACGAGCTTCGCGATCTTGTCGACGACCCCGTACGGGATGTCGAGCACGCGGCCCGCATCGCGGATCGCGGCGCGGGCGGCCATGGTCGAGAAGGTGATGATCTGCGCGACGCGGTCGCGCCCGTACTTGTCCGCAACGTAGTTGATGACGCGATCGCGGCCCTCCACGGCGAAGTCGATGTCGATGTCCGGCATCGACTTGCGGCCGGGGTTGAGGAACCGCTCGAACAGGAGGTCGTAGCGGATCGGGTCGATGTCCGTGATCTCCAGGCTGTAGGCGACGATCGACCCCGCGGCCGAGCCGCGGCCCGGCCCGACGCCGATCCCGTTGCGCTTCGCGAAGTGGATGAAGTCCCAGACGATGAGGAAGTAGTCGGCGAACCCCATCTCCTTGATCGTCTTGAGCTCGAAGCGGAGCCGGTCCGTCAGCTCGGGCGTCGCCTTCCCGTAGCGCGCGACGAGCCCCTTCTCGCACAGCTCGACCAGGTAGTCGAACGCGTCGCGGCCGTCCGGCACCGGGTAGCTCGGGAGCAGGATGCGGTCGAGCTCCAGCTCGATGTTGCAGCGCTCGGCGACCTCCAGCGTGCGGGCGAGCGCGTGGTCGAGCCCGGGGAAGTCACCCGCCATCTCCTCGGGCGTCTTGAAGAAGAACTCGTTGGTGTCGAAGCGCCAGTGGGCGGGGTTCTTCAGCGTGTCCCCGGACTGGATGCAGAGAAGGGCCTCGTGGGAGTACGCGTCGCCGGCGTCGAGGTAGTGGACGTCACCCGTGGCCACGAGCGGCAGCCCCGTCTCGTCAGCGAGCGCGACGAGCGCGGGATTGATCCGCTGCTGCTCGTCGAGGCCGGCGTTCTGGATCTCGACGTAGGTCGAGTCGCGACCGAAGATCTGGACGAGCCGGTCGAGGTCGGCGTGCGCGTCCCTGGGCCGGTCCTCGACGAGCGCGCGGCTGACCCGGCTCGAGAGGCACCCGGAGAGCGCGACGATCCCCTGTGCGTGACGCTCGAGGAGCTCCCAGTCCACACGCGGCTTGTAGTAGTAGCCCTCGAGGTACCCGAGCGAGCTGAGCTTGATGAGGTTCGCGTAGCCCTCGTTCGACTCGGCGAGGAGCGTCAGGTGCGCGTAGCCCTTCCGCTGCGCCTTGCGGTCGTCGGCGACGTAGACCTCGCAGCCGACGACCGGCTTCACGCCGACCTTGCGGGCCTCGCGATAGAGCTCGACGGCGCCCGCGAGCGACCCATGGTCCGTCAGCGCGACAGCCGGCATCTCGAGCGCCGCGGCCTTCTCGACGAGCGCCGGGATCCGGCACGCCCCGTCCAGGATCGAGTACTCGGAGTGGACGTGGAGGTGCACGAAGGGAGCGGCCACGGGAAGGCCAGCTTACTGCCGAGGTCCGACGAGATCGGAGTCCCCTGGTTTGCGGCCGAAATCGTCTCTTCAGATCGTCTCGCCGGACCACAAGGCGTCCGCGAGGCGCCGCCACTCGTCGCGCAGGTCGGCGCGTCCCGTGACCCGCTGCAGCTCCCAGTACGCGCGGACGAGGGCGCCGAGATCGGGCTCGGAGTGCTCGGCTCGGCCCTCCTCGAGCATCCGCAGGTACCAGGCACCCTGGTCGATCCCGAGCTCGGAGGAGAGCACGAGAGCGCGGTCGCGGAGCTCGTCGGTGGGTGTCTCGAGACGGGCCATGGCGGAGCTATCGGCACCGCCCGCCGGGCGAATGAGGCCCTCTACCCGGACGGGGTACCCGGTCCGGGCAACCGAGTGGACGGGCAGACTGTGCGCCGGCGTGCGCCCTCCCACGATCATCGAGCCAGGCCGCCTCATCGCCGGCCGCCATCCCTGCGCCTGGGGGCCGGAGAACGCCCCCGTGGAGGTAGCCAACCTGCTGGACGCGGGCGTGACGCTGTTCCTCGACCTCACCCAGGACGGGGAGCTGGAGCCGTACCGGCACCTCGTGGCGCCGCCCGCCCGGCACGTGCGGGCACCGATCCGGGACCTCTCCGTCCCGTCGGAGCCGGGCCTCGTAACGGTTCTCGACGAGATCGACGCCGAGCTCGAGCGCGGGGGCATCGTCTACGTCCACTGCTGGGCCGGCTGCGGTCGGACCGGAGTCGTGGTCGGAAGCTGGCTCGTCCGCCACGGGGCGAACGCGCACGACGCGCTCGGGCGCATCGCCGAGCTGCGCGGGGCGGGCTGCCCCCAGACGCTGGAGCAGCGGCTCATGGTGCTGAGCTGGGACGCGGGACGCTGACGCCGTAGCCTGCGGTCGGAGCTACGACCCCCGGGTCGGCCTCGTCTCCGGCGCGGGTCATTCCCTAGGAAGGGTGAGCGAGCGCACTCCGCGCGGCTCCGATACGGCTGGAGAGCATGCATCCTGGTCTCCTCCTCCCCCGGAGCGCACGTGCACCCGTCGTTCGATAGCGACCGCACCGTCGGAGACGACGTCCTCGAAGGACGTATCGAGGGTCTCGCAACATGGATCGGCGAGGTCGAGGCGCGCGTGCGGACGACGGAGCTGGCGACGGCGGACGAAGCTGCGGCACGCGAGCTCAGGCTCGCGTTGGAGATCGTCGCCAACCACGACCCGGATGCGGAGCACAAGCTCGCCGACCGGGTGAACGTCGTCGCCGAACGACTCGAGACGCTCTCGTCGGCCCTCGCAAGCACGGCATCGGCGCTCGCCGCCAAGGACGGCGAGATCGCCGAGCTGCAACGGCGACTCGACGAGGAGGCGAAGCGGACGGACGCCCTCGCGACGGGCCGCTCCGCCGGTGGTGGCGCCGACCGCGACGGGCTGCGGCGCGCGATTGCGGAGCTCTCCGCGCGCGTCGAGGCCATCGCCGAGGGCGACACGGCGCGACGGCGCGGCCTCGAGGAGCTGAGCGCACGGTTCGAGACTTCGGATGAGCACATCGGCTCGCTTGCCGACGACCTGCAGCAGCGCCTCGAGACGGTCGCCGCAGGCGCACAGGCGCCCGACGACGGTCTCGATGCTCTCGACGAGCGCATCGCCGCACTGGAGCTCCAGGCGGGCACCGGCGCCGACTCGTATGCCGAGGTCGCCCAGGTCCGGACGCAGCTCGAAGGCCTGCGAATGCGGCTCGCGTCCGCCGAGCGGGAGCTCGCGGCGCTGTCCGGATCCCAACGGATGGTCGACCGGATCGACGACGTCGCTCGCCGCCTCGCGGTGATCGACCCGGCTCTCGAGCGGGCGACCGCCGCCTACGCGCCTCCGATCCAAACCAGCCGGTCCGGCGCAGAGCTGCGCGCGCTCGAGCTCCGCCTGGAGCACGCCGAGACGACCGAGCGCGAGACACGGCTCGAGTTCCTCTCGCACCTCGAGCGACTCGCGCAGCGCATCGAGCTACGGCTCGGGGCGCTCGACGACAGCGAAAGCGACCCCGACGCGCTCCCCGAGGCCGTCGGCGGAGCGCAGGTCGTGTCGCTCCACAACCCCGAGCGGCCGTAGGGCGCGGCGTGCCTCACCCGCTACTCGGGTAGCCAGAGCGCCATCAGGATCGCGTCGACGAACTCGTCGCCGCGGCTGAAATGCGCCTTGCGGTGCCCCTCCCGCTCGAAGCCCGCCGCCTCGTAGAGGCGGATCGCAGGCTCGTTCCACGGAAAGACGTGAAGCTCCAGCTTGCGGACACCGGCGCTCCGCGCCCAGGAGACCGCGTGCCCGAGCAGCGTCCGCCCGACGCCCTGCCTGCGGTGGTCAGCAGCCACCATGAGACCGAGATCGGCAACGTGGCGGCTTGCCGGATGCGGGTCGCGTGCGAGGGAGAGCCGTGCGATCACGCGCCCATCGTCCTCGGCGACGAGGACGGCCGCGTCGGGGTGGTCGAGCACGGCCCTCAGGTACTTCCGCTCGTCGGCGACCGGCCGCCACGTGTCGGTCGCGAGCATCCAGCGCCCCTCCTCCCGCCCGACGGCTTCCGCGAGCGCGACGAGGTCGGCCGCGTCCCGGGGGTGGGCGGGGCGCACGCGGATCACGTCACGACCAGCCCGACCCCACCGCGCCTGGGGTCTCCGGCAGCGAGAAGCGCACCGTGGGACTCCCGCTCGACCGCCTGGACGCCGCCGAAGAAGAGGTTCGAGCCGTCCCAGCGCACGACGTCCCAGGCCGACGAGAGGCCGGCGACGTTCGCGTCCGTCCAACCTCCCTCGAGGTGCAGGACGGCGCTGTCGGCATGGATCCTCGGCGCATCGATCGCCTCCGCCACGTGCATCCCCCGGAGGATGCGCCAGGTGACCTGCGCGATCGCGCCCGCGAGCCGCACGGAGCCGGCGCTTCCGAGCACGAGTCGAGGCCGGCCGCCGTCGAGCACGACCGTCGGCGCCATCATGCTCGGGAGGCGCTCCCCCGCCGCGCGCTCGCCCGTCCCGATGACGTCGAGCTCGCCGAGCATGTTGTTCAGCTGGACTCCCCCTCGAAACACGCCCGAGCCCGCACCCAGCGTCGAGGAGAACGAGACGGCCAGGCCCGAGTCGTCCACGACGGAGATGTGCGTCGTGCCCGACCGCGGGCCCTGCCACGAGCGCTCGTACGCGCCGCGGACGACGTGCGCCTCGCCGTCCAGCGACCACGGCTCGAGCGAGGCGAGCTCCGTGAGGATCTCGACCACGATCGCGCCGCCCCGAGAGGGAGACGGCATGGTGCACACGCGCAGGCCGTCGATCTCCGCCTCGAGCGGCTCGAGCTCACGCACGCGATAGGCGGCGATGTCGTCCGCGAGCTCGGGCACGAGCTCGGGGAGCGCGCGAGCGCCGAGCTCGCGGATTCGCTCGAGCGTCGGCACCAGCTCGACGGTGTCGACCCGGCCCGGCTCGCCGAAGACGCGCCGGCCAGCCTCGGTGCGCAGGAGGATCCCCGAGAGGATCCCGTGCAGGAACGCACGCGGCTCGTCGACCTCCACGCCTCTCCGCGCGAGCTCGATCGCGGGGTCGACGAGCTCGCCCCAGGGGCGGCTCGCGTAGCGGCTGTGTACCTCTTCGAGACCCGAGACGAGCCCCGGGACGGCGACGGAGCCCTCTCCGACGTGGAACACCTGCGTTCCGGAGTCGGCGAAGTCGACGAGCTCCTCCTCCATCTCGCCCAGCGGCCTCGCCGGCTGGGCGAAGAAGCAGTCGAGAGCCACCACGGCGCCGCCAGGCTCGACCACCACGAGGAAGCCTCCTCCGCCAGGCCCCGTCAGCGGCCCCTCGGCCACCGCTCCTGCGAAGGCAGCGGCAACGCACGCGTCGACGGCGTTCCCGCCGTCACGCAGCACCTCCGCCCCGACCTCGGCGGTCAGCGGATGGCCGGCTGCGATCGCGCCGCGCATGGCCCCGAGCGTATCCGCCTCAGGAGCTCAGGAAGGACGGAAGATCCGTGTCACCCGATGGTGCGCGCGGAGAGGGCGACGTGTCGAACGAGACGCGCTCCGAGCGGCGCCGTGCGCCGCCGAGGCCGGTGGCGACGACCGTCACCCAGACCTGGCCGGTGAGCCGCGGGTCGACCGTCGCGCCGAAGATGATGTTCGTCTCGTCGGTCGCCGTCTGCCGGACGACCTCGGCCGCATCGTTGACCTCGACGAGGGAGAGATCCTCGCCGCCCGCGATCGAGAGCAGGATCCCGCGCGCGTTCACGATCTCGCCCTCGATGAGCGGCGATCCGAGCGCCCGCTCGGCCGCCTCGCGAGCGCGGTTCGGCCCGGTCGAGTACCCGATCCCCATGAGGGCGGAGCCAGCGTCCTGCATCACCGTTCGCACGTCCGCGAAGTCGAGGTTGATGAGCCCCGGCGTCGTGATCAGGTCGCAGATCCCCTGCACGCCCTGGCGCAGGACGTCGTCGGCGATCTTGAACGCGTCGATCATCGACGTCGAGCGGTCGAGCACCTCGAGCAGCCGGTCGTTGGGGATGACGATCAGCGTGTCGCACGCGGCGCGCAGCTCCTCGACGCCGCGATCGGCGGCGGAGCGCCGGCGGGTGCCCTCGAAGCGAAACGGCGTGGTCACGATTCCGACGGTGAGCGCCCCGAGCTCCCGAGCGATGCGCGCGACGACGGGAGCAGCGCCGGTTCCCGTGCCGCCGCCCTCACCGGCCGTGACGAAGACCATGTCGGATCCGCGCAGAGCGGTCTTCAGCTGGTCGACCGCCTCCTCGGCGGACTGCCGGCCGACCGCCGGGTCGGCGCCCGAGCCGAGCCCGTGCGTGACCTCCTCGCCGATGGAGATCTTCGTGGGGGCGTCCGAGATGGCGAGCGCCTGGACGTCGGTGTTCACGGCGACGAAGTCGACCTGCGAGATGCCCGCGTCCATCATCCGGTGGATCGCGTTCAGCCCCGCGCCGCCCACGCCCACGACCCGGATGGCGGCGATGTACGCAGAGCCCTTCGGCGGCGCGACGCGGTGCAGCCGGGGTGCGGGCTCGAGCATCGTCTGGAAGTAGCGGGCCGCGGCGCGCGAGGCGGCCGCCTCGGAGAGCTCCTCCTCCGGCTCGGGTGCGGTCGTCGGCGGAGGCGGGGCGACGGGCTCGGGCGGCGCCGCGGCGACGGCCTCGGACTTGGGCTCGGGCGCGGACTTCTCTTCCTGCACGAAGTCGGGAACGTGCTCGACGGTCTCCTCGAAGGCCACCCGGGTGCGCGGATCGGGCGCGCCTGCCTCGTCGACGCCCTCCTCCTGAGCGCGCTGCGCCGCCTCGGTCTTGCGGAAGAGCTCCGCGAGGGGGCCTTCACGCAGGCTCGCGCGCTTGCGCGCCATCGAGCACCTCCTTCGCGAGGTCGCGGTAGGCCTGTGCGGCAGGCCCCGAGGGCTCGTACCGGAGCACCGAGCTCCCCTTCACGGGCGCCTCCGCGTAGCGGACGGTCTTGCGGATGCGGGTCTCGTAGACGAGGTCGCCGAAGTGCTCCTCGAGGATCTCGATCGCCTCACGCGCGTGCAGCGTCCGCCCGTCGTACATCGTGGGGACGATCCCCTCGACGCGCACCTCCGGGTTGAGGTTCTCGCGCACCATCGCGAGCGTGTTCTCGAGCTGGACGAGGCCGCGCAGCGAGAGGTACTCGCACTGCACCGGGACGATCACGCTGGTGGCTGCTACGAAGGCGTTGATCGTCAGCAGGCCGAGCGAGGGCGGCGTGTCCATGAGGATGAAGTCGTAGCGGTCGCGCACCTCAACGAGCGCCTTGTCGAGCGCGCGCTCGCGGCCGATGAGCGCGGACAGCGCGAGCTCTGCGCCCGCGAGGTCGATCGAGGACACGGCGACGTCCACCTCGACCGTGTGAACCACGTCGGAGATCGGAACGCGGTGCACGAGCACGTCGAACATGGAGCGCTCGATCGTGTCCGGGTTCATGCCCTGGCTCATGGTCAGGTTCCCTTGCGGGTCGAGATCGACGAGCAGCACGCGCTTGCCCATCTCCCCGAGTGCGACCCCGAGGTTGAGCGTCGTCGTCGTCTTCGCGACGCCGCCCTTCTGGTTCGCGAATGCGATGACCCTCGCCATCACCTGCTCCTGCGGAGCCGCAGCGCCATCGGGTGCAGGAACCGCGCGGAGCTGGAACGCGGCCGGGCTCTGCGGCTCGGCGTCGGCGACGGGCTCGTCGGCGACGGGCGCCGTGCGCGCGGACCGCGGAAGGATGCGTGAGAGCCCCATGACCGCCTCACCTTCCCCGCTCCCTCCGAATCTCCTTCAAGGCTGCATTCTGCGCAAGACCGAAACCTGCCGAGCAGGTTCCGGTCGCGCTCGAAGATCCCTAACGGCGGCCGCCTCCGCGGCCGCGGCGCGGCGAGCACCACGACGCACTCAGTCCTCTCCGTCCCAGTAGTCCACGGGCTCCCCGAGACGCATCGTCAGGCCGAGGCCGCGGAACATGACCTTGCCGGATCGAGGGTAGAAGCAGATGTCACTCGGGTCGCGCGTGCCGTACAGGAGAAGGGTCATCCCGGAGTCGCCGCCGCGGAACGCGTGCGCCACCCCCGTCCCCGCGAGCCGCACGACGACGGAGCCCGCGCGGAGCGGGTGCTCGACGACGCCCTCGGGCTCCCAGAGAAGCAGGTGCCCGTCGCCCTCCAGCACGACGAAGATCTCCTCCTCGGCCGAGTGGCAGTGTGGCGGCGAGCCGAGCTTCCCGGGGAGGATCTCCGAGAGCCGAAGCCCCGTCCGGCTCGAGCCGGCAGCCCGGCCGAGGTCGCGGACCCGACGCCCGATCGTCGCGGTCTCGCGCTCGACGGCCTCGACGTCGGCGGCGTCGACGATGTCCGACGGGCGCTCCGAGAGCTCGGCGACCTCCGGCGGGCCGGCAGCCGCCTCCCGCGTCCACGGCTGATCCTCTTCCGCGCCCACCGCCGCCCACGTCTCCCCGAGCCAGGCGACGCCGGCGCGCGGAAGCCACGTGATGCCGTTCGCAAAGGTGCGCTGGCCGAAGGCGAGCACGTCGAGCCCGTCCGGCCCGGCCTGGAGCGTGTGCGCGTTCCAGAGCGCGCGATGGACGAGGCAGTCGCCCTCACGCACGGCGTACCCGAGCGGCTCGCCCTCGCCCTCCCACTGCACGGAGGTGCCCGAGCCGCCGAGCACGTAGAAGATCTCCTCCTCCGCGCCTTCGAGGTGCAGCGGCGTCGACCACATGCCCGGGTCGACCTGGATGCGCTTGACGCCGACCGTCCGTGAATCGCGGCCGGTCAGGCTCGACCAGGTGCCGGCGATGTGGCCCTTTTCCCCGCGCCACGTGCGCACATCGTCCCAGTGGGAGATCACCCGCCGATCATGTCACGGACGTCGCCGTCAGCGCAGCCCGCAGATCGGCGACCGCGCGCTTCCCTGCGTCACCCCCTTCCGCACGTGTCCAGGCCTCCGCCTCGTCGAGGAGGGCTCGCAACTCGCCGAGCAGCTCGTCCTTCCCTGCGGCTCTTCGCTCGAGGCGCTCGATCCTCGCCAGTCGCTCGAGCACCGCCCTGGCCTCGTCCATGGATCGACGGTAGCCCCGCCGCCGTCACGGGTGGGTAACGGATTCGAGCCGAGTCTCGAACCGGGCTACGAGGCGAGGCGCACCGCGGTGCGCCTGGGAATCCCGAGCAGCTCGCGGTCGAGCGCGTGCACGAGCCCGACGCGATCGCCCTCGCGCAGCACCGACACGACGGCCCGGCGGACAGCGTCGACGGCGGCGGCACCTGCACCGTCACCTGCGGCCAGGGCGGCGAGGTGCCCGTGCAGCTCCTCGCGCGCGGCCCCCGGTTCCTCGAGCAACACGGTGCACCGCATCGGCCAGGTCTCGCCGAGCAATGCGAGGAGCGCGCCACGAAGCTGCTCGCTCCGGAACGGCTCGTTCTGGAAGAGGGAGAGCTCCCACCGGTCGAGCGCCTCGGAGAGACCGGGATCGCCGTCGGCGTCGCCGAGCGCAACGAGGACGTCGGCGGCGATCGGCGCCCTGAACGCATCGAGCCGGGAAGGCTCGCCGGGGGGCCTGGTCGCAGCGATCGGGAGCGCGGGGCTGATCCCGAACGGCTTCCCGTCGAGCATCTCGAACAGCACGGGCCCGGCGGCGAGCGCCGCGGCCGTCGTCAGCCGGATCGCGCTCACGACATCGGCGATCTCGGCGGCCGCATCGGGCGGCCGAGCGTCCGCGTCGAGATCACGGCGAAGCTCGACCACGCAGTGCCGATCCGGCTCGCGGCCGAAGTCCGGTGGGAGGAGGCCCCTCGACTCGGGCCAGTGACTGGACAGCTCCCCCGCCACGAACATGCGGATGGTGACACCGGTGCCGAGCTCGACGGGCTTCGAGATCGAGAGCCCGACGAGCGGCGCGAGCGCCACGTAGCGCCGCCGCTCGGCGAGGAGCGACGACTCGAACTGCTCGTAGGCGTGCTCGAAGGACTCGTCGTCCCAGTCGAATCCTCCGCACGCCTCTGCGGTAGAGGTCAGGAGCCCGAGGAGCACGGTGCGGAAGAGCGCGTCGTCCTCCGACGCGTGCGTCCCCGCGTGTGCGCGCGCGAAGATCGCCGCGGCGGGCTCGCGCCGGAGCTCCTCGATCGCGAGCCGCGCGTCCTCGCGGGCGCGCAGCACCGGCTCGCGCTCCTCGATGAACGCGCGCACGAGCGGCTGCAGCTGGTACAGCGTCGGACCACCGCGCTGGACGTGCTCCTCGAACGCCATCGGCAGCTCGGCGCCGTCCTCGAGCTCACGGCCGAGCACCACGAACGAGCCGAGCACGAACCCCCGGAGAAGCGGGTAGAGGTGTGGAGCGCGCACGGGCACGACTCTCCTTACGCGCCCGTCCCGCCCTCTCCTCTCTCAGATGAGGCGATGGCCCACCGAAGTCAGAGTCGCCACGAATCGTCGGAAGGCCAAGCCGTGCGATTGACGCGCTCGAGGGCATCAGCGAAGTCGAGGTCCGGCTCGCCCGCAGCTCTCCACGCGGCAAATGCCTCGCGCAAGGTGGTCGTGGACGTCTCGCGGACGGGAGTGAACCGGGCGATGGGATCAGTGCCCTGCTCGACCACGTACGCGTCCCCGCCGCGAACACGCTCGAGGACGCGGTCGAGCGAGCGTGCGAGTTCGGTGACCGAGATTCGGTGCTCCACTCCCGCAGTGTTACGCACGTCCACGAGGAAGTGGCGTATCGACTCTACGGCCGCAGGACTGCTCGGCGCGGGCCGGCGAGGAACCCTGCCTCGACGAGCAGGGCCATCACGTCCGACTCGACGACGAGGGCGCTGTCGAAGCGCTCGACCGCAAGGCGCTTCGCTCCCCCCGCCCGCACGTGTGCGACGAGCGCCTCGAGTGCTGGCCGCAGCCACTCCGGGTCCGGCTCACGCAGGGGAACGAGCGAGCGTCCGCCCCGCTCGACGAAGAGCGCCGCCTCGCCGTCGAGCAGCACGACCCACGCCCCTGCGACGCGGGCCGCCCGCGCGCCGGCACGCTTCGGCCAGGGAAGCGCGGCACCGTAGGGCTGCGCCGGGTCCGCGGCAGCGAGAACGAGCGCGACGGGCTCGTCGTCTCGCCCGGCGCGCCGCTCGCGCAGCCGCTCGACCGCACCGGGGAGCGCGAACTGCGCCCCGCCGAGCCCTTCGACGAAGTACCCGCGGCGACACACACCGAGCGTCTCGAGCGCCCGGAGCTCTCCGTACACCGCTCCGTAGCCGCCCTTGATCCCCTCGGCCCGCACGCCGTCGCGGGTCACGATCCCGTGCCGCTCGAGCAGGAGCTCCGACAGCGCACGGCGATCGGTGCCTTGTGGCTCTGAGCCACTTGGCATGAAGAGCGGGGGCGTCGACGCCCAGCGTCCCTGCGTCGGCGACGGTGCACTCGCCCTCGTGCGGGAGAAGCGGCGAGCACGCCGCTCGGGCCTCGGTACCTGGTAGCGCCTCGACGCCCGCAGCGGCGCCCATGCGTCGTTCGTCACCTCGCCTGCCCACACGAGCTCCCAGAGCGCTGCGAGAGCGTCGTCGGCACCGAGCCCCGTCGCAGCGAGCAGGTCGTCCCAGAAGAACGCGCTGCCGTCGAGCGCTGTGCGAATCGCCGCGCAGGCGTCGCCCTCCGGCGCCGCCTCGCCGCGCGGCGGCCCGAGCAGCGGAGCGTCCCCGCGGAAGTACACGGCGACGCGGTCGAGTCCCGCTCCGACCCAGACGAGCTCGCCGGACGCGCAGAGCGCATCGAGATCGGCGGCGCGGTAGCCGGTGACGCGGCGAGGCAGGACGTCGCTCTCCCAGAGCGAGACCGGCAGCGCCAGACCCTGAAGCGGGACGAGTGCCTCGCGCAGCGTCTGGCGGCGGCCGATCCCGTGCCAGGCGGGGAGAAAGCGTCCGAAGGCCGCCTGCTCCGCGGGCTCCACCTCGCGCCGCAGCACGGCGAGTGTCGCCCGCCGGATCCGTCGCAGGACGTCGAGGTCGCACCACTCGCGCTCCGTACCGCCGGGGCGGAGCTCGCCGCGGGCGAGCTTCTCCGCGCGCTCGAGCGCGCCCAACGCCGCCTCCACGACGACGGCGTCGAGGTCGAACCTCGACGCGACCTCGGCCGTCGTGAACGGGCCGTGCGTCCTCGCGTACCGGCCGAGCAGCACGGTGAGCGCGTCGGGCACGGGCTCGAGGAAGACGTCCGGCACTCCTCCTGGAGGAACCGCGCCGAGCGCGTCGCGGAGGAGACCGGCGTCCTCGACCGCCGCCACGGTCTCCCGCCCGGCGACGCGCACACGGAGCGCCCGCCGCTCGCGGATCAACGTCTCGGCGAAGCCGGGGTCGATCTCGCCCTCGAAGAACGGGCCGCCACGTCGCAGGAGGTCGTGGAGCTCGTCCACGTTCCGCGGCGTCGGCAGAAGCGACGCCTCGACCTGCTCGATCGCCCCCGCGTCGAGCAGCTCGCGCAGCTCCTCGATGCCCATGAGCTCGCGCAGGAGGTCGCGGTCGAGCGAGAGCGCCTGCGCGCGTCGCTCCGCGGGCGGCGTGTCGTCCTCGTACATGTACGTCGCGACGTACTCGAAGAGGAGCGAGGACGCGAAGGGCGAGGCCGACGCCGTCTCGGCCTCGACGAGATCGAGCTCACGGGTGGAGAGCCCACGGAGGATCCCGCGCAGCGCGGGGAGGTCGAAGACGTCCTGCAGGCACTCGCGGTAGGTCTCGAGCACGATCGGGAACTGCGGGTAGCGACGCGCGACCTGGAGGAGGCCCTGCGCCTTGAGCCGCTGCTGCCAGAGCGGTGTCCGCTGGCCCGGCCGCCGTCGCGGGATGAGGAGCGCCCGCGAGGCGTTCTCGCGGAAGCGCGCGCCGAAGAGCGCCGACTGCCCGAGCTCGGCGAGGACGAGCTCCTCGATCTCGTCCGGGTCGATCAGGAGATCCGCCACAGCGGGCGGCGCGTCCGCGTCGGGGAAGTGGAGCGCGATCCCGTCGTCCGACCAGAGCGACTGCGCGTCCACGTCGAGCGCGTCGCGTAGCCGCGCGGAGAGCGCCATGGCCCAGGGCGCGTGCACGCGCCCCCCGAACGGCGTGAGGATGCAGACCCGCCAGTCGCCGATCTCGTCGCGGAATCGCTCCACCACGATCGAGCGGTCCGACGGGACGACCCCGGTCGCTGCCTCCTGCTCGCGCAGGTACGTCAGCAGGTTCTTCGCCGCTCGAGCGTCGAGGCCGTACTGATCCTCGAGCCGCGCGAGCGCCGCCTCGTGGCTCAGAGCCACAAGGTCTCTGACGGCCCGGCCGATCTTCTCGCCCAGCTCGGCCGGACGGCCGACGCCCTCTCCCTTCCAGAACGGGGCGACGCCCGGGACCCCCGGCGCCGGCGAGACGAGCACGCGGTCGCGCGTGATGTCCTCGATCCGCCAGGTGGATGCCCCGAGCAGGAACGTCTGGCCCTCGCGTGCCTCGTACACCATCTCCTCGTCAAGCTCGCCGACGCGCCCGCCGCCGTCCACGAGGTAGACGCCGAAGAGCCCTCGGTCGGGGATCGTGCCCGCATTCGTCACCGCGAGCCGTCGCGCCCCGGATCGTCCCCGCACGACCCCGGCCACCCGGTCCCAGACGATCCGCGGGCGCAGCTCGGCGAACTCGTCGGACGGGTAGCGGCCGGCGAGCATGTCGAGGACGTTCTCGAGCTGTGCGCGAGACAGATCGGCGAACGGGTAGGCGCGCCGCACGAGCTCGTGGAGATCGTCGACCGCGACCTCCTCGTCGGCGCAGATGGCGACCACCTGCTGCGCGAGCACGTCGAGCGGGTTGCGCGGGATCCGCGTCTCCTCGATCGCTCCCTCGCGCATCGCCTTCGCGACCACGGCCGACTCGAGCAGGTCGGCACGGTACTTGGGGAAGATGCGGCCCTTCGACACCGATTCGAGGTCGTGTCCCGCCCGCCCCACTCGCTGGAGCCCGCGCGCGACCGACTTCGGGCTCTCGACCTGGATCACGAGGTCGACGGCCCCCATGTCGATGCCGAGCTCGAGCGACGACGTCGCGACGAGGCACGGGATCCGCCCGGCCTTGAGGAGCTCCTCCACCTGCATGCGCTGCTCGCGGGCGAGCGAGCCGTGGTGAGCGCGCGCGAGCTCCTCGCCTGCAAGCTCGTTGAGCCGCAGCGCAAGGCGCTCGGCGAGGCGGCGGTTGTTGACGAACACGATGGTCGAGCGGTGCTCGCGGACGAGCTCGAGGATCGCCGGGTAGATCGACGGCCAGATGGAGCGGCTCGACGCCTCGACCCCCGGCCCCAGCTCGACGCCGTCGGCGAGCGGCGGCACGGACAGATGCGCGGTCGAGCCGAGCTCGCGCATGTCCTCGAGCGGAACGACCACCTCGAGGTCGAGCTCCTTCCGCGCCCCGGCGTCGACGAGCTCGATCTCGCGACCCGTGCCGGCGACGAAGCGGCCGATCTCCGCGAGCGGTCGTTGGGTGGCAGAGAGGCCAATGCGCTGGAACGGCCTCTCCACGAGCCCCTCCAACCGCTCCAGGGAGAGCGCGAGGTGCGAGCCGCGCTTCGCCCCGGCGATGGCGTGCACCTCGTCGAGGATCACCGTCTC
>JAWOIV010000040.1:0-20845 GCA_046484465.1 Gaiellaceae bacterium
TCGCTCCATCCGACCGCGTCGGGCAGAGCGTCCCAGACGAGGTTCGTGACCTCGTGGATGAGTGTCTGGAAGAGCACGGCCGCGAACGCGACGGGAACGCCGAGGAGGGCCGCGTACACGAGTGTGCGGAGGTATGCGAGCGCCCGCTCGTCCACGCGGAAACCCTACGCCGTTCGCTGCAGCGAGACGGAGCGTGCCTCAGGCCATGAGGCGGAGCGCAGCGGCTTCGATCTCGTCTTCTGACACGAGCACCAGGCGGGCTGCGTCGCCGAGCGGCACGAACGAGTCCTTGCTCGCGACCCGTGCCACCCGCCCGTCGAATCCTGCGTCGACGAGCGCCGCGAGCACGCCCTCGGAGACCCCTCCCGTACGCCGCGTCTCGTCCACGACCAGCACGCGCCCGGACGCGCGGGCCTCGCGCACGAGGTCCTCCACGGGTAGCGGCGCCAGCCAGCGCAGGTCGACGACGCGCGCGTGGACGCCACGAGCGGCGAGACGGCGCGCAACGCGGAGCGAGAGGTGAAGCCCGTTGGCCCAGGTCACGATGGTGAGGTCGGGACCGGAGAGGTAGGTCCTGGCCGTGCCGAGCGGCACGTGGACGTCCGTGAGCGGAGCGACCCATCCCTCGTCGCCGTCCTCGACCAGATCGCGCGCATGGTAGAGCGCGATCGGCTCGAGGAAGATGCAGACGCTGCCGTCCACGAGCGCCGAGGCCGCGCACGTCGCGAGCATCGAGGCGGCGTCGTCCGGGCGCGAGGGCGAGGCGATCACGAGTCCCGGGATGTCACGGAGGACGCCCACCGCGTCGTCGTTGTGGAAGTGCCCACCGAACCCGCGCTGGTAGCCGTAGCCCGCGATTCGCACGACCATCCCGTTCCGGTACGCGCCCTGCGAGAAGAACTGAAGCGTCGCCGCCTCACCTCGGAGCTGGTCCTCGGCGTTGTGCAGGTAGGCGAGGTACTGGATCTCGGGGATCGGCAGGAAGCCGGACGTGGCGGCGCCGAGCGCAAGACCGAGAATCGACGTCTCGTCGAGGAGCGTGTCGAAGACGCGGGCCGCGCCGAAGCGCGCATGCAGCCCGCGCGTCACGCCGTAGACGCCGCCCTTGACCGCCACGTCCTCCCCGAACACGAGCGCCTCCGGCTGCTGCTCGAGCAGCGCTGCGAGCGCTGCGTTGATCGCCTGGGCGAGCGTGAGTGGCTCCGACGGCGCGAGCCGGATCCGGCTCGCGGCGGCCGCGACCGCGACAGGCGCGCGGGGGGCGAGCGGTGCCATCACCTCCTCTGCCGTGGACATCTGCGGATGCTCCACAGCCTCGAGCGCCTGCGCCCGCACCCGCTCGCGCGCGGCGAGGTAGTCCGCCACGAGCGTCTCTCCTGTGTGCTGCCCCGAGGCGACGAGCCAGCGAGCGGTGCCGAGGATGGGGTCGCGCTCGAAGTCCTCGCGGATCGCCTGCGGCGTGCGATAGGCGATCTCCGCATCGGCGCCGGCGTGGCTCAGGTAGCGGACCGTCGGGAGGTGGAGCACGGCCGGACGGCGCTCCTCGCGCACCCAGCGTGCGAGCTCTCGCGAGACCTCGAGCAGCGCCGCCGGGTCGGCGCCGTCGACCTGCTCGTAGCGCAGCTCGCCGCGCGCCCGAAGCGACGCCTTCACCCAGCCCTTCGGGGTCGGCACGCTGATCCCGAGCCCGTTGTCCTCGCACACGAACAGGAGCGGAAGCGGAAGCCGTTGATACGCGATGTGGGCCGCGGTGTTGAGCGCGACTTGCGCGCTCGCGTGGTTCAAGGAGGCGTCGCCGAAGGAGCAGAGGACGATCGCGTCTGCCGGCCACGGGCCTGCGATCCCGAGGCGGGTCGCGCGGTCGATAGCGAGGGCCAGCCCGACGGCCCGTGGTAGATGCGACGCGATCGTCGACGTCATCGGGAGGATCGCGAGCTCCTGCCGCCCGAAGACCTTGTGGCGGCCTCCCGCGATCGGCTCGTCCGCCGCAGCGACGACCCCGAGCATGACGTCCCCGACGCCGTCGATCCCGGCCAGCGCCGCGCGGGCCAGGTAGAAAGCCCCCGACCGGTAATGCAGCAGTGCGGGGTCGTCCAGGCGGAGCGCATGGGCGAGCACCGCGTTCGACTCGTGCCCCGCCGAGCCGATCGTGTAGAAGCTCCGGCCGTGCTCGGACAGCCAGCGGGCCGCGTAGTCCACCTGGCGACTGTCGACCTGCGACCGCCAGATCGCGTCCGCCTCGAGCGGCGCCGAGACGATCGTGACCGGGGGCGCAAGCGCCCTCAGAGCCTCGAGGAGGTGCTCCTCGAGCGGATCCGCCTCGGCTGCCAGAGCCCCGGTGCGCCTACGCCGTGACCGGCTGCTCGAGCCCTGCGCTCCACTCGCCCGCGACAGCGAGCGCGTTCATCCGCGCCCGGTGCACGAAGACCGCCTGGGCCGCTTCCGCGCTTGCCGGGTCGCCTCCCCAGGCGGCGAGCGCCGACGCCTGGAGAGCGCGTCCGTAGGAGAACGAGAGGGGCCATGGGCCACCGACCCGGTTGATCGCGTTCAGGTTCTCCGTCGCCTGGACCTCCGACTGACCGCCGGAGAGGAAGACGATCCCGGGCACCGCCGCCGGCACGTGCCGCAGGAAGCAGTCCACGGTCAGCTCCGCGATCCTCTCGGACGGGGCCTGCTCGGGACAGCCCTTGCCCGAGATCACCATGTTGGGCTTCAGCAGCGTCCCCTTGAGGTCGACGCCCTGGACGACGAGCTCGTGGAACGTCCACTTCAACGTGCGGGCCGTCACGTCGTAGCAGCGCTCGATCGTGTTGTCGGCGTCCATCAGCACCTCGGGCTCCACGATCGGGACGATGCCGGCTTCCTGGCAGAGCGCCGCGTAGCGGGCGAGGGCATGTGCGTTGGCGCGGATGCACGCCACCGAGGGGATGGCGTCGCCGATGGTGATCACCGCCCGCCACTTCGCGAAGCGCGCACCGAGGCCGCGGTACTCCGCGAGCCGGGCGCGCAACCCGTCGAGGCCCTCCGTCACCTTCTCACCCGGGAAGCCTGCGAGGTCGTGCGCTCCCGTGTCGACCTTGATCCCCGGGATCACGCCCTTCGACGCGAGCAGCTCCGGGAACGCCGTACCGTCGGCGGCCGACTGGCGGATCGTCTCGTCGTACAGGATCACGCCGCCGACGAACTCCTCCATGCCAGGCGCCTCGAACAGCAGCCCGCGGTAGAAGCGGCGGTGCTCCTCCGTGGACTCGACTCCGACGGAGTCGAGGCGCTTGGTCATCGTGCCGGTGCTCTCGTCGGCCGCCAGGATGCCCTTGTGGTCGGCGACGATGGCGCGCGCGGTCTCGTGCAGCTCGTTCGACGGCATCAGCGTGCTCCTTTCATCAAGCTCTGGATCTTCGTCAGCGGGTGCGAGGACACGATCCGGCGCACGGTGCCGGAGCGCGAGCGCATCACGATCGACTCGGTCTCGACCCGGTCGCCGACGACGCGCACGCCGCGGAGCAGCGATCCGCCCGTGACACCGGTCGCCGCGACGAAGACGTCCTCGCCACGTACGAGGTCGTCGGTCGTCAGGACCGCGTTCAGGTCGTAGCCGCCCTCGACCAGCAGCCGGCGCTCCTCCTCGTTCCGGGGCCACAGCTTTCCCTGCATCGCCCCTCCGAGGGACTTGATGGCCGCCGCGGAGATCACGCCCTCGGGTGTGCCGCCGATGCCCATCAGGAGGTCCACCCCCGTGCCCTGTTGCGCAGCTGCGATGGAGGGCGCGACGTCGCCGTCGCGGATGAGGTTCACGCGCGCTCCGGCCCGGCGCAGCTCCGCGACGAGGTCATCGTGGCGTTCGCGCTCGAGGACGACCACGGTGAGGTCGTTCACGTCGACGTTCTTCGCCTCGGCGACGCGCTCGAGGTTCTCGGTGGGCGAGACGTCGATGTCGATCGCCCCGGCGGCGTCGGGACCGACCGCGATCTTGTCCATGTACAGCGCCGCCCCCGGATCGAACATCGTGCCGCGCTCCGAGACGGCGATCACGGAGATCGCGCCTGACATCCCCAGCGCCGTCAACCGCGTCCCCTCGAGCGGATCGACGGCGACGTCCACCGCGGGGCCGTCCCCGTCTCCGACCTCCTCGCCGTTGAAGAGCATCGGCGCCTCGTCCTTCTCGCCCTCCCCGATGACCACGACGCCGCGCATGGACACGGTGTCGAGCATCAGCCGCATCGCGTCCACCGCCGCCTGATCCGCGGCGATCTTGTCTCCGCGCCCGATCCAACGAGCGGCGAACGTGGCTGCCGACTCGGTCACGCGCACGAGATCGAGCGCGAGGTTCCGGTCGGGAATGGAACGATCGACTTCCCCCATCGTCCCCATGCTAACGCGGTTCCGGCGCCGGAACCGGACGAGGCCTACATGCGCTCGGGAGCGTCGACCCCGATCAGCTCGAGACAGCGCCCGACGACGCTCTGCGTGGCCGCGCACAGCGCGAGCCGGAAGCCCTCGGACTCGGACTCGAGCACGCGGTGGTGGTGGTAGAAGCGATGGAAGTCGTCGGCGACTCGGATCGCGTAGTTCGGGATAGCATGCGGTGCCCGCCGCGCGGTCGCCTCGGTGACGACCGCGGGGAAGTCGAGCAGCCGCTTCACGAGCTCGCGCTCCTCATCAGCGAGTGCACCCACCGGCTCCAGCGCTTCGCCCACGGGACGCTCGCCCGCGTTCCGCAGGATCCCCGCGATTCGCGCGTGCGCGTACTGGACGTAGTGGACGGGGTTCTTGTTCGACTCCTCCTTCGCGAGGTCGACGTCGAGCTCGATCGTCTGGTCGTGGCCGCGCGAGACGAGGTACCAGCGCGCGGCATCGACCTCGATCGTGTCGAGCAGCTCGTCGAGGAAGACGACGTCGCCACTGCGCTTCGACATCTTCCTGGCCTCGCCGCTCTCGACCAAGTGGACGAGCTGGTAGACGAGCACCTCTACCGACTCGCGCGGGTGGCCGAGCATCTCCGCGAGCGCCTGCAGACGGGCGACGTACCCGTGGTGGTCGGCCCCGAGCACGTAGACGAGGCGATCGAGGCCGCGTGCGAGCTTGCGCCGGATGTAGGCCGCATCGGCCGCGAAGTACGTCGGAGCGCCGTCGGAGCGAACGAGAACGCGATCCTTGTCGTCGCCGTGCGCGCTCGTACGTGCCCAGACGGCGCCCTCCGACTCGTACGTGTCGAGCAGAGCGACCGCCTCCGGGATCTCTGCCTCCACCTCGCTCTGGCGCTCCCAGCTGTCGAAGTGGATGCGAAAGCGCTCGAGCGACGCCTCGATCCGCTCGAGCATCGCGGGCAGCGGGTCGCCCGGGAGGGCGGCGAGCTCGTCGACGTACGCGCCGCGGTAGCCATCCTCCGGCGGCTCCTCGCCGCGCCTGACGGCCTCGACGGACTCGCGGAATCGGTCGATCTGGGCACCCGCGTCGTTGAAGTAGTACTCGCGCTCGACGTGGTGGCCCGCGAACTCGAAGAGCCGCGCGACCGCGTCGCCGTAGGCGCCGTTGCGTGCGCTCGCGACCGTGAGCGGGCCCGTGGGATTGGCGGAGACCATCTCCACCTGGATGCGCTCGGGGCTCATGGTCGACCCGGAGCCAAAGGGCGACGGGGACTCGACGATCTCGCGCACCGAGTCGCCGATCCAGGCATCGGCGACTCGCAGGTTCACGAACCCGGGCCCCGCCGGCTCGGCGCTCTCCGCGAGGCCCCGTCGCACCGCCTCGTCGGCGATGCCCTGTGCGATGTCCCGCGGGGCCCGCCTCTCGACCGCTGCCAGCTTCAGTGCCACGCTCGTCGCGTAGTCGCCGTGCGCGGGGTCGGCGGGGCGCTCCAGCGCGACTGGAGCGCCCGCGATGTCAGCGAGCGCAGCCTCGAGTCGCGAGACGGGATCCGTGCCGGCCACGGGGCAATCGTAGGCGGACGAAGCGGTGCGGCTCGCCGCCGCCGTCAGTGCGAGGTGCGCGCGGAGGGCGCGGAGCTGATCGGCACGACGACGCCGTCGCGCTGGAGCGCCGCCTGCACCTCTTCACGCGCCTTGTAGATCCGCCACTTCACCGTCGCGAGAGTGATCTCGAGCGTCTCGGCGATCTCGGAGTAGGAGAGCCCGACGACGTCGCGGAGCAGGAGCGCCATCTTCAGGTCCGGGTTGAGATGCTCGACCGCGCGCCAGACGGCGTCGATCGTCTCGGCCCGCTCGGCGGGGGCGTCCACGACCTCGAGCGGCGGGATGTCCTCGAGACACGCGACCGCACGCGGCCGGCGCTCGAGGGCTCGGAGCTCGTCGAGGACACGGTTCTTCGCAACCTGGAACAGCCACGTCGTGAACCTCGAGCGAAGGGAGAACCCCGGGAGCCCCTGGAAGACGCGGAGGAAGACTTCCTGCGTCAGATCCTCGGAGAGCGAGCGGTCGCCGGTGAGCCGGAGGACGTAGTTGAAGACCGGCTGCTCGTACGTCCGAACGATGATCGCGAAGGCGCGCTCGTCGCCCCGCTGTGCCTTGCGGAGGACTCCGAGATCAGGCTGAGGGAGCGACATCGACGCGGCGAGTATAGAGGCGCCCCCGTAAGCGAGATGTTCGGCGCCTTTTACCGTCGCGTTGCGAGCGGCGTCCCAGTCATGTCACCGGGGACGGAGAGTCCGAGCAGATGGAGCACGGTGGGCGCGAGATCGGAGAGCTCGCCACCAGCTCTCAGGGAGAGTGCCTCGTCCGTGACGACCAGCGGAACGGGGTTCGTCGTGTGCGCAGTATGCGGGCTCACGCCGTCCGGCTCGAGCATCACCTCGGCGTTGCCGTGGTCGGCCGTGACGAGGCACACCCCGCCTGCTGCGGTGACGGCGTCCACGACGAGCCCGAGGCAGCGATCGACCGTCTGGACGGCGGTGACGACGTCGGGGATCGAGCCAGTGTGGCCGACCATGTCAGGGTTCGCGAAGTTGACGACCGCGAACCCGTAGCCATTCCCGACCTCCGCGCAGAACCGCGCCGCGAGCTCCGGCGCCGACATCTCCGGCTTCAGGTCGTAGCTCGGGACGTCGCGCGGCGAGGGAACCAGGATCCGCATCTCCCCCTCCCACTCCTTCTCCGCACCGCCGTTCAGGAAGTAGGTGACGTGCGCGTACTTCTCCGTCTCGGCCGCGTGCAGCTGTCGAACGCCCGCACGCGACAGGGTCTCGGCGAGCGTGTTCCGGAGCACCTGCTCCGCGAACGCGACCGGGAACGGGAAGTCGTCGCGGTACCTCGACATCGTCGTCAGATCGACACCTGCCTCGAGGAGGCGCTGGGAGAGCTGGCGGGCTCGGTCCGGCCGGAAGTTGAAGAAGATCGCCGCGTCGCTCGCAGGGTCGAGGCGGGGACGCCCCGCGACGACGACCGGCTCGACGAACTCATCCGTGACACCGGCCGCGTAACTGGAGCGGATTGCGGCCACCGCGTCGTCCGCGCTGGTGCCCTCCCCGGCGAGGATCGCCCGGCGCGCGCGATCCGTCCGGTCCCAGCGAGCGTCCCGGTCCATCGCGTAGTACCGCCCGCACACCGTTGCGATGCGCTCGGCGGGAAGCTCTGCGAGATCGCTCGCCGCCGCGTGTGGCGAGACGTCCCTCCCGTCCGTGAAGGCGTGGATCCAGGTCCGCGCGAGCATCCCCTCGCGGTCTGCGAGGGCGAGGAGCGCGCGCAGGTGATCGATGTGGGAGTGCACGCCACCGTACGAGACGAGACCCAGGAGGTGGACCTCTCCACCGCGCTCGCGGGCCTGCCGGAACGGGGCGACGAGCGTGTCGTTCGCGAGGAACGACCCGTCGTCGATCGCCCGGTTCACACGCACGAGATCCTGGAACCGGACGCGCCCGGAGCCGATCGTCAGGTGCCCGACCTCCGAGTTTCCCATCTGGCCTTCTGGGAGACCGACGGCCTCGCCCGATGCCTCGAGCGTGATGTGGGCGTACCGCTTCCAGAGCGCGTCGAACACCGGGGTGGCGGCAAGACGGACCGCGTTCCCCGGACCGGGCGGGGCGCACCCCCAGCCGTCGAGGATGACGAGTGCGACCGGTGTCACGCAGCGGCGGCTTCGACGGCGGCGGCGCAGATCGCCTCGAACGAGAGCTGTTCGAGCGAGGCGCCGCCGACGAGCGCGCCGTCGACGTCGGGCTGCGCGAGCAGCACCGCAGCGTTGTCGGGCTTCACCGAGCCTCCGTAGAGAACGCGCGTGAGATGCAGCGACTTGATGAATCCGTGCGCCTCTTGCGCGATCTCGGGCGTCGCCGTCTTCCCCGTGCCGATGGCCCACACCGGCTCGTATGCGATCACGAGGCGCTCGTGCCGGGGAAGCACGGACACCTGACGCTCCAGCACGGCGTTGGTCTCGCCTCGCTCGCGCTCGCTCTCTGTCTCGCCAACGCAGGCGATCACCGCGAGGCCGGCCTCGAGCGCCCCCTCGGCGCGACTCCGCACCGAGTCGTCCGTCTCGCCGAAGTGCTGCCGCCGCTCGGAGTGGCCGACGATCGCGCCCTTCGCCCCGATCTCGAGGAGCATCGGCGGCGAGACCTCGCCCGTGAACGCGCCCTCGAGCTCGCCGTGGACGTTCTGGGCGTAGACGAGGATCTCGTTGCCCTCACCGAGACCCTCGATCGTCGCCTGCAGCGACGCGAACGGCGGGCAGACGACGATCTCGACGCCGGGCGTCCGCTCCCCGAGGTGGCGAATCTGCACCGCGAAGCGACGAGCCTCGTGCGCGCCCTTGAACATCTTCCAGTTTCCGGCGATCAGCACGTCGTCGATCTTAGACGGAGGGGCTTCCGGGTAGGATCGCCGACCGTGACCGCAGCCACCTGGGAGCGGCGCTTCCGCGCCTCCGTCTCGTACCTCCCCGAGTGGTCGCCCCACGCTCCTGACCGCGCGGTGTACGTCTCGACCGAGTCGGGCGTGTGGCAGCTCCATGCCTGGGACGTCGCCACCGGGATGCGGCGACGCGTCACCGATCACCCCGTGGGTGTCGTGGACGGCGTGCCGACGCTCGACGGCGAAGGCGTGCTCTGGTTCCAGGACGAGACGGGAGCCGAGTCCGGGCGCTGGCTGGTCGAGCCTTTCGGGGGCGGCCATGCCCGGCCCTTCCTCGACGGCGTCCCGCTCGGCTGGAGCGAGGGCCTCGCCCAGGGCCCAGGGGTCGTCGCGGCGGCGATCAGCAACGAGGACGGTTTTGGTGTCTTCGTCTCTCTGGACGGCGCACCGGCAGCCGAGATCCACCGCTCGCACGAGTCTGTTCGGGTCGGGGCCGTCGATGACGGGGGTTTCGTCCGGGGAGGCCTGTCCTCGGACGGAAAGCACCTCTGCCTCGAGCACGCAGAGCACGGCGACCTCATGCACCCGGCCCTCCGGGTGATCGACGTGCGCACCGGCGCGACGGTCGGCGACCTGCTCGACGAGGGCCTGGCACTCGCCGCCCGCGCCTGGTCTCCGGTGCCGGGCGACCAGCGGCTGGCGCTGAACCACGAGCGCGAGGGGGACGAGCGTCCCGGGATCTGGGATCTCGCCACGGGCGAGCGGCACGACCTCCGGATCGACGCCGGGGGCTCGGTCTCCGTCGCCGACTGGTGGCCAGACGGCTCCGCGCTTCTGCTCGTCAACCGGTTCGAGGGACGCGACCATCTCCTCCGCTATGAGCTCGGGTCGGGAACCGTGGCGCCCATCGCGGCCGAGCCGGGGATCGTCATGAAGGCCCGTGTCAGACCGGACGGACAGGTATGGCTCCTGCACGAGCAGGGCCACCGCTCTCGGATCGTGGTCGACGACGCGGGCGCGATCGTGCTGCCGCTCGAAGGGGCTGACACGCCCCACTCGCGTCCGTACGAGAGCTGGCACTTCGCGAACGAGCGCGGCCAGGACGTGCACGGGTTCTTCGCCACCCCGGAGGGGAGCGGGCCGTTCCCGGTGATGATGTTCGTGCACGGAGGCCCGACCTGGCTCGACATGGATCGCTGGCAGCCCGAGGTGCAGGCCTACGTCGATGCGGGATTCGTCGTGGGGATGGTCAACTACCGCGGCTCGCTCGGCTACGGCCGCGAGTGGCGCGACGCCCTCGTCGGCGACATCGGCGGCCCCGAGCTCGAGGACGTGAACGCCGGCCTCCGTGACCTCGTCGAGCGCGGGCTCGCCGACCCGGAGCGCGCCGTGGTGGCGGGCCACTCCTGGGGTGGGTACGTCACCCTGCTCGAGCTCGGGAAGCACCCCGACCTCTGGCGCTGCGGCGTGGCCGGCGTCCCCGTCGCCGACTACGTCGCCTCCTACGCGGACATGTCACCGCTGCTCCAGGCGTACGACCGGGCGCTGCTGGGCGGCAAGACCCCGGACGAGGTTCCCGATCTCATGCGCGAGAGGAACCCGATCGAGTTCGTGGACGAGGTCGTCGCGCCCGTCCTCGTTCTCGTCGGGCGCAACGACAGCCGCTGCCCGTACGGCCAGGTGATGCGATACGTCGAGCGGCTCGAGGGCCGCGCCCACCCGCACGAGCTCTACGTGTTCGACACGGGCCACGGCTCGTTCGACGTCGAGGAGCGGATCCGCCAGGTACGCGTCATCCTCGACTTCCTCGGCGAGCACGTGCCCGGCATCTCCGTGCCGGCGGCGTAGGACGGCGGGTCAGGCCGCCGGAATCGCGACCACGCCTGGAAGATCCTTTCCCTCGAGCAGCTCCAGGGACGCGCCGCCGCCGGTCGAGACCCACGAGACGCGATCGGCGAGGCCGAGCTCGGAGATCGCCCGAACGGAGTCTCCGCCCCCGACGACCGTGTAGCCGTCGACCGTGGCCACGGCCTCCGCGACCGCCTTCGTCCCCTCGGCGAAGCGTGGCCACTCGAAGACGCCCATGGGCCCGTTCCAGAACACCGTCCGGGCACCCCGAACGACCTCGGCGAACCGGCCACGCGACTCGGGGCCGATGTCCAGCCCGAGCCAACCCTTGGGCACCGAGTGGTACGGCGCGACCTCGGCGGCGGCGTCCGGCTCGAACGCCGCCGCGGCGACGACATCCGTCGGCAGCAGGGCCTCGTACGGGAGTGGGTTGTGCTCGCGCAGTTGCTCGGCCATCTTGCCGCCGATGAGCACGGCGTCCGCCCGGCTTCCGAGGTGCTCGAGCACGCCGAGCTTGTCGTCCACCTTCGCACCGCCGGCGACGAGTACGAACGGCCGTTCCACGTCTCCCAGCAACCGGCCGAGCATCTCGAGCTCGCGCTCCAGCAGAAGTCCCGCGTACGCGGGCAGCACGTGGGCGACGCCCTCCGTGGACGCGTGCGCCCGGTGCGCGGATCCGAATGCGTCGTTGACGAACACCTCCATACCCTCGGCGAGCCTGCGGGCGCTCTCAGGATCGTTCTTCGTCTCACCCGGGTCGAACCTCGTGTTCTCGCTCACTCGCACGCGCTCGTCCGGAAGCAGCTCTCGCAGGCGCTCGGCCACCGGCGCCATGGCGAACGCCGGATCCGGGCCCGTGGGGCGGCCGAGATGCGAGCAGACCGCGACCTCCGCGACGCCGCGGTCGAGCAGGTGGTGCAGCGTCGGGAGCGACGCGCGAATGCGCGTGTCGTCCGCGACCCGGCCTTCCTCGAGCGGGACGTTCAGGTCGGCGCGGACGAGCACGCGCTTCCCGGCGACGTCCGCCTCGCGCACCGAGCGCGGTCGTCTCACTCCTGCACCCACTCGATGTCGTGGAACAGCTCGACGAGGTTCCCGTCCGGGTCACTCCCGTCGTCGGGCCACTCGGTCGGGAGCTGGAGCACGTCGCGGTAGAACGCGTAGCTCGCAGAGAAGCCCTCGGCCCGGACGCGAACGTGCGTCAGACGCGGCGCGCTCAGGGGAGGAGCTTCCCGACGAGATCGACCATGCGGCACGAGTAGCCCCACTCGTTGTCGTACCAGCCGAAGACCTTCGCGGTGCTGCCGTGCGCCATTGTCAGGTCGCTGTCGAAGATGCAGGAGTACGCGCTCCCGTTGATGTCCGTCGAAACAATCGGGTCGGTCGAGTACTGGAGGATCCCGGCGAGCGGACCGTCTGCCGCTGCCCGATACGCCTCGTTCACCTCGTCCGCCGTCACGGGGCGGCCGAGCGAGACGACGAGGTCCGTGAGCGAGCCCGTCGCGATCGGGGCGCGCACGGCGACGCCGTCCACCTTGCCCGCGAGATCCGGGAGGACGAGCCCGATCGCCTTGGCAGCGCCCGTCGACGTCGGGATGAGGTTGATCGCCGCCGCACGCGCCCGGCGCAAGTCCTGGTGCGGGTAATCGAGGATCACCTGGTCGTTCGTGTACGCGTGGATGGTCGTCATGAACCCGCTCTCGATCCCGGCGAGCTCGTGCAGCACCTTCGCGAGCGGAGCGACGCAGTTCGTCGTGCACGACGCGTTGGAGACGATGTGGTGGGTCTTCGGGTCGTACGCGTCGTCGTTGACACCGAGGACGACGGTGAAGTCCGGATCGGTCGCCGGTGCCGAGATCACGACCTTCTTCGCACCTGCGTCGAGGTGCTTCTGCGCACCCGCGCGGTCGGTGAAGAATCCCGTCGACTCGACGACGACGTCGACGCCGAGGTCTCCCCACGGAAGCGACCCGGGGTCGCGCTCGGAGAGCATGCGCACCTTCTCCCCGGCCGCGTGCAGCACGCCGTCCGCGAGCTCGACCTCGCCGGAGAAGGGCCCGAGATTCGAGTCGTAGCGCAGGAGGTGCGCCATCGTCCTCGCGTCGCCGAGGTCGTTCAGGGCCACGATCTCGATGTCCGCCCCGAGCTCGTGCTGTGCCCGGAAGAAGTTCCGGCCGATGCGGCCGAACCCGTTGATGCCCACCCGAATAGCCATATCGCGCTCCTCCATCCCGTCGGTGCCGATCCGCCCTCGAGTCTAACGAGGCGCTCCGCGCGCCACGCCTCTCACCGCACGCGGGTCGAAACGGTCTGCGCCATCGCCTCCGCGATCTCCACGATGCGCCGGAGGCGACGGTGCACCGCGGCCCTGCTCGAACGAGGATCGGTTCGTGCGGCCAGCTCGGTGAGCGAGTCCGCCGGGTACCGCCACCGGAGCTCGGCAACTTCGCGGAGCGTGTCTGACAGCTCGTCGAGGCGCTCTTCCGAGCGAAGGCGCTCGATCGCCTCGAGCTGCGCTCGCGCCGCGACGCTGCTCCGAACGACGTTCGCGTGATCAGCGTTTGCGAGGCGGTTCGCTCGATCGCGCGTCGCCGCAACGACAGCGCGTTCCTCCAGGGCGAGCACGGTCTCCGCAGCCCCGGCCACGGAGAGGAAGGACTCGATCACGTCCCAGCTCTTCGCGTAGGCGCCGGAGTGCGCGGGCCGCTCGAACGTCTGCAGCGGGATGCCGGCTCCAGCTGCGACGTCGCACAAGAAACTCGCGGCCGCGGTCGACGCCGTGCGGAGCTCGAGATGCGCGGAGCGCCGCATCGAGAGCGTGCCGCCTGCGAGAAAGGCCCCACGCAGGTACGCCGCCCGGCAGCATGCCTGGCGGACGATCCGACGCGGCGGTCGCTCCACAGGCGCGTGACGGCGGTCGAGAACGCCAGCCTCCACGAGGATCCCGAGCGCGTTGTCGTCACCTTCGACGTGTAGCTGGAACCGCGTCGGCCGGTCGAATGCACGCCGCCGGTAGGTTCGGATCTCGGAGCGAATGCCCTCGTCGCGCAGGAGGCTGAAGGCGCGACGTGCGGCGGCGCCGCTTCCGAGATCCAGGTGGAGCGCCCACGCGCCCTTCCCACGCAGGTGCAGGCTGCCGGCCCCGTGGAACAGCGCCGACAGCTCGGCGCGCCGGTCGCACGCTCGCTCGGGGGCGATCCGACCGAGCTCCTCGCGCACGTCCTCGGCGGTTCTCAGAGGCACACGCCCTCCAGCGCCAGCAGCCGGCGCTTGATGGTGACGCCGCCATCCCCGTAGCCACCGATCCCGTCGGCTGCGACGACCCGGTGGCACGGGATGACGAAGGCGAAGCGATTGGTCGCACAGAACGTCCCTGCAGCGCGCTGTGCGCCGGGACGTCCGGCGAGGGCGGCCAGCTCGCCGTACGTGACGACCTCGCCGCGCGGAACCGCGCGGAGCGCGTCCGCGAGCGCGAGCTGAAACGGCGTGCATCCGACGAGATCGAGGACGACGTCCTGGAACTCGACGTCCGATCCACCGAGGAATGCGGCCACGCGCTCGACGAGCTCGGTCGCTTCGAGCGCACCCTCCGCGACGGGCTGACACGCCTTCGGCACGGAGACGCCTCCCATCCGTTCGTCGAACGCCGCTAGCGTTGTCGCTGGGGACGTCGTTCCCCCTGTACGGGGGTGCGCGGTGGCTCCCTCGACGCCGACTGCTCGCGCGCGCGCCGGCGGGCAGCTGCTCGCTGCTGTCTGCGAGCGCTCCGGGTCACCGTCGAACGCGAACGAGTGCGCCAGGACGATGCGTCCGCGCGTCCACAGCTCGCCCACCCCCCAGCCCTGAACGGCGTAGCACGTCTCGACCGCCGACATCGCCCCGACTGTACTCGGCACGTTGCAGCTCGGAGCCCGCCGCGTCGGCGCGCTCGGCTCGTGAGGGGCAATAGAATCGCTGCATGAGCGCCGCAGGAATCTTCACGCCCCCGCACCCCGTCAACGAGTCGATCAAGTCGTACGCCCCGGGCTCCCCCGAGCGAGGCGAGCTGCAGGCCCGCCTCCGCCGAATGGAGGGCGAGCGAATCCACATCCCGCTCGTCATCGGCGGGAAGGACGTCGAGACGGGCGAGACGTTCGAGGCGGTCATGCCGCATCGCAAGAGCCACGTCCTCGCCGACGTCGCCAAGGGCGGATCGGAGCACGTGCAGCAGGCGATCGACGCCGCGCGCGCCGCCCACACCGAGTGGTCGCGGATGCCCTGGCACGAGCGCGCGGCGATCTTCCTCCGCGCAGCGGAGCTCCTCGCCGGCCCCTGGCGTTCGACGCTGAACGCGGCAACGATGCTGAACCAGTCGAAGACGATCCACCAGGCCGAGATCGACGCGGTGTGCGAGATGGTCGACTTCTGGCGCTTCAACGTCGACTTCCTGACACGCGTCTACTCCGAGCAGCCCTACTCGCCGACGGGCACGTGGAACCGCATGGAGTACCGCCCGCTCGAGGGGTTCGTCTTCGCGGTGAGCCCCTTCAACTTCACGTGCATCGGCGGAAACCTCTCGTCGACGCCCGCGCTCATGGGCAACACCATCGTGTGGAAGCCCGCGTCCACGGCCGCGCTATCGGCCTACTACCTGATGCGCATCCTCCAGGCAGCGGGGCTTCCCGACGGCGTCATCAACCTCGTGCACGGATCGGGGGCGACCATCGGAAACGCCGCGCTCGCGAGCCCCGAGCTCGCAGGGATCCACTTCACGGGTTCGACGGGTGTCTTCAACGGCATGTGGGAGACGGTCGGACGCACCATCGGGTCATACCGCAACTACCCGCGCATCGTGGGTGAGACGGGGGGCAAGGACTTCATCCTCGCGCACCCGTCCGCCGAGCCCGAAGCGGTCGCGACGGCGGTCGTGCGCGGCTCGTTCGAGTACCAGGGGCAGAAGTGCTCGGCCGCCTCGCGGCTGTACGTGCCCTCGAACATCTGGCCCGAGGTGCGCGACCGGCTCGTCGAGGACGTCGGAACGATCAGGATGGGCGACGTCACAGACTTCGAGAACTTCATGGGCGCCGTGATCGACGCCTCGGCGTTCCGCACGCACAAGGAGGCGATCGACGAGGCGCGAGCCGCAGGCGCCGAGATCCTCACAGGCGGGGAGGCCGACGACTCGGAGGGCTACTTCGTCGCCCCGACGGTCATCAAGACGGACGACGCGGGGTTCCGGTTGCTCCGGGACGAGCTCTTCGGGCCGATTCTCACCGCGTACGTCTACGACGAGCACCGCTGGGACGACACCCTCCGCCTCGTCGACGAGACGGCGCCGTACGGTCTCACGGGCGCGATCTTCTCGACCGAGCGCTACGCGATCGACCAGGCGCAGGACGCGCTCCGCTACACGGCGGGCAACTTCTACGTCAACGACAAGCCGACGGGCGCCGTCGTCGGCCAGCAGCCCTTCGGTGGCTCCCGCGCGAGCGGCACGAACGACAAGGCGGGATCGATGTGGAACCTGATCCGCTGGGTGTCGCCGCGCACGGTGAAGGAGACGTTCCTCTCGCCGACCGACTACCGGTACCCGTTCCTCGCGCCCGACGAGTAGGTCGCGCACGGCGGGAGGCCTGCTCGTGACCTCCGACCACGCGAGAATCCCCGAAGCGGGGCCGCGCTCGCGGCCGCGGAGTGAGCGAAGGACGGTGCAGTGCTAGTACGGATCCTGGACGGGATCGATGCGTTCATCGACCGGCTCGGCTCGGTCGACCCGCTGCCGCTGTCGCTCGCGATCGGCTGCCACCTCCTGAAGATGGCCTGCACGAGCATGGCGAGGACGTTCCGCCACGCCAGTGCGTATCCCGAGAGCACTGTGCGCTGGCGCTCGATCTACGGCGCGTACCTCGCAGGGGTCGGCATCAACGCGATCGTCCCCGCACGCGCGGGCGACGCGGTCCGGATCGTGCTCGCACACCGCGCGATCGCCGGCAGCACGTACACGACCGTGATCTCCAGCACTCTCGTCCTCTCGATCTTCGATATCACCGCCGCGAGCATCTTCCTCGCCTGGGCCGTCAGCATCGGCGCTCTTCCGGGCCTGCAGGTCCTCGGGACGCTCGAGAGCTTCGACTTCGCCTGGCTCTTCGCGCGACCCCTGGCGTTCGACCTGCTCGTTGCAGCGCTGGTGATCGTGGTGCTGCTCGTCGGGATCTGGGTGCACGGGCACGTCGCCAACCTCCGTGCCCGGATCGGACAGGCGTTCCGCGTCATGCGCCCTCCGACCCGCTACCTCGGGCGCGTCGCGCTCTGGCAGGCCGCCGACTGGGGGCTCCGCCTCGCGACGATCTGGTTCCTGCTCGATGCGTTCGACATCCCGCAGTCGCTCGAGCGCGCGAGCCTCGTCCAGGTCTCACAGAGCATGGCCACGCTCCTCCCCATCACCCCGGCCGGGATCGGGACCGAGCAGGCCCTCCTCGTCTACGTCCTGAGCGGGGCGGCGCCCGCCTCCGTCCTGCTCGCGTTCAGCGTCGGGGCGAAGATCACGCTCACTCTGACGAACGTCGTCGCGGGATTCACGGCGATCGCCCTCACCTTCCGGACGTTCCGCTACTCGAGCGCGCTCGAGCGGGAGAAGCAGGAGACAGTCGACACGGACGCCCCGCACGGCGCGGAGCCGCCGAGCGACCCGTCACGCGAGGAGCCCTGAGTACTCGATCCGCCGGGGCTACGAAGGCCCCGCCTTGTGGAGCTGCGCATAGAGCGATCGGGCCGTCTTCGGCGGCAGGCCCGGGACGCCCTCGAGCTCCTCCTGCGACGCCGCGAGGAAGTGATCGACCGAGCCGAAGTGGCGGAGGATTGCCCGCCGTCTCACCGGTCCGATGCCCGTCAATCCCTCGAAGATCGTCTCCAGCGATCGGGCTCCGCGACGGCGGCGGTGATAGCGCAGGGCGACGCGGTGAGCCTCGTCCCGGATGCGCTGCAGAAGCTGGAGCCCGGAGCCGTGCCGGTCGAGGACGACCGGGGCGCTCTCGCCCGGGACGAACACCTCCTCCTCGCGCTTCGCGAGAGCGATGACGGCGATGCGCGCGAGGTCGAGCCGTTCCAGCGCTGTCAGCGCGGCCGCCAGCTGCCCTTTCCCGCCGTCCACGACGACCAGGTTCGGCAGCTGCGAGAAGCTCTCGTCCTCTGCCTCGCGCGCACGCGCGAACCGCCTCGACACCGCTTCGCCGATCGCGCCGACGTCGTCCTGCCCGTCGAGACCCCGGATCGCGAAGGTGCGGTAGTGCGCGTTCTTCGGGCGCGCGTCCTGGAACACGACCATCGACGCGACGATCGACTCGCCCTGGATGTTCGAGACGTCGAAGCACTCGATGCGGAGGGGCAGGCTCTCGAGGTTGAGCGCCTCCCTGAGCTCCTCGAGCGCGGCCACGCGACGGAGCCGGGTTGCCTCCCGTTCCGCTGCGTCCGCGTGCAGGGCGAGTCGCGCGTTCTCGACCGCGAGCTCGACCAGCCGGCGCTTCTCCCCTCGCTGCGGCGTGCGGATCTGCACCCGTGACCCGCGGCGATCGGAGAGCACGTCCTCGAGGGCGGACACGTCGCCGAGGAGCGGCGGGACGAGCACGACGGGCGGCACGCTCGGCGTCGCACCGTAGTACTCGAGGACGAACGTCTCGAGGATCGTCTCTCCGTCCTCTCCTGCGACGTTCTCGAGGTGGAACCCGTACCGGTCGATCATCTTCCCGTCGCGCAACGGGAACACCTGCACCGCGGCCCGATCGCCCTCGACGGCGAGGCCGATCACGTCGGTGTTTCCCACCGACCGACGGTCGGCCGCCTGCCGGTCGGCGAGGTGTCTGACGGAGAAGAGGCGGTTCCGGTAGCGAGCCGCCTCCTCGAAGCGCTCCTCCGCGGCGGCCTCGTGCATGCGCTCCTCGAGCTCGCGCAGGATCGGCGTCGTGTCGCCCGACAGGAACTCGACGACGCCGTCGATGATCTTGCCGTAGGCCTCTCTGCCGATCTCGCCGACGCACGGGGCAAAGCAGCGGTCGATGTGGAAGTCGAGGCAGGGAATGCCGGAGTGTCGGCCGGGTCGAGGCCCCTCGCACGGTCGAAAGCGGAAAGCGCGGTTGAGCACGTCGAGCGTCTCCCGCACCTTCTTCGCGTTCGCGTAGGGCCCGAAGTACACGGTTCCGCGCCGGTGACGCTCACGGGTGAACATCACTCGCGGGTACTCGTCACTCGTCGTCACGGCGATGTACGGAAACGACTTGTCGTCGCGAAGCCGGATGTTGAAGGGCGGCCGATGGCGCTTGACGAGACTCTGCTCGAGGTGCAGGGCCTCGGCCTCCGTCCGGGTGACGATGACCTCGACATCGGCGATGCGCTCGGCCAGCTGTCCGATCGCGACCCGACCGTCACCACGCTGGAAGTAGCTGCGGACGCGGGGGCGCAGGGACTTCGCCTTCCCGACGTAGAGCACGTCCGAGGACGCGTCGCGGAACAGGTAGACCCCCGGCGCTGTCGGCAGCCCACGGAGCTTGCCTTCAAGGTTTGCACGCATTCCGCCGCTAGCGTATCCCCCATGGTGCGAGGCCTCCTGGCCGCAGTTGGAGCGGCTTTCGGGCTCCTGTGGGCGCTCTCGAGCCCCCCGGTCGCCGCCGCCGGTCCGGGGATGGTCGCGGGTGCAGTCGAAGATCACCTGCGCTCGTCGTCGATCGTCGAGGCCGAGGCCAGGATGCAGGTCTTCCGGCTCTCGGGATTCCGCGCGGTACGCGTCACGAGCTACTGGACACCCGGGCTGTCGCGGCCGGACGAGGGAGAGCTCGGCACCCTCGCCAACGTGGCCTCGGCAGCAGCGAGGAACGGCGTGCGGGTCTATGTCACCGTGATGCATCCAGGCTCTCGCACGACCCCCTTGACGGACGAAGCGCGCAGCGACTTCGCGAGCTACACGGCGACGATCACCCGTGAGATCCCCGCCGTCCGTGACGTCATCGTCGCCAACGAGCCGAACCTCAACCGCTTCTGGCTTCCGCAGTTCGCGCCTGATGCGTCGAGCGCCGCGCCGGCTGCGTACCTCCAGCTCCTGGCGACGACGTACGACGCGCTCAAGGCCGTCTCACCCGCCGTGCGGGTTCATGGTGGCGCCGTCTCGCCGCGGGGCACGGACCGGCCGGACGGGCTTCGGCCGACCCACTCGCCGACCACGTTCATCCGCGGCCTCGGCGCGGCGTACCGCGCGAGCGGCCGCACACTTCCGGTGATGGACTCCTTCGCGATCCACGTCTACGGGGATCACTCGAGCCAGCCGCCCTCGACGCCGCACCCGGGGACGACGATCGGCGTCGCGGACTACGGAAAGCTCGTCGCGCTGCTCGGAGAGGCGTTCGACGGCACGGCGCAACGCGGGTCCACGCTGCCCGTCCTCTACGGCGAGTACGGAGTGGAGTCGCAGATTCCCGCCGCGAAGGCGCCCCTGTACACGGGGACCGAGCCCGCGACAACGCGTCCCGTCCCCGAGGAGACGCAGGCTGCGTACTACGAGCAGGCTCTCGCCCTCGCGTACTGCCAGCCAACGGTGCAAGGGGTGCTTCTGTTCCTCGCGCAGGACGAGCGGGCGCTCGAGACGTGGCAGTCCGGCGTGTATTACGCGGATGGAACGCCCAAGACGAGCCTCCCACGCGTGACGAGTGCGCTCGACCGCACGGCCGGAGGCTCGATTGCGCGCTGCCCCGGACTGAAGCTCCTCGTCCGCCCGACGTTCCTCCGTTTCGGGACGCGCGCCTCTGCGAAGCGTGGGGTGTTCGGGATGTCCGTTCGCTGCAACCTGGACTGCGTGTACCTCGCTCGACTCGAGAGCACGACCACGGGAGCGACGCGGCTCTCGCGCAGAGGACGCGCCGCCGCAGGCGAGACCGTCTCGATCAACCTCGGCTCTCGGGCTCTCCGGACGGGCAGCTACCGCTACACGCTTCGACTCGTGCACCCTGTGAACCCGGCGCCGCCGACGGTTCGCGTCGGCCCGACGTGGCGGCTCCCCTAGAGGCTAGTGGTCTCTCCGGGAAGTCCGGTGCCCATTCGCCGGCGAGAACCGAGCAGGCCTAGGACGCAGGGAGGCCGCATACCAGAAGGTATGTGGCCGACCGAGGACGACGGCATGCGATGTGTTCGCAGCCGCGCGAAGGGGTGGCGTACTTCCCGGAGCGACCACTAGA
>JAWOIV010000062.1:0-43383 GCA_046484465.1 Gaiellaceae bacterium
GTGCGTGGCGGGGATCCCGAGACTCCTGCCGGGTCGCTGTCGGGCGGGAACCAGCAGAAGGTCATCCTCGCCCGTGAGATCGACCGCGACCCGCGCGTCCTCGTTGCCGCGCAGCCGACGCGCGGCCTCGACGTGGGTGCGATCGAGTTCGTCCACCGCCGCCTGATCGAGGAGCGGGACTCCGGGCGAGCGATCCTCCTCGTGTCGCTCGAGCTGGAGGAGATCCTCTCCCTCTCCGACCGCATTCTCGTGCTGTACGAGGGCGCGGTCGTCGCCGAGTTCGGGCCGGACGCGACGAGCGACGAGCTCGGGCTCGCGATGCTGGGCTCGACCGCGGAGCGGGCCGCCTGATGCAGGATCCCCGGGACCCGCTCACTCCACCTGGAGAGGAGGAGCCCGCAGCGGGCGCCCCCGTCGCTCCCCCGGAGGGACCGACGACCTTCGCGGGGATCTCGGAGCGTCTGAGCGGTGCCGCCGTCCCGCTCGCGGCCACGCTGCTCGCCTTCCTCATCGGCGGCCTCGTCGTCGTCATCACGGGCGGAAACCCTCTCACGGCGTACCGGGCCATCTTCGAGGGCACGGGCCTCAACTACGTCTTCCCGTGGCTAGACGACCGTGAGCGTTCCCGGGCGGCACGAAACCTCCAGCAGACCCTCGTCCTCGCGACCCCGCTGATGCTGACCGGGCTCGCGGTGGCGTTCGCCTTCCGCTGCGGGCTCTTCAACATCGGCGGTCAGGGGCAGTACTGGGTCGGTTTCATGGCTGCGCTCTGGATCGGGACGAACCTCGAGGGGCTCCCGCAACCGCTCCACGTGCTGCTCGGGCTCGCCGCAGGCATTCTCGGCGGGGCGATCTGGGGAGGGATCGCCGGGCTCCTCCGCGCGACGGTGGGGGCGCACGAGGTGATCACGACGATCATGCTCAACTGGATCGCGATCTTCGGGGGGAGATATCTCTTCGAGCTCGGGGGCCCCCTGCAGGGAACCGTCGCCACCCTCCCGCGGTCGAACGTCGTCTTCGACTCGGCACGGCTATGGCCGATCTGGGGGAACATCCAGGCGCTTCACTCGGGGATCTTCATCGCCTTCCTCGGATTGCTCGTCTACTACGTGATCCTCAACCGAACGACGCTCGGCTTCGAGGTACGGGCGGTGGGGTTCAACCCGGAGGCCGCGCGCTACAGCGGCATCCCGGTTCGGCGGAGCTACTTCCTCGCCATGGCGATCGCCGGCGGGTTCGCCGGCACGGCGGGCGCCGTTGACGTGCTCGGCGTCAAGTTCGCGGTGGACGTGAGCAACCTCCCCGCCGGCACGGTCGGGTTTACCGGGATCGCGGTCGCGCTGCTCGGTCGGAACAAGCCGTTCGGGATCTTCCTCGCCGCGATGCTCTTCGCCGCGCTCCAGGTCGGCACGTCGTCGCGCCAGCTCGATCCCTCCGTCTTCGATCCGGCACTCGCGAAGGACCTCGCGACGCTCATTCAGGCGCTCGTCATCTTCTTCGTCGGCGCGGAGCTCCTGATCCTCACCATCTGGGGCGCGCGCGGCAAGCTCATCCGCTTCCGGCCTCAGGCGCAGGAGCAGCCCTCGTGAGCGCCTACGCCGCCTCGGCCCTCGATCGGTGGCGCGGCCTCAACCAGGGCCAGGGCGCCGCCGTCGCCGGGATCGGGCTGGGAGTGCTGGCGTTCCTCGTCACGCTTCCCCCGATCACCTCGCGGAGCATCGGCGTCCCGATCGCGCTCGCGTTCATCGGTCTCGCGCTCGCGATCGCCGCGCTCGCACGTGGGGAGCGCAAGCTCGGGGTCTGGGCCGTCGTCGCCTGTGTCATCGGGGCGGGTGGCGGCATCTGGATGCAGGGAGTCGAGCGCGAGACGCTCGAGGGCATCTTCACGGCGGGCCTCATCGCCGCGACGCTGCGGTTCGCGACGCCGCTCGCGTTCGCTGCGATGGGAGGCATCTTCTCCGAGCGCTCGGGGGTCGTGAACATCGGCCTCGAGGGCATGATGCTCACCGGCGCGTTCTTCGCCGTCTGGGGCGCTCTCTGGAGCGGCTCCTGGGTCGTGGGGCTGCTGATGGCGATGCTGTTCGGCGGCCTGCTCGCGCTGATCCACGGCTGGTTCTGCATCCACCTGCGCGCGGATCAGATCGTCAGCGGGTTTGCGGTGAACCTGCTCGCGCTGGGCGTCACCGGGTTCCTCTTCACGAAGATCTACCCTTCGGGCATCCCGCTCGGGATCTCGCGCGTGCCGAACGTCGAGCTGCCGTTCATCGAGGACATCCCTGTCGGAGGGAACTTCCTGTACGGCGTGTTCGGGAGCCTGAACCTGCTCGTCTGGATGATGCTCGCGACCGTCGCCCTCACGTTCATCGTCCTCTTCAAGACGCCGATCGGGTTGCGCATCCGCTCCGTGGGCGAGCACCCACGGGCGGCGGACACGGTCGGGATCAACGTCTACGCCGTGCGCTATGCGGCCGTCATCACGTCCGGCGTGCTCGCAGCGCTCGGCGGGGCCTTCCTCTCGCTCGGGTTCGTCGGCAACTTCGCCGAGAACATGACGAGCGGACGCGGTTTCATCGCTCTCGCGGCCGTCATCTTCGGGAAGTGGCGGCCCGGCTGGGCGTTCGCCGCAACACTCCTCTTCGGCTACGGGTTCGCGCTCGCGATCCCGCTGCAGCGCGAGGCGGGCATCTCGGAGAACCTCATCTCGACCCTGCCGTACGTCATCACCCTGATCGCCGTGGCCGGCCTGATCGGCCGCTCGATCCCGCCGGCGGCCGTGGGCCGGCCGTACATCAAGCAGTAGCGATGGCACGGAGCGGAGGCGCCGCATGGGGCGCGATCGCGGCAGGGCTCGCCTCGATCGTGACGCTTCCCGCTGCGATCTACCTGACGCGCTACAGCGACGCCTACGAGCTGCTGCACGCGGCGTTCGGAATCCCCGTCGCGGGGATCCTGGGAGTCGTCGCGGTCGTCCTCGCGCGCCGGGAGCGGCGGCGTGCCGCGATCGCGCTCGGGCGTGGGGACGGCGCACGCGGCGTACGACTCGGATACGTCCTCGGCGTGGTGGGGATCTGCATGGCCGCCGCCGCGTTGGTTGCGATCGGCGTCTACGGGCTCCTGGAGTACGTCGGCTCGCGCGAGTAGTGCCGGCGGACGCGTCGCTCGCACGTCCCGCCGTCGTGCGACTGGACCGGACGGCGTCACCGTCTACACTTCGCGCGCGTGTTCGACATCGGTTCCAGCCTGCGCGACGCCCGTCTGCGCCAGGAGCTCGACTTCCCGGAGCTCGAAGAGCGGACGAAGATCCGTCCGAAGTACCTGCGCGCGCTCGAGGACGAGCGCTTCGACATCCTGCCGTCGCAGACCTACGTTCGCGGCTTCCTTCGCTCCTACGCCGAGGCGCTCGGTCTCGAGAGCCAGCCGTTCGTCGACGAGTACAACTCCCGCTTCGCAGTCGGGGAGGACGACGCGCCGATCCGCACACGCCGCGTCCCGACGCGGCCCTCGCGCCGCGAGGCTCGCGAGTCGCGCCTGGCCGTGCTGGTGGTGCTCGCCATCGCCGTCGTGACGGCGCTCGTCATCGCAGCGTGGCGCTTCGGCGGCCCCGAGGGCGAGACCGTCCCCGGGCTCGCCGCGCCGACGCAGCAGCCCTCGAGCCCCACGACGACCTCCGCCCGTGGCGCCGCGCGCCTCTCGGTGTCGGCTCGCAGCGGCGCATCCTGGATGGAGGTGCGCGCAGGCGTCGCGGATGGAAGGCTCCTCTACAGCGGGACGCTCGAGCGTGGGCAGACGAAGGTGTTCCAGGGTCGCCGGCTCCGGCTGGCGCTCGCGGAGCCCGACAACGTCGTCGTGCGCCTCAACGGGAACCGCATCACGCTGCCTGCCGGCACGACGTTCGCGGTGACCGCAAAGCGCGTCGTCCGCTCGTCACCTTGAGTCGTCCTCGAGCCGCCATCGTCGCGACGGGCAGCGAGCTCGTGCGGGGCGAGCGGCAGGATCGCAACGGCCCGTTCCTCGCCGCGGAGGCCGTCCGCCTCGGCCTCGCACCGACGCGCATCACCGTCGTCGGCGACGACCCGGCCGAGCTGGAGGATGCGTTCGCGGAGGCATTCCGAGCTGACCTCTGCCTGGTGTCCGGGGGCCTCGGTCCGACGCACGACGATCGCACCGTTGAGATCGTCGCGCGTGTCGCCGGCCGAGCGCTCCACGTCGACGAGGGGCTGGAGCGCGAGATCGAGTCGGTCTCGCGCCTCATCGCAGAGCGCCTGTCCCGACCGTACGCCGACTTCGTCACCGGGGTGCGGAAGCAGGCGACGCTGCCGGAGGGCGCGCTCTCTCTCGGGCTCGCGGGTACGGCTCCCGGCATGGTGCTCGACACCGGGGAGTGCGTCGTGGTGGTGCTCCCGGGCCCGCCCCGCGAGCTCCAGCGCCTGTGGCCACGGGCTCTCGAGACGACGCTGGTCCGGCGTGTCCTCGAACGCGCCCCCGGCCAGCAAAGGACGATTCTCCGGTTCTTCGGCACGCCCGAGTCCGCGGTCGCCCGGGCCCTGGAGAAAGCCGGAGGAGACGGTGACGGCGTGGAGGCGACGATCTGCGCCCGCGAGTTCGAGATTCACGTGGATCTCGTGGTCGAGCCCGGAGGAGAGGAGCGCGCTACGACGATCGCCACCACGCTCCGGGAGGAGCTCGCCCCGTACCTCTTCAGCCAGGACGAGCGGCCGGTCTCCGAGATCGTGCTCGAGCTGTGCCGGCAGCGTGGGTACATGCTGGCTACCGCCGAGTCGTGCACGGGCGGTCTCGTTGCATCGAGGCTGACGAGCGTGCCCGGCGCGAGCGATGTGTACCTGGGGGGCGTCATCGCGTATGCGAACGAGGTCAAGGAGTCGGGCCTGGGTGTCTCGAGTGGGACGATCGAGCGTCACGGCGCCGTCTCCGCCGAAACGGCGGCGGAGATGGCACGTGGGACTCGCGTACGCCTGGGAGCTGATGTCGCCGTGGCCGTCACGGGGATCGCAGGCCCGGGAGGCGAGACGGAGGGCAAGCCCGTCGGTCTCGTGTTCGTGCACGCGTCCACACCCGATGACGAGGAGGGAGTGCGAAGCGAGCTCCCCGGAGACCGTGAGATGGTTCGCGGCCGCGCGACCGCGGCGGCGCTGCATCTGGTCCGCCGACTTCTGGAACGAAGTCGGCACACACCCGTGTGAGCGAGCCCGCTACCGTCGGCGGGGATGAGCGCGTCAGGGTCTTCCTCGCACTCGAGCTTCCGGACGACGTCGTCGCGGAGCTCCTCGCCTGGAGCGAGCGACACCTCGCCAGAGGCCGTCGCGTGGAGAGCCTGCACGTCACGCTCGCGTTCCTGGGCTCGCAGCCGAGCTCTCTGCTCGACAACGTGTTGCGGGCGCTCCGAGAGTCGGCGGCCGAGGCTCGACCGTTCGAGCTCAGACCGATGCGCTACCGGGAGACGCGATCCGTCGGCATGCTCGTGCTCGACGACGCGAGCGGCGAGGCGACGTCGCTGGCCGGCAGGGTGCAGGAGCGTCTCGAGGCGCTCGGCATGTATCGGCGTGAGGCACGCCCCTGGCTCCCGCACGTCACCGTCCTGCGGTTTCGCGAGCGCCCGCGACTCGATCCGCCCGTGCCCGAGATCGGGCCGTTCGCGCCGTCCGGGGCTGCTGCTTTCCTTTCACGTCTGCACCCGTCAGGGGCACGGTACGAGGTTCTCGAGTCATGCTCGCTAGGAGCGTCGCAAGGGAGAGTTCGTTCGTTGGAAGTATCGGAGTCGGGAGGATGACCGGATGAAACGTGAGGAAGCGCTCGACGTCGCGCTCGGCCAGATCGAGCGCCAGTTCGGCAAGGGGTCGGTCATGCGGATGAGCGACCGTCCCCAGGTCTCCATCGGGGCGATCTCGACGGGGTCGCTTGCGCTGGACGTGGCCCTGGGGATCGGAGGGCTTCCACGCGGGAGAATCGTCGAGATCTTCGGGCCCGAGGCCTCGGGGAAGACGACGCTCGTCTACCACGTGATGGCGGAGGCTCAGCGACGTGGCGGCATCTGCGCGTTCATCGACGTCGAGCACGCGATGGATCCCCAGTACGCACGCCGCATCGGCGTCGACATCGACCAGCTCCTCGTCTCCCAGCCCGACACGGGTGAGCAGGCACTCGAGATCACCGAGCTCCTCATCCGCTCAGGCGCGCTCGACATCGTCGCCGTGGACTCGGTTGCCGCGCTCGCCCCCAAGGCGGAGATCGAGGGTGAGATGGGCGACGCCCACGTCGGCCTCCAGGCGCGGCTCATGAGTCAGGCGCTGCGGAAGCTCGCAGGGACGTTGAACCGCACCGACACGATCTGCGTCTTCACGAACCAGCTGCGCGAGAAGATCGGCGTCATGTTCGGGAACCCGGAGACCACGCCGGGCGGGCGCGCGCTGAAGTTCTACTCGTCGATCCGACTCGACATCCGGAGGATCGAGACGCTCAAGGACGGCGCAGAGGCTGTCGGGAACCGTGTGCGCGTGAAGGTGGTCAAGAACAAGGTCGCCCCGCCCTTCAAGCAAGCGGAGTTCGACATCGTGTACGGGTCCGGGATCCCCTGGGAGGGCACCGTCCTCGACGTCGCGCTCGAGAAGAAGATCGTCCAGAAGGCCGGCTCGTACTTCAGCTTCGGCGACGAGCGCCTCGGCCAGGGCCGCCAGAACGCCTCCGCGTTCCTCGCGGAGAACCCAGACCTCGTCCAGCAGATCCTCGCGCGGATCCAGGCGGAGGCTCCGGAGGAGCAGGTGATCTCGGCACGTCTGCTCCCGACCCAGGGTGCCGACGCGCCGCGGCCTGCCGGCGAGGTGGCGCCCGCGGCCGAAGAGGACGCGGTCGTTGCCGAGATGGAGGCCGTTCCCGTCCAGAGCTGACGCTTCCGGCGAGGGCTGGCGGTGATGCCTGCAGAAGACGCGTTCGAGGTGGCGCTCCGCCTGCTCCGTCACCGCGACCTCGCGGAGGAGGAGCTCCGGCGCCGGCTCGAAGCTCGTGGACTGCGAACGTCGGAGATCGGGGAGGCGCTCGAGCGCCTCGCTCGCACTGGCCTCGTCGACGACGCTCGCTACGCGCATGCGCGGGCCTCGTCGCTCGCGACGCGTGGGGCCGGTGATGCGCTGATCCGGAGTGATCTCGAGCGCGCGGGGGTCGCGGGCGAGGTCGTCGACGATGCCCTCGGGACACTCGCGCCCGAGCGTGACCGGGCACGGGAGATCGTGGCACGTCGTGGCGCGACCACGAAGACGATGCGGTATCTGCGCGCGAAGGGCTTCGGGGACGATGCGGTCTACGCGTTCGTTGCGGACGGCCCCGGCGACGAGCTAGGATAGGCCTGCTCTCACTCGACGTTCTTCCTGCACGCATACGCATTTCTGAGACCATGACCTCGATTTCACACAACGCTCGACTCGAACCGCCCGACAGACGGGAACGACGGAGGGTTCGCACCTTCACGTAGGGCGAGGTCGCAAGTTCCGCGCGCGGCCGTGCAGGCCGGGCGTCGGGTGTGAGTGACCGCGGCGGTGCCGTGGCCAATCGAACCTCCACGGAGGCTCCCCATGCCCATGGCAGCTGCGGCGGTGATCGGACTTCTGATCGGGGCGCTCGGTGCCTTCGTCGTCCTGACGGCGTTCTCGCGCTCTCGCTTGCGTGCTGCGGGGACGGAGCGAACACGCATCCTCGCCGACACCGAGCGCGAGGCCGAGGCCATCAGGCGAGAGGCGCAGGTCGAGGCGCGCGAGCAGGCGGTGCAGCTCCGGGCCGAGATCGAGGCCGAGGTTCGTGACCGGCAGCTCCAGATCATGAAGATCGAAGAGCGTGTGCTTGCGAGGGAGGAGGAGATCCAGGCCAAGCTCGACGAGCTCGATCGTCGCGAGCAGGGGCTCGGCGACCGCGAGACGCACGTCAAGGCGCTGCAGGAAGAGCTTCGCGATACGCACCGTGAGTCGGTCGTCGCGCTCGAGCGGGTCTCCGGATTGACCGCGCAGGAGGCGCGCCAGCAGCTGCTCGAGCGATCCAAGGATCTCGTCCGTCACGAGCTCGAGCGTGACGTCAGGCAGATGGAGGAAGAGGCTCGCGCCGACGCCCGGAGGCGCGCACGAGCACTCGTTGCCGACGCGCTGCAGCGCGTCGCCGCCAGTCACACCGCCGAGGTGACCGTCTCCGTCGTCGAGCTGGCATCAGACGATCTCAAGGGGCGGATCATCGGCCGTGAGGGCCGGAACATCCGGGCGCTCGAGCACCTCACGGGAGTGGACTTCATCATCGACGACACACCGCACGCAGTCGTGCTCTCGTCCTTCGATCCCCTTCGGCGGGAGGTGGCGCGCATGACCCTCGACAAGCTCATCGAGGATGGGCGCATCCATCCGGCCAGGATCGAGGAGATGTATTACCAGTCGAAGGCGGATCTCGACGACCACGTCAGGATCGCCGGGGAGCAAGGGGTCTTCGAGGCCAACTGCGGCACCTTCCATGAGGAGCTCGTGAAGGTCCTCGGGCGACTGCGGTACCGGACGAGCTACGGCCAGAACGTCCTCAAGCACACACTCGAAGTCGTTCACCTGAGCGGAATCATGGCCGCCGAGCTCGAGGCCGGGGTCAAGACGACGAAGCGCGCGGCGCTGCTGCACGACATCGGAAAGGCCATGAGCCACGAGGTCGACGGCTCGCACGCGGCCATCTCCGCGCAGCTCGCGCGCCGCTTCGGCGAGACGGAGGGTGTCGTACACGCGATCGAGGCACACCACTACGAGGTGCAGCCCCAGACCGTCGAGGCCGTGCTCCTCATCGCCGCGGACGCGGTCTCCGCATCACGTCCGGGCGCTCGCGGGGAGGGCCTCGAGAACTACATCAAGCGGCTCGCGTCGCTCGAGGAGATCGCGATGCGCAAGGACGGGGTCGCCAAGGCGTACGCGCTCCAGGCGGGGCGTGAGATCAGGGTCATCGTCGAGCCGACCGAAGTCGACGACGACGGCGCGGTGCTGCTGTCGCACGAGATCGCTCGGGAGATCGAGGACCAGCTCGAGTATCCCGGTCAGGTGAAGGTGATCGTCATCCGCGAGTCCCGCGCGGTCGAGGTCGCCAAGTAGGCCAACGAGGTCGCGCTCCGAGCACACGCCGCTGCGCCAGTCCCTGATCTCGGAGCGGCGCGGGCTACGCTTCGCAGGAATGAGGCGCTACCACGTCACGACGTTCGGGTGCCAGATGAACGCCCACGACTCCGAGCGGATCAAGGGCATGCTCGAGTCGCTCGGCCTCGGTGAGGCGACGTCACCGGAGACGGCTGACGTGCTCGTCTTCAACACCTGCACGATCCGCGAGAAGCCCGATACGCGGCTCGCGGCGTACCTCGGGAACGCTGCCGCCTGGAAGCGCGAGCGGCCGGAGCTCGTGGTCGCGGTCGGAGGCTGCTACGCCGAGGCACAGCGGGAGGGGATCTTTGCGCGCTACCCGTTCGTGGACGTCGCCTTCGGGCCGGGCTCGATCCCGCACCTCGGAGAGTGGCTCGGAGTGGGGGGGCACGGCGTGCAGAGTGGACGCTTCGGGACGCACGAGAGCTTCGCAGCCGATCTCCCGATGCACCGGGAGCGGGCGTTCCAGGCGTGGGTGCAGGTGTCGATGGGGTGCAACTCGAAGTGCGCCTACTGCATCGTCCCTGCCGTGCGGGGGCGCGAGCAGAGCCGGCGACCGGGGGAGATCGTCGCCGAGGTCGCGTCACTCGCTCGCGAAGGCGTCAAGGAAGTCACGTTGCTCGGCCAGAACGTCAACTCGTGGGGCCGCGACCTCGCGCCCGACCTGCGCACGGAGTTCGGCGAGCTCCTGCGGGCGTGCGACGCAGTGGACGGAATCGAGCGGATCCGGTTCACGAGCCCGCACCCCAAGGACTTCCGGGAGCCTGTGGTCGCCGCGATCGCCGAGTGCCACACGGTCTGCGAGCACGTGCACCTGCCGCTCCAGTCCGGCTCCTCTCGCATTCTCAAGCGCATGCGGCGGACGTACGACCGCGAGCGCTACGTCGCGCTCGTCGCCCGCCTGCGAGAGGCGATCCCCGACCTCGCGCTCGGCACCGACCTGATCGTCGGCTTCCCGGGCGAGACCGACGACGACTTCTGCGAGACCGTGGAGACAGTCGAGTGCGTGGAGTTCGACAGCGCGTTCACCTTCATCTACTCCCCGCGCGCCGGCACCGAAGCGGCCGCGCTGCCCGATCAGGTGCCAGACCGCGTGAAGCACGAGCGCCTGGAGGAGCTCGTCGCGGTCGTCCAACGGGTCGCCGCGGAGCGCAATGCAGCGCGCGTCGGGCGTATCGAGCAGGTCCTGGTCGAAGGCGCCAGTCGCACGGACGACACCCGACTTCGGGGCCGAACGCGTCGGAACACGACGGTGAACTTCGCAGGCTCGGGTGTGGCCGGCGAGATCGTTGACGTGCTCGTGGAGAGCGCGACGTCGACCACGCTCGTGGGGCGCGAGATCGCGCTCGCGGTCGCCTGATCCCCATGGTGCGCTCCTCGCACGGCCCGTGACCCATGCGTGCGGAGTCCCTCGCTACGCGTTCCGCGACGGACGTGTCGCGCTCACCTGAGGTCATCGCCGTCTTCGGTCCGACCGCGTCGGGGAAGACGACTGTCGCCGAGGGGATCGCGGACCGCCTCGGCACCGGGGTCGTCTCTGCAGATGCGCTGCAGGTCTACTGCGGACTACCGGTGCTCACGAATCAGCCCGAGCGACCGACAGCGCTCGTGGGGATCCGGTCACTGTCCGAGGAGATGTCCGTCGGCGCGTATGCACCTCTTGCCCACGCTGCCATCGACGAGCTCGTCACCACGCGCCGCTCTGCGGTCGTTGCAGGAGGCACCGGGCTCTACCTGCGTGCGGCTCTGTGCGACCTCGGTGTTCCACCCGCTGCGTCGGCGGCCGAACGGGCTCGTGCGGAGAAGGCCTACGACGCGGATCCGCGAGGTGCGTACGCTCGCCTGGTGGCGATCGACCCAGCAGCTGCGACCAGAGTGCATCCGAACGATCGTCGTCGCGTCGTCCGCGCGCTCGAGCTCGCCGCAGCGGGAGCGTCGTTGGCCCCCGATCGCGATCACCTGTGGTCCACCGATGTTCGCCGTCCGACGCTCGTCGTCGGCCTCGAGCTCGAGCGCGATGTGCTCGAGCAGCGAATTCGGGAGCGGACAGACGTGATGTTCGCGCGCGGTGTCGTAGAGGAGGTCGCAGGCGCAGTCCGCGGCCCGATCTCGCGAACCGCGGCCAAGGCGCTGGGGCTGCGCGAGCTCGCCGACCTTTCCCCCGCAGACGCGTTCGACCGCATCGTCCGGCGGACGTGCCGCTACGCGGCATACCAGCGGAAGTGGATGCGGCGAATTCCCGGGATCGTCCTCGTGGATGCCGATCGTCCTGCGGAGGAGGTGGCCGATGAGATCCTCCAGCTGGCAGGCGCTCGGTAACGCGTACGTCCTCGTCGAGGCCGCGGGAGAGCCGCTCGAAGCGGATCGGGTTCGCGTGCTCGCGCAGGGGACGGACGGCGTCCTCGAGGTCGTCTCCGCTGACACGAGCCCGCTCGAGGTCGTCATCTGGAACGCGGACGGCTCGCGCGCGGAGCTCTCGGGCAACGGCACCCGGATCGTCGCCACGTGGTATCTCGGGCAAACAGGGGCGCGGGAGGTCCGCATCCGAGTCGGCGCGCGCGAGGTCGGGGCGAGACTCCTGGCGAGCGGTGAGATCGAGCAAGAGCTCGGCGCGGTCGACGTGCTGCCGGTCGAGACGATTGACGGAGTCACGGTCACACCGGTTCTCGTCGGCAACCCGCATGCGGTGGTGATCGGCGATCCCGACGAGATAGAGCGCCTGGGGCCGCTCCTCGAGACGCACCCGCGCTTCCCGGACCGGACCAACGTGCAGGTTGCGCGCGTCGACCGTCCGGGTCTCGTCACGGCGCGCGTCTGGGAGCGTGGAGTGGGGGAGACTCGCTCGTCCGGGACGAGCGCCGTCGCGGTGGCGGCTGCGACGCACGACAGCGGAGAGGTGCTCGTGCGATTCCCCGGCGGTGAACTCCGCGTCACGCTGGATCAGGGTCACGCGCGCCTCACGGCTCCACCCGCGACGCGCGTCGCCTGAGGGCTACGTCGCGGACACGAAGGGTGCGATCTCGACGATCTCGCTCACGTGGCGATCTCGAACTCGCGGAGGACGTCGTTCAACGACGTCTTGAGGTCTGTGGATGGGCTGCGCTCGCCGACGATCAGAGCACAGGGGAGCTCGAACGTCCCGGCAGGGAACGTCTTCGGCCGCGTGCCCGGGAGCACGACGGCGCGTGCGGGGACGTGACCGCGATGCTCGACGGGCTCGGGGCCGGTGACGTCGATGATGGGCACCGACGCAGAGAGCACGACGTTCGGGGCGATCACGGCGCCCTCGCCGACGACGACACCCTCGACGATGACCGCGCGCGAGCCGACGAAGGCGCCGTCCTCGACGATCACCGGGCGCGCCTGCGGGGGTTCCAGCACCCCGCCGATACCGACTCCGCCGGAGAGATGGACGTCGGCGCCGATCTGCGCGCACGAGCCCACCGTCGCCCAGGTGTCGACCATCGTACGCGGGCCGACCCACGAGCCGATGTTGACGAAGCCGGGCATGAGCACGACGCCTTCCGAGAGGTAGGCACCGTAACGCGCCACGCCGGGTGGCACGACGCGGACGCCGCGCGCCGCGTAGTCCGTCTTGACGGGGATCTTGTCGAGGAAGTGGAGACCGCCCACTTCCATCGGCTCGACCTTTCGGAGGCGGAAGTAGAGGAGGATCGCCATCTTCACCCAGTCGTTCACGACCCACTCGCCAGCGCGCTTCTCGACCACGCGGATCTCGCCGGCGTCGAGCAGGCGCAGCGCCTCCTCGACCGGTCGGGGGTCGATGGTTGTCCCCGACTCCCACATGGTCTCGATCTCTCGCTGCAAATCCATCAACGCGAATCCTCTCCGATCGGGCCGGTCAGAAAGCGCCGGAGCGTCTCGTAGCAGTGCTCGAGCGCGGCGATGTCGACCTGCTCGTCTCGGTGGTGAGCATAGGCAGTGTGCCCGGGCCCGAAGTTCACGGCGTCGATCCCGTGCAGCGTGAAGTCGGCGACGTTCGTCCATGCCTGCTTCGGCTCGACGTCCAGGCCTCCACCTGCGGCCTTTAGAGCTCCGACGAGCGTCGAGTCGGTCACGACGCGGCCCGATGGTGCGTGGCTCACGATCTCGAGTTCGGCCTCGTTCGGCACGAGCTCGCGCAGAGCCGCCTCGGCGTCGGCGGGCGCCCGGTTGGGCGCGTAGCGGAAGTTCAGGGTCGCGACGGCGTCGCCGGGGATCACGTTGTCGGCGATCCCCGCGTCCAGCCGCGTGATCGAGAGCACCTCGACGAACGGCAGCCCTCCGACGATCATCTCCCTCGGCTCGTGTGCGAGCAGCGGGGCGAGCCCGTCCACTGCGCGAGCGATCGCGTTGTCGGCGAGCCACGGTCGGGCGGAGTGGCCGCTCGTTCCGCGGAACGTGAGCCGCGCAATGATGTTTCCGAGGCACCCGACGTGGATCTGCCCGTCCGTGGGCTCGAGGAGGATCGCGAGCGCAGTCTGGTGCGCGGAGGGGCAGCTCGCGAACAGGGAGGGAAGCGGATCGTGCTCGTACGGCAGTTCCTCTCTCCCGAAGAGGAGCAGCGCGACGTCGACGTGGCCGGGCGAGACGTCACCGAGGTCGCGCACGAGCTCGACGGCGACCGCGAGGCCCCCCTTCATGTCGCTCGCGCCGACACCGTGGACGGCGCCGTCCGCTATTCGGCCGGGGAGATTACCCTGCGCCGGGACGGTGTCGTAGTGCCCGGCGAGCGTGACGAGCGGCGTGCGGGGTCTGCGCTCGGGGAGGAACAGGTGCGCGTCGTCTTCGGCATAGGCGACCTCGAACGTCGGCGGGATCAGCGAGATGAGGTGCTCGCGGATGCGCGCCTCGTCTCCGCTCTCCGACGGGATGTCGACGAGCTCGAGCGTCCGCGCGGCGAGTCGGTCGGCAAGCGCGGACACCTGCGGAGCGTACCGCGGCATAATCCCCTGGTGACCGCGCGCCAGCCGGATCCCGCGCCCGGAGCGGAGCCGGAGCGCGGTTTCGTCGTCGGTGTCTTCCCGAAGGGAGTCGATGGCGACTCCGAGCTGGCCGAGCTGCGGGAGCTCGCTCGTACCGCAGGCGTCGCGACGGTGGGCGAGCTCGTCCAGAACCGGTCGCGACCCGATGTCAGAACGTTCGTCGGAAAAGGGAAGCTGACCGAGCTCCGGGCGGCGTACGCGACGGCCGACGCCGAGGTCCTCCTGGTGGACGACGAGCTGTCGCCGACGCAACAGCGTGCGCTCGAGGACGCCCTCGAGGCCCGCGTCGTCGACCGCACCCAGCTGATTCTCGACATCTTCGCGCAGCATGCGCGGAGCGCCGAGGGGAAGCTCCAGGTCGAGCTCGCCCAGCTCGAGTACAACCTTCCCCGCATGCGCGGCCTGTGGCAGCACCTGGAGCGGCTCGGCGGCGGGGTGGGGACGCGAGGGCCGGTGGGGACACGAGGGCCAGGCGAGAGTCAGCTCGAGACGGACAGGAGACTCGCGCGGACGCGAATCTCGGTCGTGAAGAGCCGGCTCCGCGAGCTCGACCGACAGCGTGCGACCAGGCGCAAGGAGCGGCGGCGCACGTCGGTACCAACGATTGCGCTCGCTGGATACACGAACGTCGGGAAGTCGACGCTGCTCAACGCACTCACGGGTGCCACTGCGTCGGTCGACGATCGGCTTTTCGAGACCCTGGATCCGACGACGCGAGCCTTCGAGCACGACGGCAAGCGTTACCTCGTCACCGACACGGTCGGATTCATTCGGCGGCTCCCGACACAGCTCGTCGAAGGCTTCGCCGCGACCCTCGAGGAGACGCTCATCGCCGACCTCGTGCTCCACGTCGCCGATGCCTCGCTCCCGGAGAACCAGCTTCGAGAGACGATTGCGGCCGTACAGGAGGTCTTGGCCGAGATCGGAGCGGACGAGGTTCCGACCGAGCTCGTGCTGAACAAGGTCGACCTGCTCGATCCGCTGAGTCGCCGGCGGCTCGCGCATGCCTTCCCGCGAGCGCTCACGATCTCGGCTGCCTCGGGGGAGGGGCTCGACGACCTCCGTCAACGGCTTGCCGACCTCTTCTCCGATCGTTTCGAGGACGTCCGGCTGCTCGTCCCGTACACGGACGGCGCTGCGCTGGCCGAGCTCTATGGGCTGGGCGCACCGATCGCCGAGCGGCGTGACACGCCTGAGGGCGTGCGAGTCCGTGCGCGGCTCCCGAACCGGGAGATCCCCCGGTTCGCGCGATTCCTCGTCGCCGACGCAACCGACGCCGAGGCCACGCGCCCGTGATCGACGTCGTCTTTCAACGGGTTCATCCGGACGCGGTGCTACCCGCTCAGGCGTACGAGGGCGACGCCGGCCTCGACCTCACGGCCTGCGAGGACGTCGTGCTGGAGGCCGGCGAGCGGGCTGTCGTGGGAACAGGGCTCTCCGTCGAGATCCCACCCGGGTATGCGGGCTTCGTCCAGCCCCGCTCGGGCCTGGCGGCACGTCACGGGATCGGCGTCGTGAACTCACCGGGGCTCATCGACTCCGGCTTCCGGGGAGAGGTGCGCGTGGTGCTGCTGAACACCGATTCGCGCGAGAGCTTCTCCGTGACGCGTGGGATGCGCATCGCCCAACTCGTCGTCGCGCCCGTCGCGAACGTTCGTGTCGTCGAGAGCGCGAGCCTCTCTCCGACCGAGCGCGGCCAGCGCGGTTTCGGATCCTCGGCTCACTGACGTGGACCTGCCGCGGATTCGTGTCTCCGCCGTCCTGCGCTGGCGTGGGAGAGTCCTTCTCATCCGCCACGAGAAGCCCGACGGAGCCGAGGTCTGGCTACTCCCCGGAGGCGGTGTTCGCACGGGCGAGAGCCTCGTAACGGCTCTCCGACGAGAGCTGTGGGAGGAGACGGGCCTCTTTCCGCGCGGCGCCGAGGTTCCACTCGAAGGGCCGGTGGCGCTCGTCGACTCCATCGCCCCGCCCGTGGCCCCACGGCGGAAGCACGTCCTGCACGTCATCTTCGCCGCGGACGTATCGGGGTCGCTGGAGGGCGTCGTGAGTCAGGACGCCGTCGTCAGTGGGCATCGAGCGTTCGCGTTGCCCGAGCTCGACGGCGTCACGTTGCATCCGCCGATCCAGCGGTTCCTCCGGCGGTGGCAGCCCGGAGATCCGGCGGTGTACCTCGGCGAGATGTGGGTGCCGTGACGGAAGACGGGTTGGCACGGTTTCGACCCACTTCCGTGTCCCACGCGTCGCGACTTCGATATTAGGCTTGCGGCGGGTGGTGGGTTGGGGTGCCCCTCGGGACACCTCAGCGTCGCCCGCCGCGCGCCTTCGCGCGAGCCGCCGAGACGCGGAACGCCTCGCTCTCCAACGCATCCGGGAGAGGTGCAAGCTCGGGGGCGTCGCCGTCCGTGGCGTGGCCGAGTGCCTGCGCGAGGAGCCAGTCCCCGAGCCAGGGATTCCGCGGGAGGAGCGGGCCGTGGAGGTACGTCCCGACGGCGCGCGCGAGGCGGCAGCCCTCGAACCCGGAGGCGCCGTCGTTCCCGAAGCCGAAGACCACCCGGCCGAGCGGGAGCGCACCCGGGTCGAGGTGCGTGCGGCCGGCGTGGTTCTCGAACCCGGCGAGCAGGTGCCGTCTGCCCTCCTCGAGCTCGCACTCGAGGAGCACGTCGCCGATCATGCGCATGTCGCCTGCGACGGTCTCGAGCGGAAAGAGGCCTGCTCCAGGCATGACGGAGCCGTCCTGGCCACGGTAGGAGCGACCGAGCAGCTGATAGCCGCCGCACACCCCCAGCAGGGCTGCACCGCCCGCGATCGCATCCGCGATGGCCTGCCCCTTCGCGGCGAGGTCCGGGGCGATGCGCTCCTGCTCGCGATCCTGGCCGCCACCGATGTAGAGGAGGTCGTGCTCGCCGGGGTGAATCTCATCGCCGATCCCGACCGCGCGAACGTCGAGATCGTGCCCGCGCAGTGTCGCGCGACGCATGAGCACCGCGATGTTCCCGCGGTCTGCGTAGATGTTGAGATAGTCGGGATAGAGGTGGCCGACCCGGATCCTCACGCCTGCTCCTCCCAGTACGGCGCGACGAGCCCGCGATCCGTGAGGACGGCCCGGAGGGCGAGCATCGCCGTGTAGGTCGGCAGCACGACCAGCTCCGCTCCGGCTTCGGTCAGTGCAAGGCCGCGATCGAGGGCCGTCTCGATGTCGGGCACGACCTCGAGCCGCTCCTCTGCGAGGCCGCCGTAGACGAGCCGGAGCCCGAGCTCGGCTGCTCGAGTACCGCTGACCACGGCGCGATCGAGGTGGGGCAGGAGAGGCTCGAAGTCGACATCCCAGATCCAGGAGACGTCCTGGCCGTCGGCGATCGCGTCGTTCAGCGCGAGGACGAGAACGGGGGGGACGCCCGTCTCGAGGGTGCGGAGCGCCTCGTTGGCGCCGGCCGGGTTCTTCACGAGCAGCATCACGACTCGCTTGGAGCCGACGACGATGCGCTCGAAGCGGCCGAAGGCGCCGCCGAAGCCGTCGAGGCGCGAGCGCACGGTTGCTCCCGGCGTCCCGAGCGCGTATGCGAGTGCCGCTGCCGCAGTCGCGTTGTACACGTTGTATAGGCCGGGAAGAGCCAGCACGACGGGCCCGATGCCGTCCGGCGTGATCAGATCGAACCGTGCGCTGTCGGTTCCCTGCAGCTCGATGTCGCGGGCGCAGACGTCGAGTCGAGGGCGCGCATGGCCACACGACGGGCAGACGTAGTCCCCGAGGTGCCCGACATAGGCGGCCTCGTACGCGTAGGGGGCGCCACACCGGACGCAGTGCTTCGAGTCGGCCGCGTGCTGGAGTGCCGCGCGCCCGTGGCGCGGGTCGTCGAGACCGAAGCGGACGACGCGTTCCCGCTCCGCACCGAGCTCTGCGACTACCGGATCGTCGGCGTTGACGACGAGCACCACGTCGTCGTCGAGTGACTGCACCGCGTGGCGCCAGCGCTCGGCGACGGACTCGAGCTCCCCGTACCGATCGAGCTGGTCGCGGAAGAGATTTCCGAGGAGGAGTGCGCGCGGGCGAAGGCGCTCGATCGCCTCCGGGAGGGCGGCCTCGTCCACCTCCAGCAGGCCGAGCTCCGGATCCCGGGCGACGACGAGCGCCGACGCGAGCCCCGACAGGAGGTTCGCGCCTGCGCGATTCCAGGCGAGGCGATGATCCGGCGCGAGGATGCGCGCGCACATCGCGGTCGTCGTCGTCTTGCCGTTGGTCGCCGAGACGAGTGCGCTGCCCGCCGGGAGTCGTGCGGCGAGGGCGTCGACCGCCGACGGGTCGAGCTTCCAGAGCAGCTTGCCCGGGAGTGTCGTTCCACCACCCCGACCCATGGCGCGTGAGAGCCGCCCGACGGATCGGGCCGCCGTCGTCTCGAGCGAGAGGCGGAGTGTCATGAGGGCGCGAGCGTAGCGAGAGGAGCGAGGCGCGACCCTGCTCTGGACTACTTGCAGAATCCTCAGAACGCTCTAAGCTCTTTGCAGAGGATGGCCAGGAAACGGTCACCGGGGCCCCGGCGTCTCCAGATCGACGAGCGCGAGCTCGCGGCATTCCGCGCGGGCCTGAGACGCCGCTACACGGATGACGAGATCCTGGAGCAGCTGCGCACCGCCGCAGCCCGGCTCGGTCGGTCGCCGACGATGCGCGAGTTCGCGGCCGATCCCGAGGCCGAGGTACACCCGCAAACGGTGATCGAGCACTTCGGCACCTGGAACGCTGCAAAGCGCGCGGCCGGCCTGTTCCCGAGACGATTCCTCACCCGCGAGGAGCTGCTCGCGCAGCTCCGGGGGCTCGGTGACGAGCTCGGTCGAACGCCTACCGCCCGGGATCTCGGCGAGCGACGGCGGTCGCTTCCGTCCGCCTCGCTCTACGTGCACACGTTCGGCTCGCTCGCGAACGCGCTCAGGGAGGCGGGGTTCGAGGTCCTCCAGGGCGAGGAGCGACTCGAGCGTGCGATCGAGCAGGGTGTCATGCTCTCCCGTGAGCTCGGGCACCTGCCCAAGATGGCCGACTGGGCAACTGCGCGGAAGACCGACTCGTCCCTCCTCTCCGAGTGGCAGGTCTATCGCCTGCTCGACGTGCCCCGCGGCGCGTGGACGGCGTTCCAGTACCTCCTGCGTGAAGCGCTTCGAGAAGAGGGCGTCGACGTGCGCGCCGACGGGTCGCTGGAGATCGATTAGCCGACGGCTGACGCGATCAACGCGAACCGAGCGAGGCAGGACACGCCCTCGTCCGGGGTTCGCACCGGCGGCAGGGCGCCGATGTCTCGGTAGCGACGGTCGGGGCGGAAGCGCCTCACTCGGGCGATCCGGCCCTCGACGACGCTGAGCTGGCGGCCCTCATGCACTTCGAGCCGCTCCAGGCGCAGTCGCAACGACGCCTCGACGAGCCTGAGCGCGCGTCGGGTCGACGCGAAGAAGAGATTCGAGTCCGATCTACCTATCCACAGCGGACGCGCCCGGCCGCGAGCGAGGTAGAGCGTCTCCGGGTCGCGCTCGTCGAGCCAGGCCGCCGCCATCGCGCCGCGGATCTCGCCCAGCGCGCGTGGGTCGTGGCGACGATGCTCCATGAGCGCGAAGATCGCCTCGGAGTCGACGGTCATCTCGCTCTCGTGGCGCTCGATGCCGTAGCTCGCGAGCAGGCCGTCGTCGTTCTCCACGACGCCGTTGTGGATACCCACGACAGACCCGTGTCGGATGGGGTGGTTGTTGGCCTCGATCGAGGGGTGCCCCTTGGTGAAGTCACGAACGTGAAGCAGCGCCTGCGACGCATGAGGAGGAACAGTGAGCTCGTCCAGGAGCGCGCTCGCGCCACCGCGAAGCTTCGTCACGTCGACCGGCGCATCGCCGCCCCGCCACGCAAAGCCGACTGCGTCCGCGCCGCGCTCGGCAATCCCCGCGAGCAGCGCCTGCGCGGCGAGGCTCCGGTCGACGGGCGAGTCGAGGCTCAGGCTGTATCCGGCTATGCCGCACATGGCTGGTTCAGGGAGTCGACGTTCGAGGGCCGCATGAGAACGTAGACGACGAGGAGGACTGCATGGTTTGTATGGCCGATGTTCGGGCTTCTCCGTCACCCGCCCGATCCCTCGTCCGATCGCAATCCCTCAAGCGGGGCACCCTCGGCGCCGATAGACCGGCCGTGGATCCGAACGCGGCCGAGCACCTCTTCGACTACCCCGAGGACGAACCTGTGGCCGCAGCCGAGGCCGCACCTCGCGAGCGTCCCGAGCTCGCCGGCCCGACCGCCGACGACCCGCTGAAGCTCTACGTCCGGCAGATCGGCGACGGACGGCTCCTGACGCCCGGGGAGGAGCGCGAGCTCGCACGGCTGAAGGACGAGGGCGACGAGGTCGCGAAGCGGAAGCTCATCGAGTCGAACCTCCGGCTCGTCATGTCGATCACCCGCAACTACACGCGCGCCGACGTTCCGCTCCTCGACCTCATCCAGGAGGGCAACCTCGGCCTCATCCGCGCGGTCGAGAAGTTCGACTACCGGCTCGGCTTCAAGCTCTCCACGTACGCGACCTGGTGGATCCGGCAGGCGATCTCGCGCGCGCTCGCAGAGCAGGGACGGGTCATTCGGCTTCCGGTCCACGTCGCCGACCAGGTGCGGAAGGTCACGAAGACCCGACGGCTTCTCGGCCAGAAGCTCAACCGCGACCCGTCGCTGGAGGAGATCGCCGTGGAGCTCGACATCACGCGCGAGCGCGTCCAGGAGCTCCTCGACCTCGTCGTCGACCCCGTGAGCCTCGAGACGCCGATCGGCGACGGGGACAGCATGGTTCAGGACCTCATCCCGGACACGACGTTCGCGCAGCCGGAGGCCGAGACCGCCGATCGTGCGCGGGCGACCGAGCTCCTCGACGCGTTGAGCAAGCTGCAGCCCCGCCAGCGCCGCGTGATCGTCGAGCGCTTCGGCCTCGACGGTGTCAAGCCCCGCACGCTCGAGGAGGTGGGGGTGAACCTCGGGATCACCCGGGAACGCGTCCGGCAGCTCGAGTCGCGCGCACTCCGCGAGCTTCGCGCGGTCGCTCCAGGGCTCGAGCTGTACCTGCGCTCCTAGTGGTCTCTCCGGGAAGTCCGGTGCCCATTCGCCGGCGAGAACCGAGCAGGCCTAGGACGCAGGGAGGCCGCATACCAGAAGGTATGTGGCCGACCGAGGACGACGGCATGCGATGTGTTCGCAGCCGCGCGAAGGGGTGGCGTACTTCCCGGAGCGGCCACTAGTACACGCCGGGCGAGAAGCTCTTGCAGAACGTCGCTCGGCGATCGCTGAGAGACGGGCCTGCCGGCAACCGCTGCTCTCGCGCAGACGTCACGTCGCGTCGACCGCTTCCATCTCGCGCAGCCCGGAGAGCCTCCGCAGGGACTCGAGCTCGATCTGGCGCACGCGCTCGCGCGTCAGGCCGAGCCGCCGGCCGATCTCCTCTAGCGTCTGGGGCTCGGAGCCCTCGAGCCCGTACCGCATGACGACGACCTCGCGCTCGCGCTCGGGGAGCGCGGCGAGCGCTGTCCGCAGCGCCTCGCTGCGGAGGTGGAGCTCGACGGCCTCCTCCGGGAGAGGCTCGTCGCCTGCGACGAAGTCGCCGAAGACCGCATCTTCTCCGTCACCGACCGGCGCATCGAGGCTCGTCGACGCGCGGGCCGCCGCTCGCACGTCGAGAACCTGCTCCACCGTGAGCGACGCTTCGTCGGCGATCTCGTCGATGGTCGGCTCGCGACCGAGCTGTGTCCACAGGGTGCGGTCGGCCCGGTTGATCTTCTGCAGGCGCTCGACGATGTGCACGGGCATCCTGATCGTCCGTGCCTTGTCGGCGAGCGCGCGAGCGACGGCCTGCCGGATCCACCAGGTCGCGTACGTCGAGAACTTGAACCCTCGTCGCCAGTCGAACTTCTCGACCGCGCGGATGAGCCCGAGTGTGCCTTCCTGAATGAGATCGAGGAAGGGGAGCCCCTGGTTTCGGTAGTTCTTCGCGATGGACACGACGAGCCGGAGGTTCGACTGAATCATCCGTTCCTTCGCTGCCGGGTCGCCGCGTTCGATCCGCTTCGCGAGCTCCACCTCCTGCGCCGCCGTCAGGAGCTGATGCCGACCGGCCTCGCGCAGGAACAGCTGGAGTGCGTCCGTCGTCGTCTCGACCGGTGCCGTGATCGCAGCGACGACCTCCGACTGCTGCGCGGGCTGCTCGACGATCTCGATCGACCGCTGGTCGAGCTCGCGGAGGAGCGCGTCGTGCTCGAGCTCGGTGAGCTCGTACGCCTGCGCGACCTCCGTGATGTCCGACGCGCGAATGGTCCCGGCCTGCTCGGACTGCTCGAGCAACTGCCGGATCTCCTCGACGATGAGGATGCTGTCGATGTCGACTTGACTCACGTGCGGCGTGGGGAGACCGTAGTACGTGTCACGTGACACTCTCTCGCACTTGCCACCCTCCTGTCTAGGGGTGAAATGTGGAAATCCCTGAGTCGGGTGGCAACGGGAGCGCCCACCCCTGACGTTACGCTTGTCGCCGCGTGCACCTCTTGCCCCGTAACGATCCCGCGTTCGCCGACGAGTTCGCGAAGGATCCCGCGGACGAAGCGCTCCTCGCCACGCTCAATGCAGCGCTGGCGGCAGCCGAGGACAGCGCGTACCTCGACCTGCCGGAGACCTACCCGACGCTGCACGTCGTGGGTGTTCCGCGGTCGGGGACGACGCTCCTCTACCAGGTCGTGGCGGCGGGGCTCGAGATCGGCTACGTGAACAACCTCGTCGCCGCGTTCTGGCGCGCACCGGTGCTCGGAGTCCGGCTCTCGCGCAAGCTCGGCCTCGATCGGTTCGAGCCATCGTTCGACTCGACATTCGGCCGGACGCGGGGAGTGGGGGAGCCTCACGAGTTCGGCTACTTCTGGAATCACCATCTGCGCTATCCGGGTCTCAGCGGGCTTCCCGACGGCCACGAGGACAGGATCGACTGGGGGCGCCTGCGGACGGTGATCGTGAACATGGCGCACTGGAGCCGCGCTCCCGTCGCGTTCAAGCCGATGCTCCTGACGTGGCATCTGGAGCGAATGGCACGGGAGATGTCGCGGACGTGCTTCGTCTGGATCCGGCGGGATCTGCACGCGACGGCACTCTCCCTGCTCGAGATGCGGAGGTCGCTGTTCGGCTCGTACGATGCGTGGGCATCGCTCCGTCCGCACGGGCCGGACTGGCTGGCGGGGGAGCCTCCGTGGCGACAGGTTGCCGCACAGGTCGTCGTCCTGGAGCGGACGATCGAGGCGGCCGTGGCCTCGCTCGGGTCAGAGAGCGTCCTCGAGGTGGCGTACGAGGATCTCTGCACCGACCCCAAGGGCACGCTCGAGCGCGTGCGCGCCTTGCTCGGAGCGCGCGGGTTCGAGCCAGCGATCCGCGATCTCGGTGTCTCTCGGTTCGAGGCCCGGCGGCGCGATCCGCTCGAGGAGGAGTTCGGCCCGCGTGTGGACGAGGCACTCGAGGAGTTTCGCTCGCAGCCGACGGTGCCTGCATGAGCGCCGACGCGCCCATCGGACGGATCGAGATCCCGCTCGTGAACCCGAACGAGCCGGAGGTGCAGATCATCGAAGTCGCGGTAGCGTCCTTCTCCGAGGTCGCCCGTGGCGACGTCGTCTGCGTCGTCGAGACGAGCAAGGCGACGGCCGACGTCGAGTCCGAGCTCGCAGGGTGGACGGGGCGCGTCCACGTGTCGGCGGGGGAGCGAGCCTCCGCAGGCGACCTCGTGTGCGAGGTGTTCGCCGCGCGACCCACGCCGAGCGACGCGCCAGCGGCGACAGTGAGCTCCCAGCGCCCGGCAGGGCTCCGCCTGACCAGGAAGGCCGAGAAGCTCGCGCTCGAGGAAGGGCTCGATCTCTCGACGCTTCCGACGGGGCGGTTCCTGACCGAGGGCGACATCGAGGCGATCGTCGGACGCGGGCGGGTTGCGGGCGAGATCGATCCGGCTGTGCGACGTCGGGTCGGTGAGAGGTCCGCGGTGGTTTTCGGGGCTGGGGGACTTGCGAAGTCGCTGATCGACCTCATGCGCACGCGGGGGGACTACGACCCCATCTGCGTCGTGAACGACCGACCGGACAGTGTTCCCGACGTCCTCGGCGTGCCGGTGATCGGCGGGCGCGAATACCTCGAGCCGCTCCGTGAGCTCGGCGTCTCCTTCGCGGTGAATGCCGTCGGCGCCGTGCGCCGCATCGAGGATCGGATCACCATCTTCGAGCTCCTCGAGTCCGCCGGCTTCGAGCAACCGGCGCTCGTCGATCCGGCGGCGTTCGTGGCACCGTCGGCCGAGCTCGCCGGCGGAGCGCAGGTCTTCGCCGGTGCCGCCGTCTGCTCGGCGGCGCGGATCGGGAAGGGCGTGATCGTCAACACGAACGCCGTCGTCTCCCACGACTGCGTGATCGGGGAGTTCGCGCACATCGCGCCCGGCGCGCTCCTGGCCGGCGAGGTGTCCGTCGGCCGCGCAACGCTCATCGGCATGGGCGCCACGGCCGTCGTCTACCTGAACATCGGTGCCTCCGTGATCGTCGGGAACGCCGCCGTCCTGAACGAGGACGTTCCCGACGGGACGATCGTTCACGCCGGCGGCATCTGGCCGCGGCCTTGAGAAGCAAGGCCCACGAGAGCGCTCGGGTTGACAAGACCATCCCGCTTGTTCAGGGTGCCGCGCTGACAGGTTCCCGCCCGACCGAGAGCTCGCGTTCGATACGTGAATCCGGCCGCTCCTCGGCCTCGTCTTCGCACCGTGGACGACCCTCGCGTATCTCATCGCCTGGCAGCCCGGCGGGTTGAACGGGAACTGGGCGCGATCCTGATCATCGTCGGCGTGGGCCTGGACATCCTCATGTACATGCACCGGCAAACTCGCGGAATCTTCCGGCGAAGTCCGGGCCGTCGAAGAACGCGCGGTCGAACACGGAGGTGCCTCCTGGTCGCCCTTGGGCTCAGTATCCCGAGGTGGGCCGCACGGCCTTGGCCGCGAAGCGCACGAGCGACAACCCGCCGCTCGGTGATGCCGGCGGTCCTCGTCGAGGCCAGGCGTGCCCGGCTCGGCCTCGCTTGACTTCGTTGGACCACCGGTGTTAGGTGAACCCCTCGCGTACACACACAGCGAAGGTCCTCCGTTGTGGGGAGGGGCGGCCAACGATGAGCCGCTGTGGTGCGTCTGAGCGCGCTTCGCAGGACACAGAGGAGGAGACCCCGTGAAGAGAGTTGTCCCTCGCCCATCCCCTGGGGTAGTGCTTGGCTCCGTCGCGCTCTTTCTGGCGTTGACCGGAACGAGCGCCGCCGATGTCGCACAGATCGCCCGCAACAGCGTAGGAACAGTCCACATCAAGAACAACGCCGTGACCACGCCGAAGATCCGCAACAGCGCCGTGACCACGCCGAAGATCCGAAACGGCGCGATCACGTTGGAAAAGCTCGCTCCGAACGCGCGCGTTGCCGGGCCGCAAGGGCCGGCGGGCCCTGCGGGCCCGGCGGGCCCGCAGGGGCCACCAGGAGCGCCGGTCAATGTCGCAGACGGATCGATCACGACCGCCAAGCTTGCGAGCAACGCAGTAACGAACACAAAGCTCGCCGCGAACTCCGTAGAGTCCGCGCAGATCAGGACTCGACAGATCAGGGGGCGCCACCTCGAGTTCGTCCAAGCGGTAAACGTGCAGGCAGCCATCGCCGCGAACAGTTCGGCTTTGGCGCTTGCGACCTGTCCGGGCGAGACAAGGTTGCTAACCGGGGGCGGGAGCGCGAACAATCCTGCTGGCAACCGCCTCGTGCAGTCGTTCCCGATCGGGAATAGTTGGCGGGTCGTCTTCTACAACCAGAGCGCCTCCGCTGGCACGATTGTTGCCACTGCGTACTGTCTTCCCTAGTAATCGACGCAGGAACGTGCGGGCGGCCACAAGCGAGCCCTTCCACGCGTCCGACGGCCGGTGGGAGGGCTCGTGGCGGGCTCGCGACCAGAGCAGGCCCGGGTAGCCACCCGTAACGGCTCGACGTTGTCAGACCTCGGGCTCTGCTCGCCCCGCGAGTGAATCCGAGCGCCCGCGCGGTCGCGTACCTACCAGGATGGGCGCACCTGGGATCGAACCAGGGAAAAGTCCCAAGTGACGCTCCGCTGGGTGGGTTTGGCCTCCGTTTCCCTGCAGACGCCGATTCCGTATGGCCAAGCGGTCGACGACGAACGCACGATAACGTGCGTTATGTCAAGTCGGCACTCGAGGGGACGCGTCTGGTCTCGTGGGCGTGCACCACGAACTCCCTCCCGCACCGCGCGCAGGCCGCCTCCGCGTCGAGGTCTGCGCTGATCCCGTTTCCGCAGTACGGGCAGTAGCGCACCTCGTCGGCGACCGAGCCGATCGCTGCGAGCTCCCGGCGGTCGATCCAGTGCAGCACCGGGATGGTGACGACGAAGGCCGCAAGGACGATCATCACGACGCCGAACGTCCGCAGCAACCACTCCGGCGGGCCGTCCCCAAGCCAGGGAAGCGTCGCGAACATGGTCGCTCCGACCGCGAGCAGGCCGTACGTGACCCTGGGAATCCATGCGCGCCGTGGCGCCAGCGGTGCGAGCGCAAGGAGGCTTGCCAGGACGCACGCGATGGCGTACGAGAGCAGTGAGCCCTGGACGCGTCCGTAGGTGTCACCCGCCGGCTCCGCCCAGATACCTCCGATCGCAAGTGCGAACGCCGCGGCACCGAGCACGGCACCTGCGAGTGGGACGGGGCCGAGCAAGCCGCGCTCCCATGCCGGCTCGCACGCGAGCGCGAGGAGCACGGCTCCGGTTACGCACAGCGAGGTGGCGAGAATCCTTCCCTGCGTGTCACCGAAGTCCGGTGACAGGACGGCGACGATCCCGAGGACCGCGTTCACCGTCACCGACGCGAAGAACACCGCGAGCCCCGCCCTGCGGATCCGTCGGCCGATCGTGTGTGCGCGCGCGGGTCGCATCCGCATGTCCGGCCTCGCCTGAACGACGATCGACATGCCAATCACCTCCTCTTCACACCGAGGATCGCCCCGTGACCCCAGTCCGGGCATCGGGGAGATCCCCTACGGGCGCTTCTAGAAAGTCGCAGAGCGCAGACCGGTGAGGATGACGAAGAGCACCACCGAGGCGAGTACGAGGCGGTACACGACGAAGATCCCGTACGTGTGACGGCGGACGTACCCAAGGAGCCAGTCGATAGCGAGCAGCCCGGCGCCGAGCGCGGCAAGCGTCCCGACGAGGAACGGGCCTTGCCAGCCGTTGGGGAGGTCTCCGAGGAGCACGTCCCCCACTCCCTTCAAGAGGACCGCTCCGAGCACGGTCGGCAGGAGCAGCAGGAAGGAGAACCGGGCCGCGCTGTCGCGGTCGAGCCCCATGAACCTGCCTGCAGTGATGGTGATGCCCGAACGGGACACGCCGGGGGCGAGCGCAAGGGCCTGCGCGAACCCCATCGCGAGCGCGTGCCCCAGGCCGAGATCGCTCATCGCCCGACGCTGGGGGAAGCTGTCGGCCCACCAGAGCAGGAGCGCCCCCGCTCCGAGCAGCACGAGGATCTGCCAGGGCTCGCCGAGATGATCCGCGATCGCGTTCTCCCCCAGGAGGCCGACCACGCCTGCGGGAATCGTGGCGACGAAGACGAACCAGGCAACCCGCTCGTCAGAGGTCTCGATGCGGCGGCGGCCGAGCGTGCCGATCCAGGCGCGCACGAGGCGCACGATGTCACCCGAGAAGTAGGCGCCGACGGCGACGAGCGTGCCGAGGTGGAGAGCGACGTCGAAGGTCTGGTTGAACCGCGGGTTCTCCTCGAGAAACGTCCACTCGGCTCCCCACGGGACGAGGATCAGGTGGCCCGAGGACGAGATCGGCAAGAGCTCCGTCATCCCCTGCACGACACCGAGGACGAACGCCTGGCCGTTCGTCAGCTTGTCGGGATCGTCACCAACGCCGAGGAGGGTGAGGAGCGCGGCGAGCCCCAGGGCGGCTCCCGCGACGCCGTACACGAGGGAGCGACGCACGCCGGGATCCTAGACGCAGCCTCGCCCCCGCTTGTCGTCGAACGAACTTCCCGCAAATTGCGGCAATTCGGTGCACGAGGGGCTTGACCCTGCTGGACGTGTCCCATAGGTTCCCTCTTGCACCGAGCACGGAGCGCAATTAGGTCGAAGCCCAGCTCGAAGGCTCTACGCGGAAGCGGACGGTCAGCGGGCTGAGTGGACGAAAGCGCCACCGGCTCGGTGAATTCTTTTTGGTCCGACCCGGGCCTGTGCGACAGTCGAGGTCGGCGGTCACCTTGGCCGGCCGCGCCGCACCCCACCGCGGTACGATCGCGGCTCGATGCACTTGCGGATGCCCTCGATCGACCCAGGCGTTCAGGCGTTCGTCTGGGCGCTCGTCTTCTTCCTCGTCCTCTGGTTGGGCGCGCTCCTGCTCGGTTATCCGAACGGGACGTCGTTCGTGCTCTCGCTCGTCGTCGCCGGCGCGGTCTTCCTGATGGTCCGGACGCGCCACCGGCGCTGAGCTCTCGTCAGGGTCGCTGGGAGGTGCTCAGGGCCGCGACGAGGCGGTCGGCGAGGTCGCGGCCGATGACGGCTTCCAACCTCGACAGCGCCGGCTCGGACGAGCAGGGGTCGTGTCCGGAGACGGCCTCGACATCCGCGAGGAGCCGCGATGCGCTCGCGGCCTTGGTCAGGACGGCAGCAGTCATGGTCTGGTAATCGGCTGACCGCCGGGGCATGCGGATCCCTGGCGGGAGGGAGAGCCGCCTGCGACCCCCGAAGCGGGTCAGTACGCGATCAGCGAGTGGACGTCGTACCCCGCGAGGCGCGCGCGCCCGCCGAGAAAGCCGAGCTCGATCACGAACAGGACGCCGACGACGTTTCCCCCGAGCTCCTCGGCAAGCTCCACCTTCGCTCGGGCCGTCCCTCCTGTGGCGAGGACGTCGTCGATGATGACGACGCGGGCGTCGCGGGGCACGGCGTCCCGGTGCAGCTGCAGGCTGTCGGTCCCGTACTCGAGAGCGTACGTTGCCTCGACCGTCTCGCGCGGGAGCTTGCCCGGTTTGCGCGCCGCGACGAACCCCGCGCCGAGCGCGTACGCGAGCGCCCCGCCGAAGATGAAGCCTCGCGCCTCGGCGCCAAGGACGAGATCAGGTTTTCGTGGCTCGGCCCACTCGGCCAGGCGCCGAATCGTCTCGGCGAGGTACGCGGGATCGGCGATCAGGGGCATGAGGTCCTTGAACACGACCCCCTCCGTCGGGAAGTCGGGAACGTCACGGATGCGGTCGCGGAGGTCGAGGCTCACGACGCCCGCTCCACGCTCGAACGGACGTCCCTGAGAAAGAGAAGGTGGGACAGCTCCTGCGCGACGCGCGAGAGCGCCTCCAAGTCCTCGAGGGCGCTCTTGCGGCGCTCAGCGCTGCGCGAGCGCATGCCGGGCGCGACGAGCTGCTCGACGAGCGTGGCCTGGCGTCCCGCCGCGTTCACGAACGTCCGGAGATGGCGCGCGTCGACTCCGAACCGTGCGAGGCGCGCACACGCGGCGGCGATGTCGGCCTCGCTCTCACGGTAGAACCGCTCTCCCGCATCCGTCCGCGAGCGGACGACGCCGTAGTCCTCGAGCTCCCGAACGAAGTCCGGTGACACCGAGGCGCGATCGCACAGCTCGGCAGTATCGAACTCGTCCTCGTGGCCGCTCAGCCCGATGCTCCGTCGCTTCGCTCTATCGGCCGACGCTCCCGGACCGTCGAGCTCCTCTCGGATCACGCGCAGCGGCAGGAACTCGTCGCGCTGGAGTCGGAGGATCCGGATGAGTCGCTCGATGTCCTCGGGTGCGAACAGGCGATATCCGCCCCGCGTGCGACGCGGGGCGACGAGCCCCTGATCTTCGAGGTAGCGGATCTTCGAGACGGAGATGTCGGGGAACTCCTCGCGCAGCTCCTCGCAGACCGCGCCGATCGTGCGCAGTCGCGGATCCGCGCCCCCGGCCTCGCGTCGGTGTGGCGCGACGGTGCTCATCGCAGCAGGAAGGTGAGCCGGTACTTGCCCACCTGCACCTCGTCGTCGTCGTCCAAGACCGCGGACTCGATCCGCTTGCGATTGACGTAGGTGCCGTTGAGGCTGCCGAGGTCTCGGATCGTGAACGTCTCCCCTGCTCGGTCGAGCTCGGCATGGCGACGCGAGACGGTCACGTCGTCGAGGAAGATGTCGCACTCGGGTGAACGCCCGATCAGCGTCCTGCCCTCGGGCGGCTGGAACGATTGTCCTGCCATCCCGCCACCGGAGCGCACCACGAGGGCCGGCCCCGATATGCCGAGGGCAGCGAGGAGGGACTCGCTCTCCTCCCCCGCGCTCTCGACCTCGAAGCTGAGCGTGGTCTCTCCCCCGGTCTCCTTGGCCAGGAGAGCGCCGCAGCGCGAGCAGTAGTTGGAGGCCTCCGGGTTCTGGAAGCCGCACTCCGGACAGTAGACGTGGCTCACTCGTCGACTTTCGGAGCCGCCTTCGTGGCGAGGATCTCGCTCAGGCGCCCGACGTCGGCGAGTTGCGCCTCGCCAGCGCTCACCTGCTCGCGGAGACGTGCCACCAGCTCGGCGCGGAGGATGTCGATGCGCCCGTGCAGCACGCGGCGACGGAAGGAGATCTCGTCCTCCTCCTTCTCGAGCTCACGGATCATCGAGCGGAGATCGTCGTCGGTCAGCGTCGAGAGATCAGGAAGTGGTTCCACCGATCGCCTTTCCTCGTGGGTTACCTGAGTAAAGCAGCAGCCGGGCCGAGGGGTCAACCTCAACTTGAGGCTTCTCGAGCAGTTTCGCGCTCCGTGCCTCCGTCCCTCCCTCTACCGGCGAAGGGCGCCTCGCGCCTGCAGCGCGTACTGACCCGCGGCGGCGAGAGCGAGCCCGATCCCGATCCAGAGGAGCACGAGGGGCCAGGTGGTTCCCTCCGGTGTGACGAGCACGAATCCGAGGGACGCGTACAGAACCCACGTCGCGAGCTTCCCGAGCTCGGTCACGTCGAGGACGAGGCCACGGGGCGCAAGCACCCTGTAACCGATGACGAGCGTCAGGTCGCGCGCAACGACGACGAGCGCTGCGACGAGCGGTATGCGTCCGGTCGCCCACATGAGGATCACTGCCGTATCGATCATGAGGCGGTCCGCGAGGGGGTCGGCGACCTTCCCGAACGCCGACTCGACATGCCAGCGCCGCGCGAGGTAGCCGTCGAGCTGGTCGGTGAGAGCGGCGGCCGCGAAGAAGACGCCCGCCCCCCACGCCGCCCCGTCGCCGGCGCGCAGGTAGAGCCAGGCGAAGATCGGGATCGCCACGAACCGCGCGATCGTCAACGCGTTCGGGATGTGGCGCCGCGTCCGTACCCAGGTCATGGCCGAACCCTATGCGGTGGTAGCGTCGCGCTTCGTGCCCGATTCGCTCCTGCTCCCCGGCTTCGTGAACGCCCACACGCACACGTTCCAGCGCGCGCTGCGAGGTCGAGCTGCGGGTGCCGACTTCTGGTCGTGGCGCGAGACGATGCTCGCCGAGGCAGAGAGGCAGACGGCAGAGACCGTGCGCCGGGAGTACGAGGCCGCTTATCGCGAGATGCGAGCTTCGGGGTACACGGCGGTCGGCGAGTTCCACTACCTGGGCGCCTCGGTTGCCGGCGCGGTGGCCGACGCCGCTTCCGCCGCGGGCGTCGAGCTCGTCCTCCTGCACGTCGCCTACGCGCGTGGTGGGCTCCCGCGGTTCCGCCAACGGTCGGCTGCGGACTACCTCGGCGAGGTGGAAGAGCTCCGTGCTACCGGCCTTCGGGTGGGACTTGCGCCTCACTCCGTGCGAGCCTGTCCCGCAAGCTGGCTCGAGGAGATCGGCCGCTATGCGGAGATCGAGGGGCTCCCGCTGCACGTCCATGCGGACGAGCAGCCGCGCGAGATCGAGGAGTGCCTCGCGGAGCACGGCTGCCGCCCGGTCGAGCTCCTCGCGCGCGCCGGCTGCCTGGGACCCCGCACGACGGTCGTCCATGCCACACACGCCGACGGTGCGGAGCTCGACCTGCTCGCGCGATCGGGGACGACGGTCTGTGCGTGTCCGACGACCGAGGCGGATCTCGGTGACGGGTTCCTGGCCGCCGAGCGTATCCGTGTGCGCGGGATCCCACTCTGCATCGGCTCCGACTCGAATGTGCGCATCGACCCACTGGAGGAGCTCCGCGAGCTCGAGGGCATCGCGCGCCGGCAGATCGGACGCCGCGGTGTGTTCGCGACGGACGAGCTGCTCGCATTCGGGTCAGACGTCGGCGCACGGTCGCTCGGCCTGGAGGCCTGGCCCGAGATCGAGGTCGATCTCGGCCATCCCGCGCTCGCCGGCGTCGCACGCGAGGATGTGGCCGGAGCGCTCATCTCGAGCTGTGGCGGCGACGTCTTCGTCGCGCCAGGCTCATAGGCCCGACGCTCGACGCCATCGGCTTCGGGGCCACGGATCGGTCTTGCCTGGCTCGGGGTCTGCCGGTCGGCGAAACCGACGACCTCGCAGTCCCGGATCCACTTTCGTGGATCCGGGACGTGCGTAATGAACTACGTAAAGATGATCTCTGCTCCGGCGCTGCGCTCGTAGAACTCACCTACGGTCAGCACGCCGTCGAGCTGCGGGACGAAGTCGTCCTCGTCGAGCCCGAACATCTCGACGGTTGCGTGGCAGGCGTAGATCCCGCCGCCGGAGTCGTGGATCATCTCGACGAACTCGCCGATCGGCGGGATGTCGAGCTTCTCCATCTGCCGCCCCATCATCTTCGTTGCGAGCCATGACATTCCGGGGAGCACCCCGATCAGGCTCGGCATGTGCATGCCCGGATTGCCGATCGCCGCGACCTTGACGCCGGCCTGGCGATTCTTGCGGATGGCGTCGAGCCCGAAGAACGTGAAGAACAGATCGGCCTCGATGCCCTCCATCCGCGCCCCGTTGGCCATGATGAGCGCCGGGTAGATGCCCTCGAGCGAGCCCTTCGAGACGACGATGCAGACCTTCTCGAGTGGCTGGCGCTGGACCTCCTCCCCACGCTCCGTCTCGTGCAGCAGTAGTTCGCCCATCTTCGACCTCCCTAGATGCAGCCTCGGGGCTTCGGGATCCCGCCGATCTTCGCGGCGAGCTTCGCCGGGCCCTTCGGGAACAACTGGTACAGCTCCTTGATCGGGACGCCCGACTCCTTGCCGAGCGAACGGATGGACGGTGCCGCCCCGGTCTCGAGGTAGCGGGTGCGCATGAACTGCACGACCTGCCAGTGGGCAGGCGTCAGCTCGTCGATCCCGCTCTCACGTGCGATCTCGACCGCCAGCTCGCGACTCCACTGGGACGGGTCGACGAGGAACCCCTCGGCGTCGCGCTCCACAGTGCTGCCGGCGATCTCGGTCATCGTCATTGTGTGCCTCCTCTCATGCGTGCTCGGGTTGGTGCTCCTTGCCGTGCATCGTCATGTCTGCGGCGATGCCCGGGATGTCACGGCCGGGAAGGAGCGCGTGCCAGTACAGCCACTGGAACATGAGCTTCCCGAGATGGTTGAGGCGTGACTCTCGAAGGAGCGGCAGAGGCCCCACCGCGCTCGGGAACCGCCCCGGCAGCGGCTCGGTCTCGTAGTTGAAGTCGATGAGCAGCGCCTTGCCGAAGCCCGTCTCGATGAAGCAGTTCGCGTGCCCGTCGTAGCTCCCGTCGAGCTCGCCCCCGGCGAGAAAGCGACGGACATTCTCCGTGAGGACGTCGGCTTCGAAGTGCGTCACCGAACCCGCCTTCGAGATGGGGAGATTCGCGGCATCCCCGAGCGCGAAGACGTTCGGGCGCACGGTCGACTGCAGGGTGTGCGAATCGGTTGGGACGAACCCGAGATCGTCGCCGAGCCCCTCTGACTGGGCAATGCACGGCACGCCTCCGTGGAGCGGCACGGTCACGAGGAGATCGAAGGGAACCTCGCGCTCGTCCCAGCTGACGAGACGGCCTTTCGCACCGTCCACCTCTCCGGCCGAGAACTCCGTCACGAGCTCGATGCTCTTCTCCGCGAGGAGGCCCGCGAGCCGCTCCGATGCGACGGGCTTCGTGAACGCTCCGTCGAGGGGCGTGACGTACGTGAGCTCCACCTCGGGACGGATTCCCCTCTCGGTGAAGTACGCGTCCGCGAGGAAGGCGAACTCGAGCGGAGCGACCGGGCACTTGATCGGCATGTCGACGACGTTGACCACGAGACGTCCGCCGTCGAAGTCGTCGAGCGCATGGGCGAGCTGCTCGGCGCCGGGCACGTCGTAGAAGGTGAAGACCTTCTCGCGCCAGCCTTCACCGGTCATGCCCTCGGTTTCCTCGGGCTGCAGGGCAACGCCGGTCGCGACGATCAGGACGTCGTACGGGAGCCGCGTGCCGTCGGCGAGCGCCACGACGTCCTCGTCGAGCTGGACGCGATCGACCTCGGTCTCGTGGAAGTCGATGTCCTTGCGGAGCTGCCGCCGGCGCGGCCGCACGATGTCCTCCACGTGCGCCAGCCCGAAGGGGACGAACAGGAGCCCTGGCTGGTACACGTGGCGGTCGTCCTTGTCGACGACGGCGATCGTCGCCTCGGACGCGTCGTATGCCCGCCGAAGGCGGTTGGCCATCATCGTCCCGCCGGTTCCGCCTCCGAGAATCACGATCCGATGTGCCATGGGCATGTCTTAGCAGCAGCCGACCACCCTGGGACCCGGAGAACCGCGGAGAGGACTGCGGTGTTCTACGAGGTCGACCTACACTCCCTCATCTACAGTCGAGACGGGATGTACCGCTTCGTGGAGCACACCGCGGAGCTCGAGCTGGAGCTCGAGTCGGGCTCGGCGGAGGGCGTCCTCGAGGAGGCTCTGCGCGCATTTGGCGAGCTTGCAGGCTTCGGTGAGGGGGAGACCCTTGAGCGCCCAGTCGATGTACGGGCTCCGGATCTCCCCACGCTCCTGGCCGCCTGGCTCGACGAGCTGCTGTTCGTGGCGGAGACGGAGCGGCTGCTGCCGGACACGGCCCGGGTCTCCGTAGGCGATGTCCGCGTCACCGGAGTCATCCGCGGTCGGCATGGCGATCCGCGCCCGCTCGTGAAGGGCGTGACCCTGCATCGCCTCCGCTTCCGTCAGGAGAACGGAGTGTGGCGCGCGAGGGTGGTGCTCGATGTCTGATCTGGTGCGCGTCGACGACACGACGTGGGAGATCCCCGCGTCCACTCGGGCCGACATGCGCGTGCCGGCACGCATCTTCGCCGACGAGGAGATCCTCGCCGAGATCGCGGGAGACCTCTCGCTCGAGCAGCTGCAGAACGTCGCCACCCTTCCGGGCGTGACGCAGGCGGCGATCGCGATGCCCGACATCCATCAGGGCTACGGCTTTCCGGTAGGTGGCATCGCCGCGACGGAGCTTCCGGACGGGGTTGTGTCCCCTGGCGGCGTCGGGTACGACATCAACTGCGGCGTTCGACTCCTCGCGCTCCCGCTTTCCGAGCACGAGCTGGGACAGCGGCGCGAGTCGCTCGTTCACGAGATCTCGCGCGCCGTTCCGGCCGGAGCGGGGAAGCACGGAGGCATCCGTCTCTCCGACGAGCTTCTCGACGACGTGCTGCGAGACGGGCCCCGTGCCCTGCCGGATGTTCGCGAGGAGGACGTGCAGTGCACGGAGTCGGAGGGCAGGCTCGACGGCGCCGACCCGGGTGCGGTCTCCGAGCGCGCACGCCTTCGTGGGCGCAACCAGCTCGGAACGATGGGGTCGGGGAACCACTTCGTCGAGCTCCAGGAGGTCGAAGAGGTGCTCGACCCGGTGGCCGCGAAGGCCTTCGGCCTCGAGCGAGGGCAGGTGACGGTGCTCGTCCACTCGGGTTCGCGCGGCCTCGGCCATCAGGTGTGCACCGACTACGTGAAGCTCATGGACTCGCGCCTCGCGGCGTACCGGATCCACCTCCCGGATCGCCAGCTTGCCTGCGCGCCTGCCTCGTCACCCGAAGGACGACGGTATCTCGCCGCGATGGCCGCAGCGGCGAACTTCGCCTGGGCGAATCGTCAGGCGATCGCGGACGCCGTGCGTGGGTCGATCCGATCCGTGCTGGGTGAGCGCGTCGCTGTGCGCACACAGCAGGTCTACGACGTTGCGCACAACGTGGCGAAGGTCGAGCGCCATGGAGGCGCCCTCCTGTGCGTCCATCGTAAAGGCGCGACGCGCGCCTTCCCGGCAGGATCGGATGAGATCCCCGGCAGGTATCGGAGTGTGGGCCAGCCGGTGTTCATCCCGGGATCGATGGGGACCGCGAGCTTCGTGCTCGTGGGCGAGCAGGGTGCGCTGGAGCGGTCGTTCGGGACTACGTGCCACGGAGCCGGTCGGCGAATGTCGCGTACGGCCGCGCGCAAGCGCACCAGCGGCGCCGAGCTGCGGCGCGAGCTCGAGGACCGCGGCATCGTGGTTCGATGCCCTTCGCCGAAGGGGCTCGCCGAAGAAGCGCCGTTTGCATACAAAGACGTCGATCGTGTGGTCGGGGTCGTCGAGCGCGCCGGGCTCGCCCGTCGAGTCGCGCGACTCGTCCCCCTGGGGGTCGTGAAGGGATGAGCACGAGAGGAGGACGTTGAGATGGCTGTGGACGTCACTGAGGAGACCTTTGGTGAAGCGGTCGTCGAGCGATCGAAGGACGTCCCGGTCGTGGTCGACTTCTGGGCGGACTGGTGCGGCCCGTGCCATGCGCTCGCTCCCGTGATCGAACGCGCCGTGCGCGAACGGGCGGGCACGATCGAACTCGTGAAGGTCGACGTCGACGCCAACCCGGGTCTCTCCGCCACCTTCGGCGTGCGTGGGATCCCGGCGGTCAAGGCGTTCAAGGACGGGCGGGTCGTCGCCGAGTTCGTCGGGGCGCAGCCCGCGGCGGCGGTGGAGACGTTCCTCGACGGTCTCCTGGCGCCCCCTCGCCTGCCCGGGGTCGTGGAGGAGCTCCGCGCTGCCGGCGATCTCCCAGAGGTGCTCGCGGCTCTCGAGCGCGCGGACTCGGAAGGCGCCCTGGATCTCCTCGTCGAGGCCGTGCCCGACGCCCCGGCCGAGCAGCGCGCGCGCCTGCGCGACATCGCCGTTGCGATCTTCGAGCACCTCGGTCAGGACGACCCCGTTGCGTCGTCGTATCGAAAGCGGCTTGCGGCTGCGCTCTACTGACGCTTCGATGCGTGGTAGCGCGCGGCCCAGTGCGCGGTCGCGTCGAGGTACGCGCGCTGGGCGTTCGCTCCGAACCGCCCCCAGGCTCCGTCGTAGGCGGGACGGCCGACCTGGGGCCGTGCGGGCTCGATCTGGGTGCCTTCCTGCCACTCGTTGTAGCTCGTGACGGTGACGACGTCGGCGCCGGCGGCGATGGCGGACGACCACATCCGGTCGTACGTCCCGCCGTGCAGTCGGGGCCGCACGACCTCGTGCCGCGTCGCGAGCCGCGCGTCGAACCCGGGGCCCACGGACGGAGCGCAGACCAGGCCGAGTCGCCGTGCCTGGGTGCACGTGCGACGGAACGACGATCCCCGCCACGTCACGATGTCGTACGTATAGAGGCCGTCGAAGCCAGACGCCTTCGCGCGGCCTGCCAGCCGCGTATGCCCGAAGACGCGGGCGTCGCCGTGCTCCGCGAGCGCCTCGGCCCACGACGCCGGCGCGTCGCTCTCGGCGTCGTAGATGTAGAAGTCGGTGTAGCCCTCCGCACGCAGCCGCGCGATGTCGGACGCCGTGCGCTCCGGGCTCCGACCGCCGTACGGCTCCAGGTGGACGGCGACCCGGAGCCCCTGCCGACGAGCGGCGTCCCTGACGAGCGGCAGACGCTCTGCCTCCGGAGAGCCGAATCCCCACCACGAGACGACGACGGTGTCCACGCCGGCCGCTCGCATCTCGCGCATCTGGGCGTCGACGATCTTCGGGCTCGAGGACGAGTAGAGGCCACGCTTGGGGAAGTACGGCGTCGAGAGGACGTGCTTCCCGTCGCGCTCGACGTACCAGTGCGCCCACGTTCCGTCCTTGCCCGGGTTCGAGTACCACGGGTAGTAGAAGATCGCGACCTCCCCTGCTCGCTGGGCGGACGCGGGCGACCCTGCAGCCGACGGGAGAAGGCATGCCGCCGCGACGGCGACCACGGCGAGGAGGGCGAGGACGCGGGCTCGACTCACGTGCGGCAGGACTCTACCGATCCGCGCGGACTACGATGCTGCCATGGCGCGCTACCGGTATCTCGTCGTCGGAGGTGGGATGACGGCCGACGCCGCCGTTCGGGGGATCCGTGACCACGACACGGATGGGACGATCGGCCTGATCACGGCCGAAGCGCACGCACCGTACTCGCGTCCGCCACTCTCGAAAGGGCTCTGGACGGGGTCCTCGGAGGAGGCGATCTGGCGCGGCACGGCCGACCTCGGAGTCGACGTCCGGCTCGGCCGCCGCGCCGTATCGCTCGACGTCGACGCACGTACTGCAACCGACGACACGGGGGACGAGCACTCCTTCGAGCGGATCCTGCTCGCGACGGGAGGAGTTGCGCGCCGGCTGCCGTCCGCGCCGGACGACGTCATCGCGTTCCGCACGTTGGACGACTACCGCAGGCTCCGTGCGCTCGCGACCCCCGGGGCGCATGTGCTCGTCGTCGGAGGCGGGTTCATCGGCTCGGAGATCGCCGCCGCTCTCACCACGAAAGGTTGCCGCGTGACGATGGTGTTTCCGGAGGACGGCATCGGGGCGCGCCTCTTTCCCGCGAGCCTCTCGGCCTTCGTGAACGACTACTACCGCGAGCGCGGCGTCGAGGTGCACCCCGGCGAGCTCGTCAAGGACGTCGTGAGCGATGCAGATGGATTTCGCGTCGTCGCGGAGGATGGGGCGAGCTTCACGGTGGACGCCGTCGTCGCCGGGCTCGGGATCCAGCCCGCGACCGAGCTCGCGGAGAGCGCCGGGCTCGAGGTCGACGACGGCATCGTCGTCGATGAGTTCGGGCGCGCAGGTGGGCGCGAGGACGTCTACGCGGCGGGAGACGTCGCACGCTTTCCGGCGCCTGCTCTCGGCGGGAACATGCGGATCGAGCACGAGGACCACGCGAACACCCACGGGCGCGCCGTCGGAGCCAACATGGCCGGCGCCGGGGCGCCGTACGACCACCTTCCGTTCTTCTACTCGGATCTCTTCGACCTCGGCTACGAGGCCGTCGGTGAGGTCGACTCCCGGCTGCGCACGGTCGAGGAGTGGGCGGACCCGAACCGGAAGGGCGTCGTCGCGTACGTGGACGAGAGCGGTCTCCCTCGCGGCTTTCTCCTCTGGGACACCTGGGGGAAGGTCGACGCCGCCCGGGATTTGATCCGGGCAGCAGAGCCGCTCGCAGCAGAGGCCCTGCGCGCGCTGCTCGACTGACGAGCGGCTCCCCCGGCCCTCGTCGTCAGTCGTCGAGCACGAACGTGACGAGCATGTTGACCTGATACTCGGTGATCGCGCCGCTCTCGACGCGCACCGTCTGCTCCTTGATCCAGGCGCTCTTGACGTTCCGGAGCGTCTGGTTCGCGCGGTCGAGCCCCACCTTGATCGCGTCCTCGAAGCTCGTCGTGGACGTCGAGCTGATCTCCGTGACCCGGGCTACCGACATGGCCTACCTCCTCGGTCGTTGGTGGCTTCGCACTGCATTCTGCGCCACGCGCGGGGGCGGTGCGGCTTGCCGGTGATCCACTGGCGCACGCCGCGCGTATCTCCACTGACCCTAGACACTCTCTAGACAGGAGGACACTTCCGATGAAGCTCCGAATGAGGCTCATGCTCGGTGCGCTCGTCGCTCTCGCATTCGCGAGCATGGCACCCAACGCCTTCGCCGCGGCGAAGCTGCGCGTGCTCCACAGCGCGCCGGACGTGCCGGCCGTGGCCATCTATGTGAACGGCCAGGCCGCCGTTCCCAGTCTGGGAACGCTCGAGTCGACCCCGTACCTCGACCTTCCAGCAGGCACGTATCAGGTGGCTGTCGCTCTCGCCGGCCAGCCCGAGTCCGCGGCCGTTCTGCGCACGAGCGTGACGCTCGAGGACAACAAGCGCTACACGGGCTACGCGACGGGGCTTCTGGTCAACAGCTCCCTCCGCCTCGGCGCGACCGAAGATATCTGGCGTGCCCCCTTCCAGCGCAGCGCGCTCCGCGTCTGGCACAACTCACCCGACGCTCCAGCGGTCGACGTGATCGTGAACGGCCAGACGGCGCTCGCAGGTGTTCCGTACGGCGCAATCTCGCAGTACCTCCCGCTTCCGGCCGGGGCATACGACGTCCGGATCAACGTCGCCGGCACGACGACGTCGGTCTTCTCCGGCTCGGTCACGCTGGCACGCGGTGAGGCCTACACGGCCGTCGCGCTCGGCAGCGTGGCAGGCACGGGCGCGCCGTTCGGTGTGCAGGTGCTCCGCGATGCGACCTCCGGTGCTCTCGTGCGCGTCCTGCACGCATCGCCGAACGTCCCGGCCGTGACGGTGTTCGTCAACGGCCAGCCGGCGATCCAGAGGCTCGGGACGCTCAAGGCGAGCGGCTACCTGCCCCTCGACCCGGGCACGTACAACATCGCGGTCTCGCTCGCGGGTCGCCCCGCGTCGCAGGCGGCACTTCGGGCCCGGATCACGGTCACGGACAAGACGCGGCTCACGGCGCTTGCCCGCGGGCTCCTGAACGGCAGGGGAGTCGCTCGGCTCAAGCTCTCGACCCAGCGCGACATCGACGTCGCCCCCCAGGGCAAGTCCGCCCTCCGCGTCTGGCACCTCTCGCCCGACGCACCGCGCGTCGACGTGTTCGTGAACGGCAACAGGGTCCTCGCGGGCCTGCGGTACACGGCTGCCTCCGCGTACGTGACACTCGACCCGGGCACCTACCGGGTGCAGGTGCGGGTGGCCGGCACGCGCACCGTCGTGTTCAACGGTCGCGTCACGACTCGCGCGAATCGTGCGTACAGCGCGACGGCGATGGGATCCGTCACGGGCAGAGGCGCGAAGTTCGGCGTCACGGTCCTTGGCGACGCCTAGCCTGCAAGCTCCGGGGCGGCCCGTTTCGACGGGCCGCCCCACTGTCGTTCCGTGCCACAATCTCCGCGTGGTGGTTGAATATTCGACACGGGCCGAGGACGCTGCGCTCGTCGCACGGGTGGCGGGCGGCGACGCCGACGCGCTCCGCATCCTCTACGAGCGCTTCGGCCGGATCGTCTATGCGTTCGCGCTTCGCCACACGCGCGACCCGGGTCTTGCGGAAGAGTGCACTCAGGACGCGTTCGTCGTTCTCTGGCGCCGCGCCGACGCGTTCGATCCAGCTCGCGCGAAGCTCACGACCTGGCTCCTCGTGGTGACGAGGAACAAGGCGATCGAGCTCTTGCGGGCCCGCAGCCGACGACCGGTGGCCGTTGACGACGTCGACTACGAGAGCATTCTCGAGGACACGGGCCCGGGGCCGTCCGAGGTCGCCGAGGAATCTGACCTCTCCCAGCGCGTGGCGGAGGCGCTCGCAGAGCTCCCGGCCGAGCAGCGCGAGGTCGTCTCACTCGCATACTTCGATGGGCTTACGCACGATGAGATCGCGAGGGTGATCGGTATTCCGCTGGGAACCGTAAAAGGGAGGATGAGGCTCGCACTCGAACGCCTGCGAGGACTCGTCGACACCTACGACCTGCACCCGGAGAGGGCATGAGCGACATCGACATCGAGCGAGACGAGAGCGAGCTCTTCACGCGGCTGGAGGCTGTGCTCCCACGCGCCGCGCCGCCGGAGGACATGTTCGACCGCATCCTCGCCGAGGTGCAGCCCGAGGCGACCGTGGTCCCGCTTCGACCGAAGCGGGATTGGGCTTCCGGATGGACGATCGGCGCCGTCGTGACCGCCGCAGCCGTGCTCGTGCTCTCGATCGGAGTCGTGCTCCGCGACGCCCCGGAGAGCCCGGCCGCCCGTGCGACCCTGGAGGCAAAGACCGACGCCGGCGTCACCGGCGAGGCGGCGCTCTTCGCGCCCGACTCCGACTCGGGGCGTCTCGAGCTCGCGCTGCGCAGCGTCCCGGCCTCACCGGCCGGTCATCACTACGAGGTGTGGGTGCTCCCCGAGGGCTCCGACGAGATGATCTCCGTCGGGACGTTCCACGCCGAGACGACGCGCGACATCTCGTTGGACTTCGAGCTCCCTGGCTCGGGCTCGTTCGCGGCCGTCGACGTTTCCGTCGAAGAGGACGACGGCCCGGAGGAGCACTCGGACACGAGCCTCGCCACGGGCTTCTTCAGCTGACGTCGACCCCTCTCGTCCGGCCGACCGAGACGTGTTGTGCCGTGACCCTAGGCGGCAAGCGCCAGGAACACGAGCATCGCGATCGCCGTCACGGCGATCGCGAGGAAGAACAACCGAATCGCCACGATGCTCACGGCGCCCACCCCCTCTACTTCTGTTGAACGAACGAGGTCGATGCTAGCGGCTTCGCGCAGTCTCACGCATCCCCCACCAGAGCGACCGGAGCGCTGCTCCGGGCGCGCGCAGCTCGTATCCGTGCACGCCGAGCGCGCAAGTTCTGTCCGCCGTTCGCATCTCTCTCTACGGATGACCAGGGAGTTCGAGATCCGCTCGGGGCGGCGCACGGTATCGACCCAGTACTCGGTCAGTGCGCTGCAGGCCGCCGTCGACTACGTGAAGTCGCTCGGCTGCAGGGACGACGAGATCATGCGACTCGGCACCGACAGCGTCGCGTGGCGTGGCGCCCGGTTCAGCACAGTGCCCGCCGCCGCGGATCAGCCGTCAGCTCGATAGGTCAACGGACGACCCGCAAACGTAGTCGCGGAACTCAGGACTGCTCCTGGTCCATGCGTCAGAAGCCCGCGACTTTGAGCAGGCCCGCGTCGATGCCGTCCGGGTCATCCGGGATCGGACCTGGCTCCCGGTTCTCGATGAGGGCTGTCTTTACCTGTGCGGGAGTCGCGCCGGGATTGGTTGCAAGGTAGAGCGCCGCGGCGCCTACCACGAATAGTGGCGACGAGATCGCCGACCTCGATTGGCGACGGTACGCGGGCGAAGCCCAGGGTGTCGCCGCCGGGCGCATGTAGGCGGACCAGGATGTAGGACGTAGACGACGCGACGACTCGGGTCTTACGCCATGGTCTAGTTGATGTTCTGGAGACCCGCGACGCAGCGGTACGGGCCTGGTACGAAGGCCGTACGCACCGCGTTGCCGGCCTGGGTGAAGACGAAGTAGGCGAACGTGGAGGCGTAGGTGATGTCGG
>JAWOIV010000065.1:0-3386 GCA_046484465.1 Gaiellaceae bacterium
CGTCGAGTCGCACCCTTCGCTGACGACGAACCTCGGCGCGCAGGAGTTCGTTGACGTCCGCCTCCGGCGACTCTGGGGCTCCTCGTCCTGCGCCGCCATCGCCCTCGCCGCCTCGGAAGCCGGGCACGCCGAGCCTCTGACGTCGTTCTCTCTCCGCGTGGATACGGCTGAGGAGACGTTCGTCTCCGCGCGCCTTGCGTTCGAAGAGATCAAGGTCGTCCGACGATGCGCCCTCGAGGATGTCAGCCACTGCGACGCATTCTCCTCGGCGAGTCGTGACGCAGGGAGTCGATGAGGTCATCGAGCTCGAGCTCGCGTGCGGCGAGAACGCCTCGCATGCGGACCCATCTGACGACTGCCAAGTTTCTCTCGCGCTCCAAGAGGTCGCTGTGAGGTTGCCTCTGAGCTAAGGCAATCGCGAGGTGATCGATGATCTCTTCGACGTTCTCCCTCGCGATCTCAACGTCGCGACGGAGGTCCTCGATCTCTTCCCTCATCGCCGTCTCGGGTGTCATGCTCATGCCGCCATCTCGTAGGCTTGCGAACGTGCGTCCTGCTCAACAATCAGAGATGAACTGAACCCGACTCCATGGCGTGCATTCTGCTGGACATCGACGGTGTTCTCCACGTCTCCGGCGAGCCGATACCCGGTGCCGTAGAGGCGGTGAACGAGCTCCGGAGCACGGGGCACTCGCTGCGCTTCGTCACGAACAACTCCACCCGCCCTCGCTCGCGGCTCGCCGAGGAGCTGCGGGAGATGGGCTTTACGCTCGAGGACACCGAGCTGCAGACGACACCCGGCACCGCGGCCCGCGAGCTCGTCGGCAAGCGCGTGCTCGCGCTCGTCATGGAGGCGATCGTCCCCGACCTCGACGGGCTCGAGCTCGTGGGGCACGACGCCGATGCGGTGCTCGTCGGCGGCTGCGACGAGACGCTCGAGCCGAACCAGGTCTTCAGCTACATGAACATGGCGCGCGCGTTCGCCGAGATCCAGATGGGCGCAAGCCTCTATTGCCTGCACAAGAACAAGTGGTGGCAGACGAGCCGCGGCCCGATGCTCGACAGCGGCGCGTTCGTCGCCGGGCTCGAGTACTCGACGGGCATCGAGGCGACGGTCCTCGGCAAGCCGAGCCCGTCGTACTTCGCCGCGGCTCTCGACGCGCTGGACGCGGAGCCCGAGCTGACCTGGATGGTCACCGACGACTTCGAGGCGGACGTCCGTGGCGCGAGGCTCTTCGGGATGCGGACCGCGCTCGTCCGCACCGGGAAGTTCCGCCCGGAGGCACTCGAGACCGCCGATCCCCCGCCCGACATCGTCGTGTCGTCCCTCGGGCAGTTCCCGTCGCTGCTCGAGCAGGACCTGACCGGCGGGCTCGGGACGCCGTGAAGGTCGGCGTCGACCTCATCGAGATCGAGCGCGTCCGTCGCGCGCTCGATCGCCCCGGCTTCCGCGAGCGCTGCTTCACGGAGGCCGAGCGCGTGTACTGCGACTCCCGCGTCAAGCCCGAGGAGAGCTACGCGGCGCGCTTCGCCGGCAAGGAGGCCGTCGGGAAGGCGCTCGGCTGCGGTGTGCGGTTCACCTGGAAGGAGGTCGAGATCGTCGGGCGCCCGAAGCCCGGTGTGCGGCTCAGCGGGAGAACCGCCGCCTTCGCCGAGCGCGTCAGCGCGGGCACGATCGACCTGTCGATGACGCACTCGCGTGAGCTCGCCGCGGCGATCGCCGTGGTCTCCCCGCGCGATGCCTGAGGAGCCGCAGCTGTTCGAGCCGCTGTACACGGCGGCGGAGATGCGCGCAGCCGAGGAGCGCTATCCGAGCTACCCCGACTCGATCCCCGAGCTGATGGAGCGTGCCGGCACCGCGGTCGCCCGCGAGGCGATGCTCGCCTACCCCGACGCGAAGCGGTTCGCGTGCGTGTGCGGCGGCGGGTCGAACGGCGGAGACGGGCGTGTCGCCGCCCGTGTGCTGCGGGACGCCGGTCGCGAGGCCCGCGTGATCGACGTCTCCGAGGATGCGGACGCCGACGTCGGCGGCCACGACGTGATCGTGGACGCGCTCTTCGGCACCGGGTTCCATGGCACGCCGCGCCCGGAGGCGGCGGCGCTGATCGAGCGCATGACCCTCGCCCGCGCTCCGGTCGTCTCCGTCGACGTCCCATCCGGTGTCGATGCCTCCACCGGGGAGGTGGTCGGGCGGGCGGTCGGAGCCGCGGTCACGGTCACCTTCCACGCGCCGAAGGTCGGCCTCGTCGTCGATCCCGGCCGGTCGTTCGCCGGGCGCGTCGTCGTCGCCGACATCGGGCTCGAGGACGGGCCCACCGCGCACGCGCGCGCGACGCCGGCGCTGCTGCGCAAGGTCGCGCGCCGCGCGGGGCGGGACAGTAAGTACAGCGCCGGCTCCGTGCTCGTGATCGGTGGCCAGCCCGGGATGACGGGGGCGGCGGTGCTGACGGCCATGGCCGCGTTGCGGGCCGACGCCGGCTACGTCCAGCTCGCCGTGCCCGCGGAGTCGCTGCCAGTGATCGAGACTCTCGCGCTCGAGCCGGTGAAGCTCGGGTGGACGGACGAGGACGCGGTCGAGGTGCTCACGACGGCCGCGAGCAAGGCGTCGGCGGTGGCGATCGGGCCTGGGCTCGGGCGAACCGAGAGACGGCAGGCGCTCGTGCGGGAGCTGCTCGCGCGGATCGAGCGCCCCACGGTGGTGGATGCCGACGCGCTCTTCGGGCTCGAGCCGGTCGAGCGGAGTCAGGCGACCGTGCTCACGCCGCATGCCGGCGAGCTCACGCGGCTTCTGGGCGCCGAAAGGGGCTGGGTGGACGCGCACCGCCTCGAGGCGGTGCGCACCGCCGCCGAGCGGTTCGGCGCGATCGTGCTGCTCAAGGGCCGTGACACCATCGTCGCGGCTCCGCCCGGCGAGGGGCTCGCCCGCTTCGAGCTTCCGAGCACTATCGTGTGCGACCACGGCCCGCCCTCGCTCGCGACCGCGGGCACGGGAGACGTTCTCACGGGGATCCTCGCGGCGTTCGTAACCCACATGGATCCCCAGCTCGCTGCCGTCACCGCCGCAGTTGCGCATGCGTTCGCCGCCCGAGCCGTGCCTCACCAGACAGGGCTCGTGGCGAGCGATCTCCTCGACGCGTTGCCGGCCGCGCTCGAGAGCTGAGCCCTGCGGCTCGACCGCACGACCCGCTCGCGATCCCCCACAATGCGGGTTCGCAATGGAGCGCTCCTGTTTCACCATCGACCTCGGCGCGATCCGGCGGAACGCCGAGACGCTCCTCCGCGCCGCGCGTAGCGCAGAGCTCTGGGCCGTCGTGAAGGCCGAGGGCTACGGCCACGGCGCGGTGGACGCGTCGCGAGCGGCGGTCGCGGGCAGGGTCGCCACGCAC
>JAWOIV010000114.1:0-22346 GCA_046484465.1 Gaiellaceae bacterium
CCGGCCATCCGGACCGTGAAGGCCGTGGTCCCGTTCGGCCGATCCGCCCCTCCCCGACGCGAGCGCCTCCCCTCGCCGGCTGCGTTCGTCACGACCCTCGAACGCGCCGGCCTCGTGGTGGAGGACACAAGGCACGTCGGTGCGCGTCCGGCACCCGGGTCGGTGCGGGCACGACAGCTCGTCTACAAGACCCGGAAGCGCGGCTGAGCGCTGCGCGCGCTCAGCCGTGTGCCGTGAGGACGGCGAGGCCCTCGGCGGCGCAGTAGTCGGCAACCGTCGGCTCGAGCTCCGCGTCTCCTGCGAGCAAGTGGCCGCCGCGGGCGTCGCGCACCACGAGACTCATATGCCCCGGCGTGTGCCCGGACGTCGGCACCAGAAGCAGCGTGCCGTCCCCCACAAGGTCATGGGAGGCGACGAACGGCCCGATCGGCGGTCCTGCGAAGTCGACGAGACGGGGCTCGAGACCTGTTGGCCAGTGCTGCGGGAGATACCCGCGAAGCTTGCCGGCGAGCCCCGTCGCCCGCCGCCACTCCTCGCGCGAGACGAAGACCTCCGCGTCGGCGAACGCGTCGAGGCCTCCGACGTGGTCGGTGTGGAGGTGCGAGAGCACGACCCAGCGCACGGAGCCCGGCTCGATCGACGCGCGCACCTCGTCCGCAGGCGAGAGCTCGAACCGCGCGAGTCGAAGGAACGGATGCCAGCGCGGGACGTAGCCGGGCACGGCCGCGCGCGCCGACTGCCCGGTGTCGAACAGGCAGCCGCCCTCGGGATGCAGGACGAGATACGCGTGAACCGGAAGCGTCTTTGTACTCCAGCCGCCGGGGAGGTAGCGCCGGATGCCGGACGAACGCCGCTTCGAGCGCACACGCCCGGTCGAGATGCGTCGCACCTCCATCGGCCGGGTCAGCTCCGGCCGAGAGCCCGGTCGCGGAGGTACGCGAGGATGCCGAGCGGGACCGAGAGCGTGGACGTCCCGTGGTGAATCACGTGGAGTCCTACCCCGAGCACCGCTCCGCGACGTCCCACCCGACGCTGGAGCAACGCGTAGAAGCGGGCGTTGAGAGCCGCGAGCGAGATCAGGAACCCGGCCGCGAGAAGTGGACGACGAGCGCGTACGGCGAGCAGGCATCCGACCGAGGACGCTGCGCTCAGGCGGTGCTGCCAGCCGAGGTTCAGCGCCCGCGAGCGCCGTCCCCGCCGGAGCAGCAGCGCGATCCAAGGGATGCCGCGCTGCAGGAGGTCGGTGCGAACCATCTCTCGCAGCGTCCACGCCTTGAGATGCGTCCCCTGCACGTCGGGATCGAGCCGGACGCGCGCTCCTCGCGCGGTCAGGCGCATCCCGAGGTCGATGTCCTCGACCGACGGCACGCGGTACCGCTCCTGGTCGAAGCCTCCGGCGGCGACGAACGCGTCCCGCCGCACCGCGCCCAGGCCGGCCCAGAACGTCTCGGCAGGCCCGGCAGACGCGTGATGGGTGTGATGGTGAAGCAGGTTCCGGAAGCGCGAGACGACGCCCGGTGCCTCGGGAGAGTCGTCGTACGATCCGAACAGCGCCACGAGCCCTGCGTCCGCGTCGAACGCCGCTCGGATGCGCTCGAACGCGTCCGATCGCGGGATCACGTCGGCATCGACGAAGACGAGGACGTCGCCGTCGGCACGGCGCGCACCCTCGTTCCGCGCCGCTGCCGGACCCGGCGAACCGGCGTGCGTGACCACGATCAGCTGCTCCGGCGTATCGCGCGCGCTCCGAATCGCATCGACGCAGCGCTGCAGCGTGGGCGGGTCGTTGGTGGCCGGGACGATCGCCGTCAGCCGCGACACGGCGTGGCCCTCGTGGAACGCCCTCTCGTTACGAGGACTGGCGCCGGTGAATCAGCCACCTGCCGAGGTCGCCGATCGCGATCACGGCGAGGAAGATCAGCCCGACGACGAGCATCGAGAGGATGATGTTCTTGCCCTCTTCGGCGGCGTCGGCGAGAAACGGGGCGAACACGGTCATCGCGCGCGACTCTAGCCGACGAGCCGGGCGTGTGCAGCAAGGGCCGCGTCGACCGCCTCGCCGCCCGCCGTCTCGCGAGCCGCGGTTACGAGCGCCCCGGGGTCGTCGCGCAGCCGGAGAGCCTCACGCGCAGCGTCGAGCCCACCCGCTCCGAGGAGGGCCGCCGTCGCCGCCCAGGCGGCCCCGTCCCCGTCACGTTCGGCGGCTCGCCCCTGCGCGCAGAGGGAGATCAGCTCCGCGAGGTCGGCGACCGCTGCGACATCGCCTGTCTCGGCGATCCGGACGAGCCCGTGCGCGTAGAGATGGTCGCCGAGCAGAAGCGCTGTGTCCTCGCTGTCGGGGGCGAACAGCCGGGAGCTTCCGTAGTGGAGGAGGTATCCCTCGTAGATCGTTTCGAGCGCGAGTCGGTGCTCGGCGGGCGCGAGTGGTGAGAACACGGCTTCGCGCACCTGCTGCCCGGGCGGCAGGAGCGCCTCGGCCCAGAGCAGGCTCTCCGCAGCGGTGCCGCCTGCAATGACGTCCCACACGCGGCGGACCCTAGCCGGATCCGGTCACGGCCTTCGGCGGCTCCGGCGGCGTCGTCTCGAGCTCGACCTCCACCGGCACGTCCGGCCCACCCTCGTCCCAGCGCTCCATGCGGATGCGCGGATGGAAGAAGCCCCAGATCGCCCGGAGCCCGGCCATCGTCGGCAGTGCCACGAGCGCCCCGGCGATGCCGTAGAGCTCGAACCCGGCGAGCAGCCCGAAGATGACGAGCAGCGGATGCAGGCGAAGCGCGCTCGCCATCACGTTCGGCACGACGATGTGCCCCTCCACCTGGTAGATGAAGAGGAAGAGCAGCACGACCCAGACCACGCTCACCGGGTCGGTGAAGAGCGCATAGAGCACCGGCGGGACGGCCGAGAGCCACGGGCCGATGTAGGGGATCACCTCGATGAACGCCGTCCAGAGAGCGAACAGAAGCGCGTACTCGGCGGCTCCCTGGACGAGGCCCGTCTCGCCCAGAGCCCACATCCCGATCCCCGCACTCGCCCCGATGACCGTCGAGAGGATCGCCTGCCCCTTGACGTACCCCCAGAGCGCGCTTTCGATCTGCTGGGTCAGCGGCGGGCCGCCGTGGGGCGGAAAGCGCGCGTCGATCGAGCGCTCGAGCCGCGGCATGTCGAGGAGCATGTAGATCGAGATGACGACGACCAGGATCAGCGAGAACAGGAAGAACACGGCCGAGAACGCCGCCCCCTGCGCGAACGAGATGGCGTCCTGGACGTACACCGAGACCTCGCCGCCTCCGAGCGAGTCGACCCACTCGCTGAGCTGCTCCCTGATCTGGAGACGCTCCAGCCCGTGCGCGTCGAGCCAGTCCTGCAGCCCCTCGAGATCCGCGTCGGCGGCGGTCACGCCGGTCCTCGCGTCCTCCTCGGTCACGTACTCGTCGATCCGCTCGGCGGCATGGCGCACCTGGTCGAACGCGACGACTCCGATGGCGACGAAGAGCGCGGCCACCGCGGCCACGAACACCGCGTAGACCACGGTCACGGAGATCGGGCGAGGAAGCTTGATTCGCGTCAGATCACGAACGAGCGGATTCAGCGTGAACGCGATCACGGACGCCGTGAGGAAGAGGAAGACGACGTGCCCGAGCTCCCGCGCGAGCAGGAACGCGAGGACGAGGACGACGGGCAGGACGACGAGCTGGATCCATCTCGGGATCTGGATCGTCGGGCCGGGGTCGGCCATGCGCGGGATCGTACAGCCGCGTACGCGGAGCTAGAGCTCGGGGAGGGGCACGGCGCGGGACCTTGCTACGGTCAGTGGGGTGACCACTCCCCGATCTCGTCACGCTGCCCGTCTCCGCGCGCGCCGGCAGCGCGCACAGTCCCGGGCGCGGTGGTTCGCGCTCCTGATCGTCGTGGGGATGCTCGCGGTCGTCACCCTCCTCCTCACGGCGTTCGACGGAAGCGGCGACGAGCGCGGCGTGACGACAGCGACACCGCGCCCCCCCGTCCAGTCGCTCCGCCCCGACCCGCAGGTGCTGGCGACGGTCGGCAACGTGCACGTCCAGTCGCCCGTGGCGCCGGGCTCCGTCACCGGGATCGGCTTCCACCGCGCATCGGATGGTCTCGCCTTGCAGCCGGTCGGCCCCCAGGCGAACGAGGGGCTTCTCGCGCGCCTGTGGCGCCGCATCACCGGGTCGACCCGGAGCGGGCTCTCCTGGTACCAGCTCGAGGGCGGAACGCCGCGCGCCCTCGACGTCGGCGCCGCGCCCGGAACGGACGTGTACGCGCCGGTGGACGGCACCGTCGTCGCGATCAGGAGCCACGTCATCTCCGGCCGCAAGATCGGCGCGGAGATCGAGTTGCGACCCACGACCGCGCCGTCGCTCGTGGTCACGCTCAGCAACGTGCGCCCGGACCGCGGGCTGACGGTCGGGGCGAACGTCGCCGCGGGCTCGTCGAAGCTCGGGCGCGTCGTGAACATCACCGCGCTCGAGCAGCAGGCGCTCGCCGACTACGTCGCCGGAGACGGGAACAACGTCTCGATCCAGGTCTTCCCTTCGGCGAGCCTGCTGGCGCCGTAGATGCCGTAGGCTGCGCGACCGTGCGCATTCTCTTCCTCGCAGACGTGGTCGGCGCCCCGGGGCGCGGGGCGCTCGAATCGGAGCTCGGCCGGCTCCGCACCGAGCTCGCGGTCGACGTCTGCGTGGTCAACGGCGAGAACGCCGCGGACGGCATCGGCATCACCCCGCGGCTCGCAGACAAGATCCTCGCCATGGGAGTCGACGTGATCACGCTCGGAAACCACGCGTTTCGCCGCAACGAAATCGGGCCGTACCTGGAGACGTCCGAGCGCGTCGTAAGACCGGCGAACACGTCGCGGAACACACCCGGGCGGGGGCTAGCGGTCGTCCCGGCTGCAGACGGCACGCAGCTGGCCGTCATCAACGTCCTGGGCTCGCTCTTCCTCCACCCGGCGACCTCCATGTTCGAGGTGATCGACGAGCTCGTGGACGAGGCGAGGCGCCAAACGCCCGTCGTCCTCGTGGACGTGCACGCGGAGGCGACGAGCGAGAAGGTGGCGATGGCGCACTGGCTCGACGGGAAGGTGACCGCGGTCGTGGGAACCCACACGCACGTGCAGACCTCGGACGCGCGAGTGTTCCCCAAGGGCACCGCGTTCATCACCGACGCCGGCATGACCGGGCCCCACGACTCCGTGATCGGCGTCCAGGCCGACCTCGCGGTTCGGCGCATGCGGACGGGCCTGCCGGTCCGCTTCGAGACCGCTCAGGGAGGCGTGCGCGTCGAGGGCGCGCTGATCGACTGCAACCCCGAGACCGGGAGGGCATCGTCGATCGAGGCTGTCCGCGTCCTCGTCTCCTGATCGTCGCGCGGGAGGAGCAGCCACAGCGCCACGAACGGTACGACCCACGGGAGGTACAGGTAGAACCAGTGGGAGAGGGCGAGCTGGAACGCGACGAGCACGGCAGCCGTCAACGATGCGAGCTCCACGGGGCCCTTCGTGCGCGGGTAGATCGCGACGACGAGTGCGAGCCCGATCGCCGCGCCGGCGAGGAGCGGCTGGACGAGTCCCAGGTCGGGCACACCGTCCGCGTGGTACTGGCCCCAGCCCCAGAGCGAGAACGGCGAGTCGCGCTCGAGCTGGAACCCGAACGTCCGCTCCCAGAAGGTGCGAGCGGCCTCCCGTAGTGACTGCTCGAGGAGCAGGACCGTGAACGCCGCAGCGGTCGTGGCGACGAAGGCCGTGGCGAAGCGGACGAGGCGGCCGGCGTCGTAGCGGGGGTACGTCGCCCACAGCGGCGCGACGAGCAGCGCGGCGAACTTCGTCCACCCCGCGAGTGCCACGGCCGCTCCGCGCGCCCACTCCGACGAGGCGAGCCAGAAGCCGAGCACGAGGAACGCGGGCATGATCGCGTCGTTCGTGTTGGCGTTCAGCGTGTAGGCCGTGAACGGGTACGCGGTCCACGCGAAGGCCAAGAGCGCCGCGAGCCGGGCTCCTCCGAACCGGAGCCCGACCAGGACGAGCCCGAGGACGGCGAGCAGGTCGAACGCGATCGACGTCGCGTGCGCCGCGGGCAGCGAGTCCCACTTCCCGCTCCACCCGAAGACCGCGGTCGCCGGCACGTACGCGAGGTACGACACGGGCCCGTACGTGTCGCCCCGCTCGATCGCCGCCTCACAGCGCCCGTTCGTCTGGATGCGCTCCCGTACCTGACCTTCTGCGTCCTCGGGGCCGCAGGGCTCGAGATCGCCACGCTGCGGCATGTTGCCGTACGGCAGCTGCCCGTCGAGGATGCGGCTCGCCCCGACGACCCCGGCGAGCCCGACGTCGATGACACCCCGTGGGGTCTCCAGGTTCAGCCCGATCCGGAAGCCGAGCAGGAACACGACAGCGAGGGCGATCACCCAGGTGGGCCAGACGGGGCGGAGTGCCTCGCCGCGGCGGCGCATGCCCGCGTGCAGGGCGCGGGCGAGCAGATAGACGAGCGGCGGGTAGACGAGGGGCACGCTCGTGAACACCTCGCCGCGGTTGAAGAAGACGAGCGAGGCGGAGAAGGAGAGCAGCACGACGAGGTCGAGGTTCCGCAGCGAGAGCGGCCGCCGCAGGTCCCCGAGGCCGAGGAGGAAGACGGCGCAGAGCGCTCCCCACACGTACCACCGCTGCAGGATCCTGCCGCCGAACGCCCCGTCCGCACCGCGCGCCATCTTCCACGCCACCTGCGGCCCCGTCCACGCTTCCGTGACGCGCTCGCTCATGTCCTCGACGACGACCTGCGCGATCTGCCCTGCGTCCCCCGACCAGGCCTTCACGAGCCACGTACGGGTCGTCGGCCGATACGTGGCGGACGTGGTCGGGCCTGCCGGGTAGCGCTCGAGCCAGGCGGCGACCTTCGGGTGCTCGACCGCGATGCGGGTAGCTGCAGCCTTCTCGAGCCGGGCCGGCTGCGAGGGCGCAGCTGTGGCGTGGGCCGCGAGCGCGAGCGCGACGAGGATCGCCGCGGCAGCGGCGAGGAGGGCGGCTCTCAGCGAAGGGTGCTCGGCCCGAACGACCAGAGCTTATTGCCGGCGAAGTTCACCGGCGTGACGAGGACGATGGCAATGGCCTGTGCGGCGACCTCGCTCAGCCCGAGCTGAACCAGCGTGTAGAGCACGACGAGGTTGGCACCGAGCGCGAGCGTCGAGACGACGAGGAACCGCGCGCCCTGGTACGCGACGTGGCCACGCTGGTCGCGGAACGTCCAGAGACGATTCCACGTGTAGTTGTTCGTCACGGCGACGAGGAACGAGCAGATGGCGGCGGGGATGTAGTGCAGGCCCGCGCCGAGCACGAGCAGCGAGAACACGCCCAGGTTGACCGCGTAGCCGCTCGCGCCGACGGCGCAGAACTTGACGAGCTGCTCCCAGTTGGAGCGCTTGCGGAGTCCCGCGCGCACGCGCGCAGCGGAGTACTCGCCGTGGACGGGCTGGGCGTGGGAGGACTCCACCGTCATCGGAGGGTAGTCGGGGGCCGCATCGTCTCCTCCCCCCATACGGTCAGTCATGCCCAAACCCTTCGGCTCCGACCAACGGCACGAAGCGGCAGGGGATCGACACGCGCTCGCGTAGCCCCTCCTGCGTGCGCAGGATCTGCACGAGCTCCTGGCCCCAGCGTGTGCCGCGGGGAAGGACGAGCCTGCCGCCTTCGACGAGCTGCTCGTACAGGGCGTGCGGGACTCCGGGTGCTGCCGCCGCGACGGCGATCGCGTCGTACGGCGCCCGCTCGGGCACGCCGAGCGAGCCGTCGCCGACGAGCACCACGACGTCCGCGTACCCGGCGGCCGCGAGGGTGGCGCTGGCACGCTCCGCAAGCTCCGGGATGCGCTCGATCGTCACGACCTCGGCGGCCAGCTCCGAGAGCACGGCTGCCTGGTAGCCGGAACCGGTTCCGACATCGAGAACGCGCGCGTCCGGCGTCAGGCCGAGGAGCTCGCAGATCGTCGCCACGATGAACGGCTGGGACATCGTCTGCCCGTGACCGATCGCGAGCGCACCGTCCTCGTAGGCATACGGCCGCATCTCGACCGGCAGGAACAGCTCGCGCGGGACGCGGGCCATCGCCTCGAGGACGCGCTCGTCTCGGATGCCCCGACGGCGGAGCTGATGCTCGACCATGCGCGCCCGCGCACGCCCGTGGTCGCCGACCCCCGGCTCCGCGGTCCGTCCCTGGGGAGGGCTCACTTGGCCAGCGTTCGCAGACCCGCGTACCGGGCCGCCTGGCGCCCGCGCATGCGCAGCGCGAGCACGGGCAGGAGCACGGCGAGGACGTACCCGGCCACGGGAACGAACGCGAGCAGCAGGGCGAGGATGGCGACAGCGCCGACATAGGTCGCGACCCCCATGCGCGTCGCCCCGCGACGAAGCGCACCGCGGACGACGACTGCGGCAGCGAGAGCCCCGAGCAGTCCGCCGATCCCCCCGGCGACGACCTCCTCCGTGTTGTCGACCACCATCCCCGCGGCCGCGCCGAGCGCCGTGCCGAGCACGACCGCGATGCCCACACCGACGGTGTTCACGCCCAGGAAGCCCGAGAGCATCATCCCCAGCGCGAGCCCGACGCCGAGCGCGACGCCGATCGAGTACCAGTCGCCCATTTCGCTGGCAGTCTAGGGAACGGTTACGCCCGGCCTTCGACCCGGGCGATCACGGCGAGCCCGAACGCGGCGGCGCGCGCACCGTCGATGACCCGGTGGTCGAAGCTCAGGGAGACCGTGCCCATTCGGCGCACGATGATCTCCCCGTCACGAACGACGGGGCGCGGCTCGATGCGGCCGACGCTGAGGATCGCGACCTCGGGGTGGTTCACGATCGGAGTCTGGAAGAGGCCCGCGAGCTTCCCGGCGCTCGTCACGGTGAACGTCGAGCCCCGGAGCTCCTCCGGTCGGAGCGTCCCCTGGCGCGCTCCCTCGGCCGCGCGCGCGACCTCCTCGTGGAGGTCGTCCACCGGCTTCGAGTCGACGCCCCGAACCACGGGCACGACGAGCCCCTGGTCGGTCTGTACTGCGAGCCCGAAGTCGTAGCGGTCGAGGTACACGATCTCGTCCCCCTCGAGGCGCGCGTTCAGCTCCGGGAACTCGGCGAGAGACTCGGCGCACGCCTTCATGACCAGCGCAATGAGGTGCGGCATGTGGACGTCCTCGAAGTCGCACTCCTCGACCCAGGTCACGGACGGCACCTCGCGATGAGCCCGTGCCATGTGCTCGGCGATGACGCGTCGCACGCCGCGCAGCGGCTCGCGCCGCCCCTCCCTGGGCGCAGCTGCCGCCGCGGCCGCACGCACGTCCTCCTCCGTGATCCGCCCGCCCGAGCCGGTGCCTGGCACCGACGTGAGGTCGATCCCGAGCTCCTGAGCGACCTTCCGCACGAGCGGTGTCGCTTGGATGCCCCCGGTCGCGGCTTCGTTCCCGCCCGGGGACCGCGTGACCACACCACCTTGTGGCTCTGAGCCACGTGGCACGTTCACTGCGTCCGGAGGGACCTCCTCGCCGGGCTCACCGATGAGGACGAGCTCGGCGCCGACGGGAGCGATCTCGCCCTCGGCGACGAGGATTCGAAGGACGGTGCCCGCGTAGGGCGAGGGGATGTCCACCGTCGCCTTGTCGGTCTGGATCTCGACGAGCGGTTCGTCCTCGACGATCACCTGCCCCTCGGAGACGAGCCAGCGCGCGACCTCGCCCTCCGTGAGGCCCTCGCCGAGGTCCGGGAGCTTGAACGCGCGGGCCACTACGGCGAGAGCACGCGGCGGACGGCGTCGGCGACGCGCTCGACCGAGGGCATGTAGTGATCCTCGATCTGCCAGTAGGGATACGGGACGTCGTAGCCGGTCACGCGCAGCACCGGACCTCGGAGATCGAAGATCGCCTTCTCGGCGAGCACCGCGGCGACCTCGCCCGCGAACCCGCTCACGCGCGGCGCCTCCTGCACGATCACGGCGCGGCCCGTCTTCGCGACCGACGCGAGCAGCGCCTCCTCGTCGAGGGGCTTCAGCGAGCGCAGGTCGAGCACCTCGCAGGAGGCCTCGCCGTCGAGCGCCTCCGCCGTGCGCTCGCAGAGCGGCACCATCGCTCCGTAGGCGACGAGCGTCACGTCGGAGCCCTCGCGCGCGATGCGCGCCTGACCGAGCGGGACGACGTGCTCGCCCTCCGGGACCTCCTGCTTCGACGTCCTGTAGTGCAACTTCGGCTCGAGTACGACGACGGGGTCGGGATCGCGGATCGCGGCTGCCAGGAGGCCCTTCGCGTCCGACGGCGTGGAAGGGATCGCCACCTTCACGCCCGGGGTGTGGACGTAGTACGTCTCCGGGGAGTCGTCGTGGAGCTCCGGAGCACGTACGCCGCCGCCGTAGGGCATCCGGATCGTGAGCGGGAACGACATCTTCCCGCCGGTGCGCCAGCGGTAGCGCCCGACGTGCGTGATGAGCTGATCGAGCGACGGGTAGCTGAACGCGTCGTACTGCATCTCGACGACGGGCCGCCAGCCCGCCATGCAGAGCCCGACGGCCGTGCCGAGGATCCCGGCCTCGGCGAGCGGCGTGTCGATGCAGCGGTCGGTGCCGAACCGGTCCTGGAGCCCGGCCGTGGCACGGAAGACGCCACCGAGCTTGCCGACGTCCTCCCCCATCACGAGCACCGACTCGTCGCGCTCCATCTCGACGTGCAGCGCGTCGTTCACGGCCTCGACCAGCAGTCGCTCAGCCACCGAGGATCCTCCGCAGCTCGGCGAGATCGTGCGCCTGCGTGGACGGCGGATCCGCGTAGGCGTGCTCGAAGACGAGCGCCGGGTCGGCCGGGGGCTCAGCCTCCGCCTGGTCGATCCCAGCGCGCATCAGCTCGAGCGCCTCGGCCTTGATCGCCTCGGCGCGCTCCTCCGTGAGGGCACCCGTGCGCAGCAGGTACCGCTCGTAGCGCCTCAGGCACTCGTTCTCGCGCTCCTCCGCGACGCGCTCCTCGTCGATGTAGATCGACGGATCGTCGGCGGTCGCGTGCGGCGCGCTGCGGTAGGTGACCGCTTCGATGAAGGTCGGCCCGTCACCCGCCCGCGCACGCTCGACCGCCTCGCGGGTCGCCTCGTACACGGCGAGGACGTCGCCGCCGTCGACGCGCAGTCCCGGCATCCCGTAGCCGATCGCCTTGTCCGCGAGCGTCGGCGCGGCCGTCTGCTCGGAGACGGGGGTCGAGATCGCCCACTGGTTGTTGTTGCAGAACAGGACCGCCGGCACCTTCATCACGCCCGCGAACGTCATGCCCTCGTGGAACGCGCCTTCGGACGTCGCGCCGTCACCGAAGTAGGCAATCGCGACGCGGTCTTCCCCCTTGAGGCGCGAGCCCCAGGCGAAGCCGACCGCATGCGGGACGTGCGTCCCGATCGGCACGCAGATCGAGGCGACGCCGTAGTCCTGAGGGTTCCACCAGCCCGCGGGATGCCCGCGCCACCAGTGGAGGACGGTCGAGACCGGGATGCCCCGGATGAGCCCTATCGCCGACTCGCGGTAGCTCGGGAAGATCCAGTCGCGCTCCTCAAGAGCGAACACGGACCCGGCCTGCATCGCCTCGTGGTTCCAGTAGATCGCGTACGTGCCGATGCGGCCCTGCCGGTGGTAGACGACGGAGCGCTCGTCGTACGTCCGCAGGAGGACGAGGTCGCGGTAGAGGGCGACGAGGTCGGCGACGGCGAGGCCCTCGACCTCGCCGTCGGGGACGGTCTCCCCGTCACCGATGACGCGGCGCAGTCCGCGCTCCGCCGGAAGCACCTGACTCATCGCGCCTGATTCTAGGGTGGCAGCGCTCAGACGAGGACGGTGACTGCGTCGCGCTCGGCCTCGTAGACCGCCTCGCTCACGTCGCCCGCGTCCTCGCCGTCCACCTGCAGCGGAAGCGGCCGGTCGCAGCGAACGACGAGGCGATCGAGGTCCCGCGCGTACAGCGCGTGACCCTCACCCTCGAGCCCTCGCCCTCGGAGCCCGTGCAACACGAGGCGCGGGAGGTCGCGGGCACGCAGGCTCACGGGCGCGAGCACGGCCAGCCCGTCGTCGAAGCTCGCGCCCGGCACGAGTTCGAGCGCCTTCGTTCCTGCGTACGTGTAGGGCGAGCAGTTCGCGACGAGCGCGAAAGCCGCACGGCCGAGCCCTTCCACTTCCAGCTGTGGCTCGAATCTCCCGTGCCGCTCGGCGAAGAGCCCGAGCGTGGTGCGAGTGAACGCGACGTCTCCTGGGCGGCGGCCGTCGGGGCTCCGGCCCAGCCGGTCCACGCGCCGGACGAGCTCCGCGTCGAGCCCGAGACCCGCGTTGAAGGCGAACCTGCGGCCGTTCACGCGCCCGAGCCCGATGCGCCGCATCCGGCCCTCGGCCACCCGGCGCGCAGCCTGGACCGGGTTGCGGGGGAGGCCGAGCGCACGCGGCAGGACACTCGTCCCCCCACCCGGCAGGAACCCGAGCGGCACGTCACGCTCCACGCCGTTCAGCACCTCGTTGTACGTGCCGTCGCCGCCGAGGACGTAGATCGCCTCCACGTCGGGAGCTCCTCGCGCGATCTCCGTCGCCTCACCCGCGGTCGTCGTGAGGCGCACGTCGGTGCCCTCGGGCAGCACCGCGCACACCGCGGCGAGCCGGTGCTCGTCGACGCCGGACGCGAACGGGTTGACGATCAGCAGCCGGCTCACTCGGGCGCGGCGTAGCCGCGGATGCCGTCGACGAGGATCGCCACGTACCGGTCGGCGAGCGCGTCCGTGTCGTGGCGCGGTGTCAGCCAGGTGTAGGCCCAGTTCGCCGCCGAGAGCACGAGCAAGGTCGCGTCGGACTGGCGCAGGTCGACACGGAGCTCGCCACGCGCGACACCGTCCCGGAAGAGGTCACGCCAGCGCTCCTCGTACCGGCGCCGCTCGGCGACGAACTCGTCTCGCAGCTCTCCCTCCAGGTAGCGCCACTCGCGGATGAACACCGTCGCCGCGTCGACCTGGTCGGCGACGACGCGGAGATGGCCGCGGAGCGCCCGGCGGATGCGTTCCACCGCATGCGCGTCGTCCTCGACCGCGTCGAGCGCCGCGTGGAACGCCTCGGCCCCGGCGCGGACCGCGTCGTACAGGAGCTGCTGCTTCGAGCCGGTGAGCGAGTAGAGCGAGGCCTTCTGAATCCCCATTTCGTCGGCGATGTCGCCCATGGACGTGCCGTGGAAACCGCGCTCGGCGAAGAGGCGAGCCGCAGCCCTGGCGAGCTCGTCGCGGCGTGTGCTCATATACTCGATGCTAACGACCGGTAGGTAGGGAGGCAATGTGAGCGACGACGTGAGGACGCAGGAGTTTGTCGAGCACGTCCAGTCGGGCGGGCTCGTCGAGTCCACGGACTGGATGCCCGACGAGTACCGCAAGCGGCTCGTCAAATTCATCGAGATGCACGCGAACTCGGAGCTCATGGGCGTACTCCCGGAGCGCGACTGGATCCTGCGCGCGCCGACGCTGCAGCGGAAGCTTGCGCTCACCGCGAAGATTCAGGACGAGGTCGGCCACGCCCAGCTCATCTACCGCATCGTCGAGGACCTGGGCAAGCCGCGCGAGGCGTGCCTCGACGGCCTCATCGCCGGCAAGGCGGAGTTCCACAACGTCTTCCACTACCCGACCCGCCCGTGGGGTGACGTCGGCGTCATCGCGTGGCTCGTGGACGCCGCGGCGATCGTCTCCCAGAAGGCGCTTCTCAAGACCTCCTACGCGCCCTATGCGCGGATCATGAAGCGCGTGTGCTGGGAGGAGTCGTTCCACATCCTCCACGGCCGCGACGTCGTGCTCGCGATGGTCAACGGCACCGACTACCAGCGCGAGCTGCTGCAGGAGGCACTCGATCGCTGGTGGGAGCCGCTGATGATGTTCCACGGGACGCCGATCGCCGCCGAGGAGGACCCGATGTACTACTGGCGGATCAAGAGCCAGGCGAACGAGGACGCGCGCCAGGAGTTCCTCGACGGCTACGTCGACCAGATCCTCGAGATCGGGCTCACCATCCCCGACCCGAAGCTCCGCCGGAACGAGGCGGGCACGTGGGAGTACACGGAGCCCGACTGGGACAGGCTCATGGCCGTCGTCACCGGCCACGGGCCGGCGTCGGCCGAGCGCATCGCCTTCCGGAAGCTGTCGCGCGCAGACGTCGACTGGGTCTCCCGGGTGGTGCTCGCGGAGGCTGCCTGATGCCGGACCTCGTCTTCGAAGTCTTCAGGCAGGAGCGGAAGGGCAAGGCGTTCGAGCACGCGGGCTCGTTTCGAGCACCCGACGGGCGCGCCGCCGAGATGTACGCACGCGAGTTCTACGGGCGGCGTCACGAGTCCGAGGCGCTGTGGCTGGTTCCCCGCTCGGCGGTGCACGCGATCGAGGACTTCCCCGACGAGTTCGACACGAGCTATCGCCGCGTGGACGGGTACTCGCTGAAGTCCCGGCTCCGCGAGGCTCGCGAGCGGGCGGGCACGGCATGAGCGAGCGCACGGACCTGCTCCTATCCATCGCCGACGACGAGCTTCGCGCTGGAAAGTGCGAATCGCTTACGCGTCGCACTTTCCAGCGGAGAAAGTTCCCGTGACCTCGAGCCGCGTCGATCTCCTCCTGTCCATCGCCGACGACGAGCTGATCCTGGGGTGGCGCGACTCCGAGTGGACGGGCATCGCTCCGTTCCTGGAGGAGGACGTCGCGTTCTCTTCGATCGCGCAGAACGAGATCGGCCACGCGCGCGCGCTCTACGAGCTGGCCGCCGCCGAGCTGGGGACGACCGCGGACGAGCTCGCCTTCGACCGGCAGCCGGCGGAGTACCGCTGCGCGCCGCTCGTCCAGCTCCGGAGGCTGGAGTGGGCGCGTACGATCGCCCGCCACTGGCTGTACGAGACCGCCGACGAGATCCGCCTCGGGGCGCTCAAGGCCTCCGAGGATGCAGAGATTGCCGGGATCGCCGCCAAGATGGATCGCGAAGAGGCCTACCACCGCATGCACGCCGAGATGTGGGTCGACCGGATGCTCGCCTCGGAGGAGGGGCGGACGCGGTTCGAGGAGGCCGTGGACGAGCTCTGGCCGTACGCGCTCGGCGTCCTCGACGACGAGCTTCGTCCCGAGCTTCGCCGCAGGGTCGAAGCGCGCCTCGGGCGCGAGCTCCCGAAGGCCGAGCCGATCTCGCGCAGCGTCCACGAGGCCGGGCTCGCGGAGCTGTGGGAGGAGATGACCATGGTGCGGCGGTCGGCCCCGGGCGCGAGCTGGTGAGCGAGGCCGGCGCCAAGTGGCTCTGAGCCACAAGGTCACCGAGGCCGACGTCTGGGCGGCGCTCGCGGAGGTCCCGGACCCGGAGATCCCCGTGATCTCGCTCGTGGACCTCGGGGTGGTCAAGGACGTCGAGATCGACGAAGGCCGCGTTCGGATCGACTTCACACCGACCTTCATGGGCTGTCCCGCGCTCGAGGTGATGAAGCGCGAGCTCGGGGCCAAGGTCGAGGAGCTGGGCGCCGAGGTCGAGGTGCGCGTGATCCTCGACGACTCGTGGTCGACCGACCGCATCACGCCGGAGGGCAGGGAGAAGCTCCGCGCCGCCGGCTTCGCCCCACCTGCCCCGCGCCCGGCCGGCAAGCTCGAGCTCGTTCAGCTCCAGAAGGGCTTCCGCTGCCCGTACTGCGGATCGACGGACACCCGGCTCGACAACCTCTTCGGCCCGACCCCGTGCCGCTCGATCCGCTACTGCGAGTCCTGCCGCCAGCCGTTCGAGCAGTTCAAGACGATCTAGCTGACCGGGAGACGGCCATGGCGACGTCCGCTTACCTCCGCGCAGCGAACCAGCCGCCCCACTCGAGGGGTACGACCTCTTCACGGAGGATCGCCCGCTCGTGGAGGCGCTCGAGTGCATCGGCGGGAACGGCTACGTGGAGGAGTCCGTGCTGCCGCGCCTCTTCCGCGAGAGCCCGCTCAACTCGCTGTGGGAGGGAGCCGGGAACGTGAACGCACTCGACCTCTGGCGCGCCGTCGCGAAGGAGCCGGAGAGCGTCGAGGCCCTGCTCGCGGAGATCGAGCTGGCAGCCGGTGGCGATGATCGGCTCGACGACGCGACCGCGCGCCTCCGGAGCGAGCTCGCCGACACGAACGAGCGCGAGTACCGGGCACGGCACACAGCCGGTCTCGCCGCACGCTGCCTGCAATCCTCACTGCTCGTCCGGCACGCTCCGGCCGCGGTCGCGGACGCGTACTGCTCGACCCGGCTGACGGGCGACGGAGGGCCTATCTACGGCGCGCTGCCGCGCGGCGTGGACTGCGCTGCGATCGTCGAGCGCCACCGTCCGCGGCTCGAGGCCTGAACAAGACCTTGTGGCTCTGAGCCACAAGGTCCGCTTGCCACGCTCGCTCAGCCCGCTCGCCAGGAGCCCGGCACGACGCGGTAGGCGTGGCCGGTTCCCTCGGACGCTACGACGAGCGCGCGGTCGGCGTCGTCGAGCGTGAGAACAGCCCCTGCGGCGAGCCTCACCGTCGCGCGATCCTCGGTCTCGTCGATCGTGATCTCGTCGACGGAAGCGAGCTCCTCGAGCGCGTCTCGGACGAGCGCGGCGCAGCTCTCGCAACCGGCCTGCTCCACCTCGAAGACGACCTCCCCCTTCACGACGGCGACTCTACCGGCGGCTACGATCTTCCCGTGCAGGTCGAGATCCTCTACTGCCCCACCTGAAGCGGTTACAACACACGGGCCGCGAGTCTCGCGGCCGAGATCACCTCGAGGCTGAACTTCCCCGCAACGCCTGTTGCCGGCGCACGCTCGCAGTTCGACGTGCTCGCCGACGGCGAGCTGATCTTCTCCAAGCAGGCGGTCGGTCGCTTCCCCGAGAACGACGAGATCCTGCGCCTCATTGCCGCCGCGAGCTAACGGAGGAAGAAACCCTCGCCGAGCGGGTCCTCGGAATCGAGCGTGAAGACGTGGTCGCCGGTGCGATAGGCGGTTCCCTCGACCTCGGTCACGACGGCCGCGATCCCCGCCACCTCCGTGCCGCCGACGACTCGTCCGCGGAACTCGGACCCGACGATCGACAGGTGCCGCAGCTCCTGGCCGCGTGCAAGGCGCCCTGAGCGTTCGAGGAGGGCGAGCCGCGCCGAGGTGCCGCTGCCGCAGGGTGAGCGGTCGACCTCGCCGTCGGCGAAGACCGTGACGTTGCGCTGGGTGAGCGGATCGTCTGCCTCCTCCTGCCAGAACACCACGCCGTACACGTCTCGGAGCTCGGGCTCGAGCGGGTGGACGACCTCGTGCTCCGCCTCGATCGCGTGCTTGAGCTCCCGGCCGAGCTCGATCAGCCGCGGAAGCTCCGACGGCTCGACCCGCTCCTCCAACGACGCGTAGAAGGCCCCGCCGAAGGCGACGTCGACCCTGCGCCCGCCAGCGTCGAGTCCCTCGCCCCAGACATACGCCGGCACGTTACGGAAGCGGACCGAGCGCACCTTGCCGCGTTCGACCTCCGCCCACGTCTCGAGCCGGCCCGAAGGCACGTCCACGACCACGCGGTTCTCACCCTCCCGCCGCTCGACCACGCCGTCGTCGAGCGCCCAGGTCACGAGCGCGATGGTCCCGTGCCCGCACGCCGTCGAGTAGCCGGCGTTGTGGAAGAAGACGACGCCCAGATCGGCACCGTCGTCGTTCGGCTCGACGACGTGGCAGCCGTACATGTCCGCATGACCACGGGGCTCGTAGACGAGCAGCCGCCGCACATGGTCGAGCCGCTCGAGCGCGTCGCGGCGCTTGTCGAGAATCGTCGCTCCGCGGAGCTCGCCGACACCGCCGGTGACGATCCGGAACGGCTCTCCGCCCGTGTGGTAGTCGGTCGCGGTGATCCCGGCCACGAACCGGAGGGGGCTAACGGCCCTTGAAGTCGGGGAGGCGCTTCTCGAGAAAGGCCTGGACGCCCTCGGGGAAGTCCTCGGTCTCGGTCGCCGCCTGCTGAAGCGCGGCCTCGAGCTCGAGCTGCTGGTCGACCGTCGCCGTGTGCGCATGCTCGAACAGCTGCTTCGTCATCGCGACGGCCCGCGTCGGCAGAGCCGCGTACCAGTCGGCGAGCTCCTCGACCCGCTTGGAGAACCGCTCGGCCGGGGTCTCCTCGGAGACGAGACCCCAGATCAGCGCCTCGTCCGCGCTCAGGCGCCGGTTCGAGACCATCCACTCGAATGCGCGCGTGAACCCGAGCAGTCGATGGATGAACCACGTGCTCCCGGCGTCGGGCACCAGGCCGATGCCGATGAACCCTGGGACGAAGCTCGCGTCGCTCGAGGCGATCCGCACGTCGCACGCGCACGCGAGAGAGAGCCCGGCACCAGCGCACGGGCCGTTGATCGCCGCGATGACGGGCTTCTCGAGCCCGCGGATCGCGCGCACGTTCGGGTGGTACGTCTGCTCGAGCGCCTCGCGTACGCCGCCCGGGAGCTCGGAGAACTCGCGCAGATCCTGCCCGGAGCAGAAGCCCCGCCCGGCGCCTGTCAGGACGACCGCCCGGATCCCGGGGTCGGCCGCCTCCCTGAGCGCCTGCGCCAACCCCTCGTGCACCGCCCGGTTGAGGGCGTTGTACACGTCGGGCCTGTTGAGCGTGATCGTGAGGACGGCGCCTCGACGACTCGTGAGGACCTCGCCGGCCACAGCCATAACCTACTTCGCCCTGCCTCGCTCGAGAAACGCGCGCACGGCCCCTTGCGCCTCCTCGCCGAGCATGGACATGGCGAGCCAGTCCCGCGCGTGGCCGACCGTCTGGTGCCACGCGAGGTCGCGCCAGACGTTCAGCTGCTGCTTCGCATAGCGCGTGGTCTGCGGGAGCTTGCGCGCGATCGACTCCACCCACCCGTCGACCACCGCGTCGAGCTCCGCCTCCGGCACGGCCCTGTTGACGAGTCCCCACTCCTCCGCCTGCGCCGCCGGGATCTCCTCGCAGAGGAACACGATCTCGCGCGCCCTGCGATCGCCGACCATGAGCTGGAGCCACTGCGTGGCTCCGCCGGCCGGCACCGACCCGTGCTCGAGCCCGACGTGGCGGATGAAGGCGGAGTCGACCATCACCGAGAGGTCGCACGCCATCTGCAGCTCGTTGCCGCCGCCGACCGCGATGCCGTTGACGCGCGCAATCGTCGGCTTGCCGATCTCGCGCAGTCGATCGTGCATGTCCTTGAACGCTCCGAACCACTTCCAGTACTCACCCGACTCGCCGAGGAGCGTCTCGTCCCAGGAGCGCAGGTCCGCACCGACGCAGAACGCTCGGCCTGTCCCGGTCACGACGACCGCCCGCACGTCGTCGTCCCACGAGGCATCCTCGGCTGCGCGCGCGATCTCCCGCAGCATCCGGAAGTCGAACGCGTTGAGAACGTCCGGGCGGTTCAGCCTGATCGTCGCCCGCGGAGGAGCCTTCTCGTAGACGATCGTCTCGAACCCGAGATCCGCCGGGTCGCGCGGACGCGGGTGCGTCGGCTCGGTCACGCCGGGAGCGTATAGCGTCCGCGCGGTGAGCTCGACCGGACTCGCAGCGACCGCGGCGCTCGGTGCAGGCCTCGTCGGCGCGATGCAGGTCGCGGTGCAGGGGCGGCTGGGAGAGCGCGTGGGAAGCCTCGAGGCCGTGGCGACAGCCGCACTCGTCGGCGGGCTCCTCGCACTCTTCCTCCTGCTCGTCGTCCGGCAGTCATTCGGCGGGATCGCAGAAGCCGTCTCCGGTCCGAAGTGGCAGCTGCTCGGTGGCGTGTTCGCGGTCGGGATCGTCTTCGGGATCACCTACGCGGCCGGGCGCATCGGTGTCCTCGCGACGAGCGCGTTCCTGATCGCTGCACAGTTGGGGCTCGCTGCCTTGATCGACCGCTTCGGATGGTTCGGGGTCGACCGGGTCGCGGCCACCTGGCCGCGGGTGACGGGGATCATGCTCCTCGCATTCGGAGCCGCTCTCACGCTGAAGCGCTGACGTGAGCCCCAGCGCGCGGCTCTGGACTGCGCTTTTCACCATCTACGTGATCTGGGGTTCGACGTACCTCGCAATCGCTCTCGCGGTCGAGACGATGTCCCCGACCTTCGCCGTCTCGACCCGGTACGTCGTCGCCGGAGTGCTGCTCGCCGCGTGGCTCGTCTGGCGAAGCGGGTGGCACGCTCTCGTCGTGACGCGCATGGAGCTCGCGTCCGTCGCGATCGTCGCCGTTCTCCTGATCGGCGCGAACGTGCTCCTCTTCTACGCGGAGCGGACGGTCCCGACCAGCCTCGCCTCACTGATCATCGCGTCGGTGCCGTTGATCGTCGCCGCACTCCGCATCGCCGCGGGAGACCGGCCGCCCGCCACGGTGCTCGTGGGTATCGCCGCAGGGTTCGCCGGAATCGCAGTACTCGTGCGGCCGACCGTCGACGCGGACGTCACGGGGATCGCGCTCGTGGTCGGCTCGGCACTCGCGTGGGCGATCGGCTCCTTCCTCTCGCCGCGCCTGCCGCTCCCGCGAAGCTCGCTGACCGTGACCACGCTCCAGATGCTGATCGGCGGGCTGATCTTCCTCCCGCTCGGGCTCGCCTCGGCTCCGGAGCCGGGAGAGGTGTCGGCGCGCTCGCTCGCCGGCTGGGCGTACCTCGTCGTCTTCGGCGCGCTCGTCGGGTACACGGCGTACGTCTGGCTCCTCGCGCATGCGCCGATCGGGTTGGTCGCGACGTACGCCTACGTGAACCCCGTCGTGGCGATCGCGCTCGGCACCGCCGTCCTCGACGAGTCGCTCACGACCGCGATGGTCATCGGAGCGACCATCGTCCTCACGTCGGTCGCAGTCGTCGTCCGTCGCGAGCCGCCAGTCGCAGAGCCCGTCCCGCTCGTCACTACGATCGACCGATGAGCGCGCAACACGAGACCCTGGAGCCGGGGATCGTGTGGGAGCGGTTCTTCGAGCTGACCGCGCTCCCCCGCCCCTCGCGTGAGGAAGAGGCTGCCCGGACGCACGTCCTCGCCTGGGCCGAGCGGCACGGCTGGGAGGCGGAAACCGATGCGGCGGGCAACGTCGTCGTCCGCGTGCCGCCCGCGCCGGGCCGCGAGGACGCCCCCGCGGTGGTGCTCCAGGCCCACCTCGACATGGTGTGCGAACGCGACCCGGACAGCCCCTACGATCCCCGCGAGGGCCGCATCCACGTCGTGCGTGAGGGTGACTGGCTGGCCGCAGAGGGGACGACGCTCGGTGCCGACAACGGCATCGGCGTCGCCCTGGCGATGGGCGCCGCCGAGGATCCCAGCGTTCGGCATGGCCCGCTCGAGCTCCTCTTCACCGTGTGTGAGGAGCAGGGCCTGGAAGGGGCGAAGGCGCTCGAAGCGTCGATCGTCACGGGGCGGCTGCTCGTGAACCTCGACGGCACGTCCGACGGCGCGATCACCGTCGGCTGCGCCGGGAGTTCGCACACGTTCGCGCGGATCCGGCTCGAGCCGACGCCGGTCGACGGAGGACGGGCGCTTCGAATCGAGCTCACGGGCGCTCGCGGCGGCCACTCGGGAGGGGACATCCACCGCGGGCGCGCGAACGCAGTGAAGGGGCTCGGGCGGCTGCTCGACCGCGCGCGCGCCGTCGGCACGATTCGGCTCGTCGAGCTCGAGGGCGGAGTCAGCCGCAACGCCATACCGAGGGAGGCACGGGCAGTCGTGTGGATCGCCGGGGAGGACGAGGAGGCGATTCGCACAGCGGTCGAAAGCGAACTCGCGGTCCTGCTCCGGGAGCACGCGGGGACGGACGACGGGCTCGTCGTCGGCATCGCACCCGCACGCGCCGTAGCCGCGGCGAGCGTCGAGGCGTCGGACCGCGCACTCGACGTCCTGCGATCTCTGCCGACCGGAGTCGTCGCGCTCGCGCACGGCCTCGACGAGGTCGCCGAGACGAGCACGAGCGTGAACGTCGCGACAACCGACGCGGGCGTCGTCGTATTCGCCTCGATGACCCGCAGCTCGTCCGCAGCCGGCCTCGAAGAGGTCGTCTCCACGATCGAGCGCATCGCCGAGACACACGCGGTCGAGCTCGAGGTGCAGCGCTCGTATCGACCCTGGGAGCCCGATCTCGACTCGCCCCTGCTCGCCTCGGCACGCGCCACGTTCCGAGCGCTCTTCGAGGCCGACCCCCGGCTCGACGTCGTGCATGGAGGACTCGAGTGCGCGGTGATCGGCGAGAAGCTGCCCGGCATCCAGATGATCTCGATCGGCCCGACGATCCTCGGCCCGCATGCGCCGGGCGAGAGCGTGAGCATCTCGGCGACGCAGCGCGCGTACCGGCTCCTCGCGGAGCTTCTCGACGATCTCTCCCGATAGGCGAGGGTGCCCGGAGCCCCTAGA
>JAWOIV010000160.1:0-26990 GCA_046484465.1 Gaiellaceae bacterium
CCTAGGCCTGCTCGGTTCTCGCCGGCGAATGGGCACCGGACTTCCCGGAGAGACCACTAGGAAGAAGAAGCGCCTGCGCCGGCCGCGAGCTTCGCGGCCTGTGACTTCTTGCGCGCTGCGGTATTGCGGTGGAGCGCGCCTCGCGCCGTCGCGCGGTCGATCATGCGGACGAGCTCGCGATGCTCCGCCGCCGTGCGCGCCTCGTCGCCCTCGGTCGCCACGGCCTCGAGTCGCTTCGTCAGCGTCTTGATCGTCGAGCGGTAACGGAGGTTCTCGACCCGCTGACGAGCCTGGATCCGCACCCGCTTCTTCTGCTGCTTGATGTTCGCCATGTCGAGAAAACGCCCGCAAGCTGCGGGCGCGGCGATGGTAGCAGGACCGATTGGGAGAATCGCTGTGATGGACGGCGAGACGCTCTTCTGGCTCGTGGCTCCGGGGCTCGCGACGGGCCTGGGCGGGCTCGGGCTTCTCGTCGTGCGGCACCCCGGCGACCGGCTGCTCGACACGCTGCTCGGAGCGACGGCAGGGATCATGGCGGCTGCCGCTGTCTTTAGCCTGCTCGTGCCCGCGCTCGAGCTGGGGGGCGTCCTCGGAGTCGTCGCCGGCTTCCTCCTCGGCGCGGCCGTGCTCGCGGCGCTCGATGCGTATGTCCCGCACGTCCACGCACGGTTCACCGAACGCTCCCAGACGCGGGAGGAACGGCGGGCGACGCTCCTCCTGAGCGCGCTCACCATCCACAACCTGCCCGAGGGCCTCGCGGTCGGCATCGCCTTCGCCGCCGGCGGGGCCGAGCTCGGAGTCCCCGTGGCCGTCGCGATCGGGCTCCAGAACATCCCGGAGGGATTCGCCGCCGCTGCGCCGTTGGTGGCGGCGAAGACGTCGGTCTGGACTGCCGCCGGCTTCGCGGTCGCGACGGGCCTGGTCGAGCCCCCGGCAGCCCTCCTCGGGTACGCGATCGCCGACTCCGCCGCCGTCGCACTCCCTGCGGCGCTCGCGTTCGCCGGGGGCGCGATGATCTACGTGGTCGTCGACGAGATGCTTCCCGAGAGCCGCGAGCGCGGGAACGAGCGGGAGGCCACCTTCGGGTTCGTCGTCGGCTTCGTCGTGATGATGCTCCTCGACAACGCGCTCGGATGATGATGTGACAGACCTTCCCGACCCACCTCTCGACCCTCGGGCGACCCCGTCGACCGAGCCCGACCAACGCCGCCGCATCGCGCGCTCCACGGCCGTGTTCTCCGGCGCCACGGCGATCTCGCGCGTGCTCGGGCTCATGCGGGAGATGGTCAGCGCCTACTTCTTCGGCATCTCGGGCCTGATCAACGCGTTCACCGTCGCGATCCAGATCCCGAATCTCGTCCGCGCGCTCGTGGCGGACGCCGCGCTCTCCGGCGCCTTCGTCCCGGTGTTCAGCGAGCTCCTCGAGCGCGGCGAGAAGCAGCGCGCCTGGCGTGTCGCGTCGACGCTCTTCTGGCTGACGCTCCTCGTCCTCGGCGGCGTGACCGCGCTGTTCATCCTGCTCGCACCGCTCCTCATGCGGCCGTTCGGTGACCCGGGCGGCGACTTCGATCTCGCCGTCGGACTGTCGCGCGTCCTCTTCCCGATCGTCGTGCTGCTGGGCCTCTCGGGAATCGTCGTCGGGATCCTCAACACGTACCAGCACTTCGCGCTTCCGGCGCTCGCGCCCGTCGCCTGGAACCTCGTGATCATCCTCGGCCTGCTCATCGGCGTGCCGCGCATCGACGGAGAGAGCAACGAGCTGTACCTCTATGCGGCGGTCGTCGTCCTGGGGACGCTCGTGCAGCTCCTGCTTCCGATCCCCTGGCTGCGCCGGCTCGACGGCAGTCTCATCCTGGTGCTCGACTGGCGCGACCCGGCGGTGAAGCGCGTGCTCGTCCTGATGCTCCCGGTCACGCTCACGATCGGGCTCATCAACGTCAACTTCCTCGTCGACACCGTCTTCGCGTCACGGCTGCTCGATCCTGAGCTGGCGCCCGCCGCGATCGACAAGGCCTTCAGGCTCTACATGCTCCCGCAAGGTGTCTTCGCGGTCGCGGTCACGACCGTCCTCTTCCCGACGTTCGCGCGGCTCGCGGCCCGGGGGGACGAGCCCGGGCTCCGCCGTGCTCTCGACGGCGGCCTGCGCCAGATCGCCTTCCTGCTCATGCCGGCAGGGCTCCTCTCGATCGTCCTTGCGGAGCCGATCGTCCGGCTCGTCTACCAGCGCGGCGAGTTCACGGCCGACGACACGGTCATCGTCGCGCAGTGCCTGCAGGCGTTCTCCATCGGGCTCGTCTTCAACGGCTGGATGCTGATCCTGAACCGCGCCTTCTACGCCGTGCAGACGAACTGGGTGCCGACCGCGATCGCGCTCGGTGCGGTCGCGCTCAACGCCGGTTTCGACGCGATCTTCTACCGCCTCGGAATCTGGGGCATCCCGCTCGCGACGGCCACCGTCAACGTCGTCGGCGCGGCGACGCTGCTCGTCATGATGCGTCGCCGCGTCGGCCTCGAGCACGTCGGCCGCACGCTCCGCGTGGTCCTTCGCATCCTGCTCGCGGGCGCAGTCGCAGCAGGAGTCTCGTTCGCGGCCTGGTACGCGCTGGATGCCTGGCTCGGCCGGTCGCTCCTCGCGCAGGTCGTGTCGCTCGGCGCGGCGTTCGTGCTCGGCGGGGCTGTGTACGCAGGCGCCGCGCGGGTGCTTCGCGTGCGCGAGCTCGACGAGCTGCTCCTGCTGCGGCGCCGGCGATGAGTGGGTCAGGTCTTCCATGCTTCTCCGAACGTGCAACATGGAAGACCTGACCCCCCAGGACCGCATCCGTAACTTCGCGATCATTGCGCACATCGACCACGGCAAGTCCACGCTCGCGGATCGGATTCTCGAGCTGACGGGTGCCGTCTCCGAGCGCGACATGCGCGAGCAGGTGCTCGACTCCATGGAGCTCGAGCGCGAGCGCGGGATCACGATCAAGGCCCAGGCAGTGCGCGTGCGCTGGCGCGGGTACCAGCTGAACCTCATCGACACGCCCGGCCACGTCGACTTCACGTACGAGGTCTCGCGGTCGTTGCAGGCCTGCGAGGGCGCGCTCCTCGTCGTGGATGCGGCGCAGGGGATCGAGGCGCAGACGCTGGCCAACGCGTACCTGGCGCTCGAGGGGAATCTCGAGATCGTTCCCGTCGTGAACAAGATCGACCTGCCGCAGGCCGACCCCGACGGTGCTGCTGCCGAGCTCGCGGAGCTCCTGGGCGAGATCCCCGACCGCGTCCTGCGCATCTCGGCGAAGACGGGACAGGGCGTCGAGGACGTCCTCGACGCGCTCGTGGAGCGGGTTCCCGCGCCGGGAGGCGACCCCGATGCGCCAGCGCGCGCACTCGTCTTCGACTCGTCGTACGACCAGTACCGCGGCGTCGTTGCATTCGTGCGCGTCGCCGACGGCCGCTTCGAGACGCGCGACCCGCTGCGGGCGATGGCGCAGGGCACGGAGTTCGAGACGGAGGAGCTCGGTGTCATGGCCCCGGCCCGCGAGCCGATGGACGCGCTCGTCGCAGGCGAGGTCGGGTACGTCATCACGGGGCTGAAGGACGTGTCGCGGCTCCGGGTCGGCGACACGCTCACCACGCGGAACCGTCCCGCGGCGGAGCCGCTGCCCGGCTACCTCGACGTCAAGCCGATGGTCTTCGCGGGGATCTTCCCGACGGACTCCGACGAGTATCCGGAGCTCCGCGATGCGCTCGAGCGGCTGAAGCTGAACGACGCGTCGCTCACGTACGAGCCCGAGACGTCGCAGGCGCTCGGGTTCGGCTTCCGCTGTGGGTTCCTCGGGCTCCTGCACATGGAGATCGTGCGTGAGCGCCTCGAGCGGGAGTTCGATCTCGACCTCCTCATCACGGCGCCGAACGTCGCGTATCGCGCTACGACGCGGAGCGGGCAGGTCGTGGAGGTGCACAACCCGGCCGAGATGCCGAACGAGATCGAGCTCGTCGAGGAGCCGTACGTGAAGGCGTCCGTCATCGTTCCCAAGGACTACGTCGGCGCCGTCATGGAGCTCGCCAACGAGCGGCGTGGGAGCTTCGACCATCTCGAGTACCTGAGCGAGGGCCGCGTCCTCCTCTCGTACGAGCTCCCACTCGGCGAGATCGTCTACGACTTCTACGACCAGCTGAAGTCGCGGACGCGGGGCTACGCGAGCTTCGACTACGACCTCGCGGGGTTCAAGCCCGGCGAGCTCGCCCGCGTGGACGTTCTCGTCGCGGGCGAGCAGGTCGACGCGCTCTCGCTGATCGTCCATCGCGACTCGGCGTACGACCGCGGACGTCAGCTCGTGGATCGGTTGCGCAAGGAGATCCCGCGGCAGATGTTCGACGTCCCCGTGCAGGCGGCGATCGGCTCGCGGGTGATCGCGCGCGAGACCGTGAAGGCGAAGCGAAAGGACGTGCTCGCGAAGTGCTACGGCGGCGACATCACACGCAAGCGGAAGCTGCTCGAAAAGCAGAAGAAGGGGAAGAAGCGGATGAAGCAGGTCGGCGGGGTGGAGGTGCCGCAGGAGGCGTTCCTCGCTGTTCTCAACCTCGACTCGGAGCGGAAGCGGTAGGTCGATGGGCGCAGTCGGGCACCTCTACGTCCACCTCCCGTTCTGCGCGCATCGCTGCGGGTACTGCGACTTCGTCACGCTCGTCGGCCGGCGTGAGCAGCACGGCGCCTACGTGGACGCGCTCCTCGCGGAGCTCGCGCTCGAAGGGAACGTGCTCGCCGATCGCGTCGAGACGGTCTTCGTGGGCGGCGGCACGCCGACGTTCACGGACGCGCACGAGCTCGAGCGCCTGCTCGACGCGCTGCCCGAGGCGGAGGAGCTGACGGTCGAGGCCAATCCCGAGACGGTGACGCCGGAGCTCGCACGGATGCTGTGCGAGCGGGGCGTGAACCGCGTCTCGCTCGGCGCTCAGAGCTTCCGGCCGCATCTGCTCTCCGTGCTCGAGCGGCAGGCGGCTCCCGACGACGTCCGTCGAGCCGTGCGAGCCGTCCGTGAGGCCGGGATCGACAACGTGTCGCTCGACCTGCTGTACGGCATCCCTGGCCAGAGCCCGGCCGACCTCGACGCCGATCTCGCCGACGCGCTCGCCCTCGAGCCGCAGCACCTCTCGTGCTACGAGCTCGAGGCGAAGCCGGGCACGCGGTTCACACACGCTCACGGAGCTGAGCTCGAGCGACAGGCGGAGGCGCTGGAGGGGTACTTCGAACGCGTGGTCGACGTCCTGACGGCGTCGGGCTACCGGTGGTACGAGACCGCCAACTTCTGCCTCGAGCCCGGCCACACGGGCGGGCGCGACCTGCGGGCGCGCCACAACCTCGCCTACTGGCACGGCCGCGACTACCTCGGCGTCGGGATCGGGGCGGTGTCGACGATCGCCGGGGTGCGCAGACGCAACCGGCCGGGGCTGGCGGGATACGTCGGAGCACTCGCCGTGGGCGAGCCGCCTCCTCGCGAGACGGAGCTCCTCGACGCCGAGGCGCGGGGGCGCGAGCGGGTCATGCTCTCGCTCCGGCTCGACGAGCCCGTGGCGGCCGAGAGGCTGGGGGACGCGATCGACCGGGACGCACTGCGGCGGCTCGCCGCCGCGGGCCTCGTCGAGCTCGGCGACGGCGAGCTTCGGCTCACCCGGCGGGGCCGCTTTCTCGGCGGGGGAGTCACCGCCGAGCTCGTCGTCTGAGCGCCCTGCCCGGGAGCGTTGCCCGGGCGGCCGACCGGGTCGGCGGGGCACGGCGCTACCATCGGACCGAGATGGAGCTCACGCAGCGGAAGCGAGAGATCCTCCGCCGCGTCGTGGAGGAGTACGTGGCCTCGGGGCAGCCCGTGGGGTCGCGCGCGCTCGTCGAGCGGGCGGGCATGCGGGTCTCGCCGTCGACGGTCCGAGCCGAGCTCGCGGAGCTCGAGACGCTCGGCCTTCTCACGCACCCCCACACCTCCTCGGGGCGCGTGCCCACGGAGCGCGGGTATCAGCTCTACGCCGAGGAGCTCGTGGATACGCTCGAGGGGCACCCGGGGGGCCTGGGCTTCGACCTCCGCTCGATGCGCGACGAGATCGAGGATGCGCTGCGGGCGACGACCGAGTCGCTCTCGCAAGCGACCCGCCTGCTCGCGCTCGTCTCCGCTCCGTCGCTCGAGACCGCATGTATCCGGCACGTCGAGGTCCTGGCGCTCCAGCCCACGACGGTGATGGTCGTCGTGATCACGTCCACGGGCGGCGTCACGAAGCGCGTCTTCCGGCTCGACGGCCCCGTCGACCCGGGCCTCGTGTCCTGGGCCTCCGCGTACCTCAACGACGAGCTCGACGGCGTGCGACTCGGCTCCAGCGCGGTTCGCAGGACGCTCGCCTCGCCGGAGCTCTCGGCGCAGGAGCGGTCGTTCCTCGAGATCGTGGGGCGCGCGCTCCTCGAGATCGGGGCGGAGGATGGCCCGGAGGTCTTCGTCGGCGGCACCGCAGGGCTGCTCGAGGAGGCTCGCGCGGAGGAGGTCGAGGCGACGCTTCGACTTCTCGAGCGTCTCGAGCGACGGGCGGCGGTGCTCGAGCTGGTGAGCGAGGCCATCGAGCCGACGCGTGCCGTCGTCCATGTCGGCCCCGCGGTCGCGGGCGGGCAGGTGCACGACGTCGCGCTCGTGGGGGCGGCGTACGGCGTTCGGAGCACGACGCTGGGCGCGGTCGGGCTGATCGGCCCCTTGCGCATGGACTACGAGAAGGCCATCCGCACGGTACGGGCCGCGGCGTTCGAGCTCTCGCGCTTCGTCGAGGACGTCTACGAAGAGGTCTGACGCGGCGCGGATGGCGACGACGGAGCGCGACTACTACGAGGTGCTCGGCGTCTCTCGGGGCGCCGACGACGGCGAGATCAAGCGTGCCTTCCGGCAGCTCGCCCGCGAACTGCACCCGGACGTCTCCGAGGAGCCGGACGCCGAGCAGCGGTTCCGCGAGGTCGCCGAGGCGTACGAGGTGCTCTCCGACCCCGAGCGGCGGGCGACCTACGATCGCTTCGGCCACGCCGGGCTGCGCACGGGCGGGTTTCAGCCCACGTTCACGGACCTCGGGAACCTCTCCGACATCTTTTCCGCCTTCTTCGGGGAGGATCTCTTCGGCGGCACGGGGCGCGTGCCGGGAGGCGCGACGCGCGGGGGCGACGTCCAGGCCGTCGTGGAGATCGACCTCGAGGAGGCCTTCACGGGCGTGTCCGTCTCGGCTCCCGTCGAGGTCGCGTCATCGTGCGAGCGCTGCGACGGGCGGGGCGCCGAGCGCGGGACGGGGATGCGGACGTGCCCCACGTGCGGCGGCGCCGGTGTCCTGCGGCGCGTGTCGCAGAACGTCTTCGGGCAGTTCGTGCAGCAGCGGACGTGCACGGAATGCGCCGGTGTCGGGGAGGCGTTCGAATCGCCGTGCGAGAGCTGTCGAGGTGACGGTCGCGTCGCGACGACGCGACTGCTCGAGATCGACGTGCCGCCGGGAATCGACGACGGCCAGCGGATTCGCGTGCGCGGTGGAGGGCATGCGGGCGTGCGCGGCGGAGAGGCGGGGAACGCGTTCGTCGTCCTGCGCGTCCGTCCCGATCCGCGATTCGTGCGTGACGGCGACGACCTGCACACGGAGGTTCGCGTTCCGATGACCGACGCCGCGCTCGGGTCGTCGCTGCGGGTGGCGGCGCTCGGCGGCGACGTGGACGTCGAGGTCCCTGCGGGATCCCAGCCCGGCGAGGTCCGGGTCGTCCGTGGCAAAGGCATGCCGTCGCTTCGCAGTGGACGCCGGGGCGATCTCTACGTGCGGCTCGACGTCGCTGTTCCACGTGGGCTGACGGAAGAGCAGCGCACGCTCCTCGAGACGCTCGCGGAGGGCATCGACCCGCACGCCTACGCTCCGCAGGAGCACGAGAGTGACGGGTTCCTCGGACGCCTCAGGCGGGCTCTCCGATAGCGCCGGGCCTCCGCCGCGTCTCCGTGCGCGTGCCTGCGGGCGAGGCCGAGATCGCACGCGCACGGATCCTCGAGCTCGCACCGGATGGGTTCGAGGAGGTCGACTGCGGCAACGAGATCGAGCTGGCGGTCTACACCGACGGCACTGGGGAGACGCATCTGCGCTCGCTCTTCGGTCGGGTTGCCTCCGACCCGGTGGCGGACGGTTGGGAGGATCGCTGGCGCACGTTCCACCGGGCCGTGATCGTGGGCGGCCTGTGGATCGGCCCGCCCTGGGAGAGCTCACCGATCGGAGCGGACGCTGTTGTCGTCGATCCGGGGCGGGCGTTCGGCACGGGCGCCCATCCGACGACGCGCGCCTGCATCGAGCTTCTCGCACGCGAGGAGCGCCGGGGGAGCGTGCTCGACGCCGGGTGCGGATCGGGTGTCGTGGCGATCGCGGCGCAGCGCCTCGGCTTCGCACCGGTGATCGCCGTGGATCTCGACGAGACGGCGGTCGAGGTCGCCCGCGAGACGTGTCAGACGAACCGCGCGCCGGTGGTCGTTCGGCACGCGGACGTCCTCCGCGATGACCTGCCGGCCGTCGACCTCGTCGTCGCGAACATCGAGCTCGGCGTGGTGGAGCACGTGCTCGCCCGGCGCCTGTGCGCTCGAGCGGTCACCTCGGGTTACCTCACGCACGACGAGCTCGTGGCTCCGGGCTGGAAGCGCACCGACCGCGTCGAGCTGGACGGCTGGGCAGCAGATGTGTTCAGCGCCGTGTGACGGGCGCGCCTACGGCCTGCACCACGAACCCTGCACCGACCCGCCCCTTGTGACGGGCTGTTGCAAGGCTTCGCGGGGCCCCTGCTCCCACCGACGAAGCGTCATTCCGAAACGAGTTCTAAGCTAGGTGCCCGTGGCGACCTTTTCCGCACGCTTTCTAGGCTGCAAGGTGTCCTTCGCCGACGCGCAGGCGGTGCGCGAGCAGTTGCTGGCGGACGGCCACACGGAGGTCGCGACGGGTGGAGACGTCACCGTCGTCAACACGTGCTGTGTCACGCACGAGGCGGTCTCGAAGTCCCGGCAGGCGGTGTCGCGCGCCGCCCGCGAGAGCGGGCGGGTCTTCGTCACGGGCTGCGCGGCGAACCTGCAGGGAGCCCTCCAGACGACCGACGAGTGCGTCACGGTGGTCTCCGGCGCGAGCGAGAGCGTGCCGGGCATCGTCGCCGGCCATGTCGGCTCGATCGGCTGCGTCCGGTCCGAGGCCAGGGTCGATCGGACGCGCGCTTTCGTGAAGATCCAGGACGGCTGCTCGTTCTCGTGCGCGTTCTGCGTGATCCCGCAGGTGCGTGGCACGACCCGGAGCCGCCGGGCAGCCGCGGTCCTCGCGGAGATCGGGCGCCGTGTGGCGCACGGCCACCGGGAGATCGTGCTGACGGGCGTCAACCTCGGCTGCTTCCGCGATCGGGAAACGGGGTTCACGCTCGCGAAGCTCGTGCGCGAGGCGGGCTCACTGCCCGGCGTCGAGAGGCTGCGCCTCTCGTCGATCGAGGTCAACCACCTCACCGACGAGCTCGTGGACGCGCTCCGCGAGACGCCCGCGGTCTCGGCGCACCTGCACGTCCCGCTCCAGTCCGGGGACGACGGCGTCCTGCGCGCGATGCGGCGGCGCTACACGGCGGAGCAGTACCTCGAGAAGGTCGCCCCCCTCGAGGACTTCAACCGCACGGCGGACGTCATCGTCGGCTCTCCGGGGGAGGACGAGTCCGCATTCGAGCGCACGCTCGACGTCGTCGAGCGTGCGGGCATCACGGCGGTGCACGTCTTCCCGTACTCCCCGCGCCCGGGGACCCTGACGGCTGGCAAGGACACCGTTCCGCGGGCGGTCAAGCGCGATCGCAGTGCCCGCCTGCGCGCGCTCTCCGACGACCTCGTGCGCAGGCGCTGGCGGGAGAGGCTCGGGAGCGTCGATCGCGTTCTCGTCGATCGCCCGGGGCGCGGCTACGCCGACGACTACACGCCGTGGCTCGTCGACGCACCCGTCGGCGAGCTGGTCTCGGCGCGCGCCGTGGGTGTCGGGGAGGAGGGGATCCTTGCCGTCGCCGCCTGAGGACTGCCTCTTCTGCAGGCTCGTCGCGGAAGGGGAGCACGTCCACGCGGAGGGCGGGTTCGTGGCGATCCGCGACATCAACCCGATCGCCGACACGCACCTGCTCGTGCTGCCCGCGCGGCACGTCGACACCTTCAGGGACGTCCACGTCTTCCCGGACGAGGAGGCCGCGCGGATGTTGCGCTTCGTCGCCGCGACGGCGCGGGCGGCGGGGCTCGAGGACTACAAGGTCCTCGTCAACGTCGGCCCCGGCGGGGGTCAGACGGTCTTCCACCTCCACTGGCACGTGCTCGGCGGGCACTTCGACGTCGGGCGACTTCGGCGTATCCTCGACCTGGAGCCCTCGTGACCCTGATCACCCGCATCGCAGAAGAGCTGAAGGAAGCGCGCCTCGAGCGCGACGCGGATCGCCGCGATGCGCTCAGCCTGATCCTCAACGCGCTGCGCGCGTCCGAGAAGGAGCTCCAGCGGCCGCTCTCCGAGGAGGAGGAGCTACAGGTGCTTCAGCGCGAGCGCAAGCGCCGGGTGGAGGCGGCCGAGGCATTCCGCGCCGGGGGTCGCGAGGAGCAGGCAGAAGACGAGGAGTACGAGCTCGAGGTGCTCGAGGAGTTCATGCCCGAGCCGTTGTCGGAGGAGGAGATCGAGGAGATCATCGACGACGTGATCTCCGAGGTCGGTGCGACGAACATTCGCGACATGGGGCGCGTCATGGCCGGGGTGATGCACCAGGTCTCTGGCCGCGCGGACGGCTCGACCGTCTCCCAGCTCGTGAAGGAGAAGCTCGCCTAGGACAGCGCGCGCCGAGGCGCCCTGGAGGGGGCGACTCCGTGGCATCAGGCATCCAGGCCCGTGTCGCCCCTGGGCGACCCGGAAGCGGGCGAGGCACGGGGCTCGCCCCTACACTGCGCGGCGTGACACAGCAGGTACTCGACGTCTCCAACGAGGTAGCGGCCGAGCTCGCGGGCGTCGAGGACGCCGTCCTCGATGCGCTCCGCGAGCGGCTCGGCTGCACGATCGCGCTGCGCGGGAACCGGTTGACACTCGGCGGCGACGCCGAGCACGTCGCGATTGCCCGCGAGGTCGTCGACGAGCTCGCGGAGCTGGTGGAGGGCGGGCACCAGATCGGGCCGGATACGGTCGGCGCGGTGCTCGCAGCCCTCGATCAGGCCGAGGACGTACGCGACGTCTTCGAGGACGTCGTCTGGCGCCACCGTGGGAAGAAGATCGCCCCCAAGACGGTGAACCAGAAGCGCTACGTCGACGCGATTCGCTCGAGCACGGTGACCTTCGGTGTCGGCCCGGCCGGGACGGGCAAGACGTACCTCGCCATGGCGCTCGCCGTGTCCGCGCTCTCGGAGGGAACGGTCGGGAGGATCATCCTCACGCGGCCGGCCGTCGAGGCGGGCGAGCGGCTCGGGTTCCTCCCGGGCGACATCCTCGCGAAGGTGGATCCCTACCTGCGGCCGCTGTACGACGCCCTCTACGACATGCTCGAGGCGGAGCGGCTCGCGGGCTACATGGAACGCGGGACGATCGAGGTCGCCCCGCTCGCGTTCATGCGGGGGCGCACGCTCAACGACTCCTTCGTCGTTCTCGACGAAGCCCAGAACACGACCCCCGAGCAGATGCAGATGTTCCTGACGCGGCTCGGGTTCGGGTCGAAGATGGTGGTGACGGGCGACGTCACGCAGGTCGATCTCCCACGCGAGCAGGCGTCCGGTCTCATCCAGGTGCGAGAGATCCTGGCGGACATCGACGACATCGGCTTCGTCGAGTTCGGGCACGAGGACGTCGTGCGGCACAAGCTCGTGCAGCGGATCGTCGGGGCCTACAAGCAGCATGCGGAGAAGACCGGCACCGCACGAAGCCGCTGACCGACGTCGTGATCGTCGTCGAGACCCAGAACCGAAGCGGAGCGCCCGTCGACGAACGGGCCGCGGAGGAGGCGGCACGGGAGGTCCTGGCCGGGGAGGGCGTGCGCGATGGAGAGCTCGGGATCCTGTTCGTCGAGCCCGAGGAGATGCGCCGGCTCAAGGGCGAGCACCTTGGGATCGACGAGCCGACGGATGTGCTCTCGTTCCCGCTCGACGGTGTGAACGAGGTTCTCGATGGCGTGCCGCGGGCGCTCGGCGACGTCGTACTCTGCCCGCAGGTCGTCGGCGCCGCATGGCGCGAGCCGCTGGTGCACGGCGTCCTGCACGTGCTCGGGTACGACCACGGCGACGAGATGGAGGCCCGGGAGCGGGCCTACGCGGATCGATGACCCGGAGCGCACTGGCCAGGTGAGTCCCCAGCGCAGCACGTCGCTCTTCGAGAGCTTCAACCATGCCGCGGAGGGGGTTGTCCATGCGCTCCGCACGCAGCGCAACCTGTGGGTCCACTTCACCATCGCGGCAGCGGTGCTCGTCGCCGCCATCGGCTTCGGGGCGACGAAGATCGAGCTTGCCGTCCTCCTGCTCGCGATCACCTTCGTGCTCGTGGCCGAGCTCGTCAACACCGCCGTGGAGGCTGCAGTCGACGTCGCATCGACTCAGTTCGACCCGCTCGCCAAGCTCGCGAAGGACATCGCGGCCGGGGCGGTGCTCGTGGCCGCACTCAACGCGGTCGCGGTTGGATACCTCGTCTTCTCCGGGGAGGTCGCGGAGCGCAGCTCGAGGTTCCTCACGCGCCTGAGCGACGCGCCTGCGGAGCTCACGCTCGTGTCGCTCGCGCTGACCGTGATCCTCGTCGTCGGGGTCAAGGCGTACACGGGGCGCGGGACGCCGCTGCGAGGTGGGCTTCCGTCGGGGCATGCGGCCGTGGCGTTCGCAGGGTGGATGGCGGTGACGCTGGTGCTCGACGACTCGGTTCACCGCTTCCTGATCTCCTCCGTAACGTTCATCATGGCCCTGCTCGTGGCACAGACTCGCGTCGAGACCGGCGTCCACTCCGCCTCCGAGGTTGCCAGCGGGGCTGTCGTGGGCGCGCTCACGACGCTGTTGCTGTTCCAGGTGTTCGGATGAGCGCGCCCGTCACGGACGCCGAGCTGTTGGCCCTCGCCGACGCAGCCGCGGAGCGTGCCTACGCGCCGTATTCACGCTTTCAGGTCGGGTGCGCGGTCCTCACGCGCGACGGCCGGGTGATCGAGGGCGTGAACGTCGAGAACGCCGCCTACCCGCTCGGTGTGTGTGCGGAGAGGACGGCGTTCTCCCGCGCTGTCGCCGAGGGGTACCGGCCCGGTGACTTCGTCGCTGCGGCGAGCACGGCCTCGCCCTGCGGTGGCTGCAGGCAGTGGCTGCACGAGATGGAGGTCGAGCGAGTCGTGTTCAGGAACGGCGGACGGGTCGTGACGATGACCCCAGACGAGCTCTTGCCGGAGTCGTTCGAAGCGTCGGACCTCGAGTGAGCCTGGGGAGAGATCTGCGCGGTTCCGGCTCGGATCCGTATCCCATGGGCGCGGGATCCGGGGATACGATTGCGGTGGGTGGTGGGATGGGGTGCCCCACGTGAATGCCCCTCTGAAGAGCGGTCTCGTCGCCGTCGCCGGCCGCCCGAACGTCGGCAAGTCGACGCTCGTCAACGCGCTCTGCGGTGACAAGGTCGCCATCACCTCGAAGGTGCCGAACACGACACGCCGTCGCCTGTTCGGGGTCGCGAACGGTCCCGGCTATCAGCTTGCGCTCGTCGACCTGCCCGGCTTCCAGCGCCCGATGGATCCGCTGACCGAACGGATGCAAGAGACGGTCGACGCATCTTTCGAGGACGTCGACGCCGTGCTCTTCGTCGTGAGCGCGCGTGAGCGGATCGGCGCCGGTGATCGCTTCGTTGCGCGTCGCGTCTTCGCGCTCGGGAAGCCGGTCGTCATCGCGCTCAACAAGATCGACCGGCTCAAGCTGGGCCACGTCGCCTCGCAGATGAAGGTGGCCTCGAGCCTGGGTGACTTCCACGCGCTTCATCCCGTGAGCGCGGTCACGAAGGACGGCGTCGACGAGCTGCGGGCCGACCTCGTGCACCTGCTTCCCGAGGGTCCGGCGTACTTCGACCGCGAGCAGACGACCGATCTCGCGCTCGACGAGCGCGTCGGGGAGGTCATCCGCGAGAAGGCGCTCCACCTCACGCACGAGGAGGTGCCGCACGCCGTGCTCGTCGAGGTGGAGGCGATCGAGGAGAGGGCCGTTCGCGCCGTCCTGTACGTGGAGACGGAGTCGCAGAAGGGCATCCTCGTCGGCAAGCGCGGATCGATGATCCGCGAGATCGGGATGCGCGCCCGCCCGGAGGTGCAAGCGCTCGTCGGCCGCCAGGTGTTCCTCGACCTGGCCGTCAAGGTGCGGCCGAAGTGGCGGCGGGATCCGCGAATGCTCGAACGCCTCGGTCTCTGACGCTGCGCCGCCATCGTGTCGACGGGAGGCCGGAGAGCTCCTGCGCTGCGAGCCGTCGCCACGGGAGCCGCAGACGCGGCTTCGGTAGTTCGCCGAACCCGCGGTCCGGAGCGTCCCCGATGGACGCGGTGCGCCCGTGGGCGACCCTCCGAGGAGCGAGGCGAAGGAGAGATGGATGGAGCCGATCGTCCTGGCCCGAGACCTCCACAAGACCTACGACACGGGCGCCGTGCGCGTGAGAGCGCTCCGCGGTGTCGAGCTCGCACTGGAGCCTGGCGAGATGGTCGCGATCATGGGCCCGAGCGGGTGTGGCAAGACGACGCTCCTGAACTGCCTCTCGGGCCTGGACGCCGTGGATGGTGGGGAGGTCGTGATCGAGGGGACGCCGTTACAGGAGATGAGCGACCGCGAGCGCACCGACTACCGCGCGCGTCGCATGGGGTTCATCTTCCAGTTCTACAACCTGATCCCAGTTCTCACGGCGGTCGAGAACGTGGAGCTCCCGCTGCTCCTCGCACGGGTCGACGGCGCCGATGCTCGGCGCCGCGCCCTCGATGCACTCGGTCTCGTCGGGCTCGCCGACCGCGCGGGCCACGTCCCGGACGCGCTGTCCGGCGGCGAGCGCCAGCGCGTCACGATCGCGCGCTCGCTCGTCAACGACCCGGCGATCGTCTGGGCGGACGAGCCGACGGGAGACCTCGACTCCGAGTCCGCCGCCCACATCGTCGAGCTGATGCGGCTCCTGAACCGGGAGCGCGGGCTGACGTTCCTGATCGTGACGCACGACATCGCGGTCGGCCGCAAGACGGACCGGATCATTCGCATGCTCGACGGCCAGGTCATCGAGGAGCAGAGACTGGAGGTGCCGCATGTACTCGCGGGTCACGCTGCTTGAGATCGACACCATGCGAGTCACGCTCGAAGAGGCCGTCGAGCTGTTTCGCGCGGCCGTCCTGCCTCGCCTTCGGGAGCTCGAGGGCTTCGAGGGCGTCGTCGTCCTCGCGACGCCGGAGGGCAGGGGATTGCTGATGTCGCTCTGGGACGGCGACGAGGCGGCCGAGGCGTCCAAGCCCTTCGCCGTGGCGGAGCTCGAACGGTACGTGACGATGTTCCGCGCGCCTCCGGGGCGCGAGCACTACCAGGTCGTCGTCGCGGAGTTCCCCGGGGTGCCGGTCGCGTAGGCCATGACCGAGCTGTTCGGCATCCCTGTCGACCAGCTCCTCGTAATCCTCACGGTGGCGCTCGCAGTCGCGCTCGGGATCCTAGGGATCCTCGCGCTCCGGAACCGCGTCCTCGTGAAGCTCGCGGTGCGCAGTGCCGGCCGCCGCCCGGGGCGAAGCGCACTGATCGTCGTCGGGCTCATGCTCGGCACGACGATCGTCGCGGCGGCCCTCACCACCGGCGACACCATGAACCACACCGTGCGCTCCACGGCCGTCCGGGCGCTCGGCACGACCGACATCACGCTCGCGCCGAAGGGCGCGGTGGACGACATCCCCGGAGCGCTGGGAGCGGCGACCGGAACTGGCTGGATCGACGAGGGTGTCGTCGGCGACGTCGAGTCGGCCGTCGCGGACTCCGAGCTCGTGGACGGTGTTACCGGCGCGATCGTCGACCAGGTGGCCGTGCAGGCGCTCGTCCAGGGGACGAGCGAGCCCACCGTCGTCCTCTTCGCCGCCGACCCGAGTCGCATGGACGGCTTCTCGCGGATCGTCGCGACCGGGGGCGGCACCGTCTCGCTCGCCGATCTCGAGGACGGTGAGATCTACCTGAACGGGACGGCGGCGCGGAAGCTCCGCGTGGCGGCTCGCGCCGACGTCATCGTGTACGCGGGCGGTACGACGCACGGGGCGAGGGTCCGGGAGGTCGTGGCCTTCGACGGTGCGGGCACCTCCGACGCCGCGATGCTCGTCCCGCTCGGCGCCGCGCAGCAGCTCTTCGAGCGACCCGGCCAGGTCCGAGCCGTGCTGGTGTCCAACCGGGGCGACGCCTTCGAGGGGGCGAAGCGCTCGGACGAGGTCGCGGCGCTCCTGCAGCCGGTGGCCGACGAGCGCGGCCTCGAGGTACAGACGGTCAAGCGGGACGCGATCGAGGAGGCGGAGGCCGCGGGCACCGCGTTCGTCGCCTTGTTCACGACCTTCGGCACGTTCTCGATAGTCGCGGGGATCCTCCTGATCTTCCTGATCTTCGTGATGCTCGCGACCGAGCGGCGCGGAGAGCTCGGGATCGCGCGCGCGGTCGGCACGCGGCGCGGTCATCTCGTCGAGATGTTCACCTTCGAGGGTGCCGTCTACGACCTCGCAGCGGCGGCCATCGGCGCCATCCTCGGTGCGGCGGTCGCCTTTGTCATGGTGATCGTCATGGCGCAGGCGTTCAGCGCCGCAGACGCCGACGAGGGTCTTCGGATCCAGTACGCCGTCTCGGTTCGGAGTCTGGTCATCGCCTTCGCGATCGGACTGCTGCTGACCCTGGTCGTCGTCGCGGTGTCCGCCTGGCGGGTGAGCGTGATGACGATCTCGACGGCGATCCGGAACCTCCCCGAGCCGCCGACCCGGAAACGAGGCCGCCGGCTTGTGGTGGCGCTCGTCGGCCTCGCTATCGGCCTAGCTCTGACCGCCCTCGGTCTCGCGGGCAGCACCTTCACGCCCGTCCTGCTCGGCGTCTCGCTGATCTTCATGAGCCTCGTTCCAATCCTGCAGCTGGCGGGCGTCTCGGAGCGGCTCGCCTTCACGAGCTGCGGTCTCGCCGTCGTCGTGTACCTGCTGCTTCCGTGGAGCCTGCTCGAGGCCGTGTTCGGCAATCTCGCGATGGACTTCTCTGCGTGGATTGTCTCCGGCCTCCTGATCGTGGTCGGGACGGTGTGGGTGATCGTCTTCAACGCCGACGTGCTCCTGGCGGGCGTGATGCGCGCTCTCGGCCGCTTCCGCGGTCTCGCTCCGATCCTGCGCATGTCGATCGCGTACCCGCTCTCGGCCCGGTTCCGGACAGGGACGACGCTCGCGATGTTCACGCTCGTTGTCTTCACCCTCGTCACCGGGTCCGCGTCGAACGGCTCGTTCGTGAAGTCGATCTCGGCCGACGACTACGGCGGCGGCTTCCAGGTTCGGGCGGGAACCGTCGGCGCCGCGCCGATCGACGACATGGAGGCAGCGCTCGGCCCGGCGCCCGGTATCGGCCCCCAGGACATCGCGTTCGTCGGGAGCCAGGCCGTCCTCGCCGTCGAGGCGAGGCAGCGCGGGGCAGGCCGCGACTACGAGACCTACCCCGTGCGCGGACTGGATTCCGCGTTCCTCGAGAACACGACGTTCGGCCTCGGCGACATCGCCACGGGCTTCGACTCGCCGCGGGAGGTGTGGGACGCGCTGAACGACCAGCCGGGGCTTGCGGTCGTGGACAGCTCGGTCGTGCCCCGCCGCGACAGCTTCGGCTTCGGAGTCGCTCCCGACTTCGCACTCTCCGGCTTCTACTTCGAGGAGGGGTTCGACCCGATCCCGGTCGAGGTGCTCGACAAGCAGACGGGAACTACCACGACGCTTCGCGTGATCGGGATCCTCAGGGACACGGCGCCGTTCGAGATGGTCGGGATCTCGACCTCGCAGGAGACCCTCGCCGCGGCGTTCCCGGGCCGCGCGCGCCCCACGATCCACTACTTCGGGCTCGCGCCTGGCATCGACCCCGACGAGATGGCGGCGCGGCTCGAGTTCGCCTTCCTGAAGAACGGCCTCGACGCCGAGTCCATCCAGCAGGTGGTCGACGACATGGTTGCCGCCAACATGACCTTCAACCGGTTGATCCAGGGATTCATGGGACTGGGGCTCCTCGTCGGCGTCGCCGCGCTCGGCGTCATCAGCGCCCGTGCGGTCGTGGAGCGCCGGCAGCAGATCGGCGTCATGCGCGCCCTCGGCTTCCGGAGCCGGATGGTGCAGACGGCGTTCCTCCTCGAGTCGTCGTTCATCGCGGTCACCGCGATCGTCGTCGGCACGGCTCTCGGCCTGATGCTGTCCTGGAACATCGTGAACGACGTGCGGCAGCAGCCGAGCTGGGAGAACCTCACGCTCCACGTGCCCTGGCTCAACCTCGCGATCATCTTCGTCATCGTCTACGTCGTCGCCCTTGCCGCGACCCTCGCTCCGGCGGTGCGGGCCTCGCGGATACACCCGGCCGAGGCTCTGCGGTACCAGTAGACGGCCGACGCGGGGATACACTCGGACGGTGGCGACCACGCCCGCACTCCTCGGCGGCTTCGAGCTCCCCACCGGACCCCGCCTCCCGCGCGTCGGCGCGGTAGATGCGGTCTCGCTCGAGGAGCGGGCGGCCACGCTCGCGAAGCGCTCGATCAAGCGCGAGTCGAAGATGCAGGCGCTCGACCTCGCGATCCGGATGATGGATCTGACGACCCTCGAGGGGCAGGACACGCCGGGCAAGGTCGAGGCGCTCTGCTCGAAGGCGATGCGCCCCGATCCGTCCGACGCCTCGGTTCCCGCGGTCGCGGCGATCTGCGTCTATCCGAGCCTCGTCGAGGTCGCCAAGCGGCGGCTCGCCGGGAGTGGGGTGAAGGTCGCCTCCGTCGCGACGGCGTTCCCTTCCGGCCAGTCGCCCACCGAGCTCAAGGTCGCGGAGGTGCGCGCGGTCGTGGAGCTCGGCGCGGACGAGGTGGACATGGTGATCGACCGCGGTGCCTTCCTCTCGGGGCGCTACGCCAAGGTCTACGACGAGATCGTCGCCGTGAAGGAGGCATGCGGAAACGCGCACCTCAAGGTGATTCTCGAGACCGGGGAGCTGGGCACGTACGACAACATCCGCCGCGCGTCGCTCCTCGCCATCGCGGCCGGCGCGGACTTCATCAAGACGTCGACCGGGAAGGTCAATCCGGCGGCCACGCTGCCCGTGACGCTCTGCATGATGGAGGTCGTCCGCGACGTCCATGCGGAGACGGGGCACGTCGTGGGTATCAAGCCGGCTGGCGGCATTCGCACGTCGAAGCAGGCCGTGCACTACCTCGTGACGCTCTACGAGACGCTCGGGCCGATGTGGATGACGCCCGACCTCTTCCGCTTCGGGGCATCCTCGCTGCTCAACGACGTGCTGATGCAGATTCGCAAGGAGAAGACGGGGCGCTATCAGTCACCGAACTACTTCACGATCGACTGATGGCGGACGTCGAGAAGCGATCCGCCTCCAGCCCCGCGCTCCTCGAGTGGGAGTACGCGCCCGCACCGGAGGCGCGCGACGTCGTCCGGATCCGCGAGCGCTACGGCCTCTTCGTGGGCGGCGAGGAGGTGGAGCCGCGCTCCGGCGAGTGGCTCACCTCGATCTCGCCGTCGACAGAGGAAGAGCTGTTCGAGGTCGCCCAGGCGGGCGCCGAGGACGTCGACCTCGCCGTCGGGGCCGCTCGAGGCGCATACGAGGACGGCTGGTCGTCGCTCGCACCCGCGCAGCGGGCCAAGTACCTCTTCCGTATCGCCCGCCTGCTCCAGGAGCGCTCGCGCGAGCTCGCCGTGGCCGAGTCGCTCGACGGCGGGAAGCCGATTCGGGAGTCGCGGGATGTCGACATCCCGCTCGCCGCGGCGCACTTCTTCTACTACGCGGGCTGGGCAGACAAGCTCGAGTACGCCTTCCCGAATCGAACGCCGCGCCCGCTCGGCGTCGCCGCACAGATCATCCCCTGGAACTTTCCGCTCCTCATGCTCGCGTGGAAGATCGCGCCCGCGCTTGCATGCGGGAACACGGTCGTGCTCAAGCCCGCGGAGACGACGCCGCTCACGGCGATGATCTTCGCCGACATCTGCCGGCAGGCGGAGCTTCCCCCGGGCGTCGTCAACCTCGTGACCGGCGACGGGACGACCGGCGCCCATCTCGTGCGCCACGACGGGATCGACAAGGTCGCGTTCACGGGCTCGACCGAGGTCGGGAAGCTGATCATGCGCGAGCTCGCCGGGCGGGACGTGCGGCTCACGCTCGAGCTCGGCGGAAAGGCCGCGAACATCGTCTTCGACGACGCGGCGCTCGATCAGGCAGTCGAGGGCATCGTCAACGGCATCTACTTCAACCAGGGCCACGTGTGTTGTGCGGGCTCGCGGCTGCTCGTGCAGGAGTCGATCTACGAGCCGCTGCTGGACAAGCTCAAGCTCCGGCTAGCCACGCTCCGAGTCGGCGACCCGCTGGACAAGAACACCGACCTCGGAGCGATCAACTCACGAGCGCAGCTCGAGAAGATCCGCGAGCTCGTCGCCAGCGGCAAGGAGGAGGGTGCCGAGATCTTCCAGCCGGAGTGCCGGCTGCCCGAGCGTGGATTCTGGTTTGCGCCGACGCTGTTCACGAACGTCGCGCAGAGCTACCGGATCGCGCAGGAGGAGATCTTCGGGCCCGTGCTCTCCGTCCTCACCTTCCGCACGCCGGAGGAAGCCGTGGAGAAGGCGAACAACACGCCGTACGGGCTCTCGGCCGGCGTGTGGACGGAGAAGGGCTCACGGATCCTGTGGATGGCGGACCGGCTTCGCGCGGGAGTCGTGTGGGCGAACACGTTCAACCGCTTCGATCCCACGTCGCCGTTCGGCGGCTACAAGGAGTCGGGCTTCGGCCGCGAGGGTGGCCGGCACGGTCTCGCGCCGTACCTGAGGTTCGACGGGTGAGCGGGCCGCGCGACGACGGCAGGGCTGCGTCCTATCCGAGCGCCACATCCCCGCTCTGCGCCACACCTACACCCCCGCTCTGCGCCACACCCCCGCTCTGCGCCACATCCCCACCCTGGGTGGGGAGCTCGGCCACCCACCACCCGCCATCGATCCTACTCGGGAAGGGCGCGCCGATGAGCGACGCCTCCGTGCCGAGAGTGCGCCGATCGCTCCACGACTCGGGTACGACCGCGTGAGCCGTCTGCCGGTCAGGAAGACCTACAAGCTCTACATCGGCGGTGCCTTCCCGCGCTCCGAGTCCGGGCGAACGTACGAGGCCGAGGGGCAGAACGTCGCCCGCGCGTCGCGGAAGGATGCGCGAGACGCCGTTCGAGCTGCGCGTTCTGCGTTCCCCGGCTGGTCACGGACGACGGCGTACAACCGCGGGCAGATTCTCTACCGCCTCGCCGAGATGCTGGAGGCGCGCGCCGTCGATCTCGAAGGCGTGTGCACCGGGCGGAGCGAGGTCGAGGAGACCGTCGATCGGGTCGTCTGGTACGCGGGCTGGGCGGACAAGCTCCCGCAGGTGCTCGGCGGCACGAACCCCGTCGCCGGGCCGTACTTCGACTTCACCGTTCCCGAGCCGACCGGCGTCGTGGCGGTCCTGGCACCGCCCGAGCCGCCGCTCTTGGGTCTCGTCTCCCGCATCGTCCCACCGCTCGTGGGCGGCAACGTCGTCGTCGCGGTCGCGTCGGAGGAACATCCGCTTGCTGCGATCGAGCTCGCCGAGGCCATCGCCACGAGCGACGTCCCTGCGGGGACGCTCAACCTCCTCACTGGGCTGACCGAGGAGCTCGCTCCGTGGCTCGCCGGCCACATGGACGTCGACGCGATAGACCTCACCGGCGCGACCGGGGACGTCGCGGATCTCCAGCGGCTCGCTGCCGAGAACGTCAAGCGGGTCGTGCGTTCGTCTCCCGCGGCGCAGAGCCCATGGGAGATCGAGGCGTTCCTCGAGATGAAGACCGTCTGGCACCCCATCGGTCTCTGACGCAGGAACGCAGCCCGGGCTCGGTCGGTCCGCGGGCTCTCTGTCCCACGATCCATCCGCCTCCACGCCACCGCGGGCTCCGCGGGGACGCGAACGGGGAGGAGCGTCGAGCGCGTCTCCTCGAGGGAAGTCACACCACTGTCACGAGTGCGTGGGCGGAGACGATTAGCATGCGCTCGATGGCGAGGCTCAGCCAGGCGATCGCCGAGGGCGACCGGATCTCGATCCTCGTCGAGGTGCACGACGCGTCGACGGCCGAGCGCGCCGAGCGGCAGGGCGCGGATGGGCTCGTCGCCGGTCGTGGAGCGACGGAGGTACGAGCTTCGTCGAACCTCCCGCTGCTGCATCGTGGGGGCACCGTCGACGCCAGCGGCGCCGCGGCCGACGCCATCATCGTGTCGGTGGATTCGTCGGCCTGGCACGAGAGCGAGGCGTTCGGCCTCGAGGCCGTCGTCCGCGTGTCGCGCACCGACGCGCTCGAGCGCGCGCTCGACCTCCTCGATCCGGAGATCCTGCTCCTCACGGTCGACCAGGAGTCGGACGACGATCCGCTCGAGGCGCTGCTCGCCCTCCTGCACGACGTCCCCGCCGGGAAGCTCGCGATCGCCGAGCTCCCCGACGCGACCGCCGAAGACGTCGCCGAGCTGGAGCGGGCGGGCGTCGACGCGGTGCTGGTCGCGACGACCGAGATCGCCTCGCTCGTGCCGGACGGCCCGCCCGACGTGTAGCCGCCGACGCGCGCTACGCCACGGTCCGGCCGGCCTCGATCCAGTCGCGCGGCAGCCCGCGCCTCTCGCGCGTCGCTTCCTCGAGCGACACGTCGCCGATCCCGTCCCCGCGGATGGCGGTCATCCGCCCCCAGTTGCCCTCGTGGGCGAGCCGAGCAGCGTGCAGCCCGAGCCTGGTGGCGACGAAGCGGTCGCGTGCGGTTGGCGTCCCGCCCCGCTGGACGTGGCCGAGCACCGTGACCCTCGTCTCGAAGCCGGTGTCATCCTGGATCTCCCTGGCGATGACCTGCCCGATCCCGCCGAGGCGCACGTAGCCGTAGTGGTCGACGTCCTGGATGACCGGCTCGTCCTGCTCGCCGCTCCGTCTCGTCAGCTGGTAGCCCTCCGCCGCGACCACGATCGAGAAGTCCCGGCCGTGCTCGTGCCGTGCGCGGATGTGGTCGCACGCGTCCTCGATCGGCGTCGGGTCCTCCGGGACGAAGATCACATCCGCTCCGCCCGCGATCCCGCTCGCCGCGGCGATCCAACCCGTGTGCCGGCCCATGACCTCCACGACCATGACTCGGTTGTGCGACTCGGCAGTCGTGTGAAGGCGGTCGATCGCGGTCGTGCAGATGTGGACGGCGGTGTCGAAGCCGATCGTGAGGTCGGTGCCCGCGAGGTCGTTGTCGATGGTCTTCGGCACGCCGACCACGGGGTACCCGAGCTCCTCGTTCAGTCGCCGCGCGACGCCCAGCGTGCCCTCGCCGCCGATCACGACGACGCCGTGGAGCCCGAACGCGTCAGTCGCCTCGAGCAGCGCCTCGACGGTTCCCTCGCGGAACGGGTCGTACCCCGTCGTTCCGAGGATCGTCCCGCCTCGGGGCAGGATCCCCGCCACTGCGCTCCGGTCGAGCACGATCGTGTTGCGCTCGGCGAGCCCGCGCCAGCCGTGCCGGATGCCGACGACGTCGTGGCCGTTCGCGATCGCACCTCGCACGACCGCGCGGATCGCGGCGTTGAGCCCGGGGCAGTCACCACCACCGGTGAGGACGCCGAAGGTCAATAGAGGAACATCGGCTTTCCGAGGACGTGGCGAACCTTCGGGCGGTACTCCTCGACGTCGTAGAGCTCGTCGACGTCCACACGCTTGACGCCCTCGCGCGTCGCGGAGATCGGAACCGTCGTGTAGCTCCCGTTGCGGAGCGACACCATGCGGCCGGTGTCGCCCTCCACGGCGAGATCGGCCGCGATCACCGCGTAGTTCGTCGCGACCATCAGGTCGAGCGAGTCGGGGCTCCCGGAGCGCATGAGGTACGCGAGCTGCTGGTAGATGACGTCTCCGGCGCGCTCCTTCAGCATCTCGCTCAGGAGCTGTCCCACGCCGCCGAGCTTGCGGTGGCCGTAGGCGTCCGCCTCGCCCGAGAGGACGAGCTCGCCGGAGCCGGTGGTTGCCGTCGCGCCCTCGGACACGGTGACCATCGCGTAGCGGGACGGGTTCGAGCGCTTGTCCGCAAGCAGGAGGGCCGCGAGCCGATCCAGGTCGAACGGAACCTCCGAGATGATCGCGCGGTCGACACCCGCCAGGTACGCGGTGATGAGGGACGTCTCGCCGCTGTAGCGGCCGAAGAGCTCGACGACCGCGATGCGCTCGTGACTCCCGGCGCTCGTCCGCAGGTCATGGATGAACTGCACGCCGCGCGTCACGGCGGTCGAGAAGCCAATGCAGTAGTCGGTGCCGTGCACGTCGTTGTCCATCGTCTTCGGGATGGCGATGACGGGGACGCCCTCGTCGTGCAGTCGCAGGCCGTACGAGAGCGTGTCGTCGCCGCCGATCGCCACGAGCGCGTCGATGCCGAGGTGCTCGAGGACGCGCAGTACGTGCGTTGTGAAGTCGAACGGACCGTCGCCTTCCAGTCCGTTCGCGAGAAACGCAGGCACGTCCCTCGGCCTCACGTTGGCGGGGTTCGTGCGCGAGGTGTGGAGAACGGTCCCGCCGGTGCGGTCGATCGTCCGCACGGTCTGCGGGTCGAGTGCGAGGACGTTGGAGCTCTTCGTCGCCGGGTCGTCGGGGTCGAGCTCGAGGAGGCCTGCCCAGCCGCGCCGGATCCCGACGACGTCGTGCCCCGCTGCATCGACGCGGGTCACGAGCGCCTTGATGCACGGGTTGAGCCCGGGCACATCGCCGCCACCGGTGAGCACGCCGAGCTTCATCTCGTAGCCAGCGTATCCCGGAGTACCATCGACCCGGGCCGGAGTGGCGGAACTGGCAGACGCGCGGGACTCAAAATCCCGTGTCCCTCGGGACGTGTGGGTTCGATTCCCACCTCCGGCATCCCGACCTCGCGCACGTGGTGCACGGGCTGCGACTCGCGGCCGGAGGCCGGCTTCGCCGGCCGGGAGGCCCCGGCCTCGCTGTCCCGTGCGGAGCGAGGAAGAAGGGGGCTCACGGGGGAAACATGGTTTCCCCCGTGCCGCGACGCGCGGGACTCAAAATCCCGTGTCCCTCGGGACGTGTGGGTTCGATTCCCACCTCCGGCATCCCGACCGAGACCAGCAGTCATGCGTCTGACGGGTCGGTCGGGCCGTTGCACTCGCGCTGGATCATCACTGGGAGGCAAGACGCAGGACCGGCCGCGATCTGCTGGACTGCCCGTCCATCGCGGCACGGCTTCGATGTTCGGCGTACGTGCGCGGCCTCGGAGCGTGTGGTTGCGCTCAGGCGCCGAAGCGCGGATACTTGCGCGATGTTTCGGCGCACGGCGCCGCATCAGGCAGGAGTTGGTCATCGGACGTGAGGAGGAGACCTTGAGAGGAAAGAAGAGAGGCATCTCGGTCGTCGTCGGTGGGTTCGTGGCTGCGCTCGCGATCGTTGCGGCGGGCTGCGGGGGCGGCGATGACAGTTCGACGTTGAAGATCGTCTCCGACTTGCCGCTGCAGGGCGGCAATCTCGTGCAGACGGAGCAGATGATCGCGGCCATCGAGTACGTGCTCGAGCAGGCGGACTACAAGGCCGGCGACTACGACATCGAGTACGAGTCGTTCGACGACGCGATCGCGTCCACGGGCAACTGGGACGAGGCGACGTGCGCGTCCAACGCGCGGACCTACGCCGACGACGACTCCATCGTCGGGATCATCGGGACCTACAACTCCGGCTGCGCGGGGATCATCATCCCGATCGTGAACGAGGCCAGTCTCGCCATGATCAGCCCGGCGAACACGGCCGTCGGCCTGACGCACGAAGGCCCTGGCTCGAACCCCGGCGAGCCCGACAAGTTCTATCCGACCGGCGAGCGCACCTACGTGCGCGTCGTCGCCTCGGACGACTTCCAGGGTGGAGTCGGTGCCCAGTACATGAAGGACGAGCTGGGTGTGACCAAGGTCTTCATCCTCGACGACAAGGAGCAGTACGGGAAGGGCGTCACCGACTCTTTCGAGATCGCGGCGAACGAGATCGGTCTCGAGGTCGCGGGCCACGAGGGCTGGGACAAGGATGCTCCCAACTACACGGCGCTGATGACGAAGATCAAGGCGACCGGCGCGGATGGCATCTACATCGGCGGTGTCGTGCCGAACAACGGAGGCCAGCTGATCAAGGACAAGGTCTCCGTGCTCGGCGACAACGAGCAGGTGAAGGTGATCGTGACCGACGGGTTCGTCACGACCGACACGTTCACCGTCGCCGGTGAGGAGACGGCCGAGGGGATCTACGGCACGGCGCCCACCAGGCCGGCCGACCAGCTCACGGAAGCGGGCCAGCAGTTCGCGGCGGGCTTCCAGGCCACGCTCGGCGAGGACGAGCCGTTGCAGGTGTACACGCTCTACGCGGCGGCGGCCACGCAGGCGCTGCTGGACGCGATCGCACGGTCGGACGGCTCGCGTGCGGACATCGTCACGCAGCTGTTCGCGACCGACGTCGAGACCGCCGTCGGTCAGATGTCGTTCAACGCCGACGGCGATCCTGCCGGCGGCACGCAGCAGCTGTTCAGGGCCGAGAGTGGTGCGTGGGTCTGGCAGCACCGTCCCGGCTGGCTCTTCCTGGCCCGGTTTATAGCGTACAAGATTTTCAACGCGGGAGTCCGGGAACAAGGATGTGTAAAAGTCCATGGCTTCTTCAGCTTTCCCGTGCTGTTCCCCCACGAACATCAAGAAGGGTATGATCATCTGCGCCCGGCCGCCCAGGTTCAGCTGCCAATTCACGCCATATTGG
>JAWOIV010000007.1:0-8182 GCA_046484465.1 Gaiellaceae bacterium
CCGCTGAGCGGCGGCCGAAGCGACGACGCTCGCGCGTCTCCTCCTCAGGGTAGAGAGCGAGGTATGCCGCCCGAGGGTCGAGGTCAACGGTCTCGGGCTCCTGCACGACCCCGTTCTGCTGTGCCGTGACGTCGGCGAGCGCACCGGCTTGCTGCCCAGCAGGCGCGACGGGCGGCGTCTCGTCGACCGACTCGGGGAGGCCGCCGTTGACGGCAGGGGGGTCGGCCGCCTGCCGGTAGGCCGCCGCCAGGTCTCCGGCGACGGCAGGCCAGTCCCGGCCAGCATCCGGCGTTCCGTTCTTCGCCGCCTGCTCGTCGGTGTCGTGCCGCAGCTCGTCCATCACGCGCTCCCGGCCAGTCGTAGGCCTGAGGCCGAATCGGTCGGGGCCGACGGCCTCGTGACGGGGATGCCGCTCCGCTCCAGCATGCCCACGAGCTCGTCCTTGCGGCTCGAGACCGTGAGAGCGGCGTCGATCGTGACCGCGCGCTTGGAGACGAGCTCGACCAGGCCGTGCTCCATCGTCTGCATGCCGCGCTGGAGGCTCGTCTGCATGACGGAGTAGATCTGCTCGATCTTCGCCTGCCGAATCAGGTTCCGCACGGCGTCGTCGGGAAGCAGGATCTCGAGGCAGGCGACGCGCCCGCCCTGATCCGCAGTCGGCAACAGCGCCTGGGTGACAATTCCCTGCAGGGTGCCGGCGAGCTGCATGCGGACCTGCTCCTGCTGCGCCGGCGAGAAGACGTCGATGACGCGGTCGATCGTAGACGGGGCGCTCTGCGTGTGGAGGGTCGCGAGCACGAGGTGCCCGGTCTCCGCCGCGGTGAGCGCGGTCGAGATCGTCTCGAGATCGCGCATCTCGCCGAGGAGGATCACGTCGGGGTCCTGGCGGAGCGCCGCGCGCAGCGCCTCGGCGAAGGTCGTCGCGTCGGCGCCGATCTCGCGCTGCGTTACGACGCAGCGCTTGTGGCGGTGGACGAACTCGATCGGGTCCTCGATCGTGAGGATGTGGTGCGGCTTCACCCGGTTGACCTCGTCGATCATCGCCGCGAGCGTCGTCGACTTGCCGGAGCCCGTCGGCCCCGTCACGAGCACGAGCCCTCGCGGCTTCATCGCGAGGTCGCGGAGCGACGTCGGGAGCCCGAGGTCGTGGAGGGTCTTCAGATCGGTGGGGATGTGGCGGAACGCCGCGGCGAGCGAGTCGCGCTGGAAGTGGACGTTGACGCGGAAGCGGCCGAGCCCGGGAACGCTGTGGCCGAAGTCGAGCTGGCGGCCGACCTCGAGCTGCTTCTGCTGCTCGGTCGACAGGATGCGATAGAGGAGCGTCCGCGTCTCGTCGGGCTTCGCGGGCTCCGTTCCCTCGAGGGCGGCGAGCTCGCCGTGCACGCGAATCGTGGGCGAGGCCCCCGGAACGATGTGGAGGTCTGACGCGCCGGAACCCACCATGCGCGCGAGAAGATCGTCGATCGATGTCGGCGGGGCGTCCATGACCAGGGTGCGTATCGGCAAGCCCCCGAGCGACCTTGAGCAGCTTCGGCCGGCCCCGGAGAGCCGCCACGCGCTCCCGCACGACTCACCCGCGAATCACCCATTTTGGGGTATGCCCCGCCCCGGTCTCGCCCGATGCCTGTCCGGTCATCCGCGTCCCCTACTTCTGCGGAAGGAGCACCACCATGATTCATCGGATCCGGCAGCGTCTCGACCAGAGCTCGGGCCAGGGCGGTTTCACCCTGATCGAGCTTCTCGTCGTGATCGTCATCATCGGCATCCTGCTCGCCATCGCAGTCCCGTCCTATCTCGGGTTCCGCGATCGGGCGGCCAACAGCGCCGCCGCGTCGAACGTCCGGTCGGCCATCCCGTCGGTCGAGGCTTTCTTCGCGGACTTCGGCACCTACAACGGTATGACCCTGGCAGCCCTGCAGACGATCGATGCCGGCGTCAGCCTCAGCGGCAACCCGACCATCCTCTCGAGCGGCGCGGGCTACTGCATCCAGAGCGACTCGGACGGCACGGGTGCCGGCACGTCGAACCCACACGCGTACACCGGCCCCGGCGTCGACTCGAAGCCGCTACCTGGCACCTGCTAGTCAGTCTCACACGAACAACGACACGACGATGGGGCGCGGGAGACCGCGCCCTATCTCTTCCCGTAAAGCGCCCCTCCTCCACTGCCGATAAGAACACCGTGACCGCGACCATCAGCCCACCCGTCCGCATCGTCGCCGCGCTCGGCATCGCCGCCGCCGTCGGGCTCGCCGCCTTCATGTTCCTGCTCGGCGGCCCCGCCGAGGACTCTGCGACAACGGCGGCTCCGCTCGCGCGAGCGACGACGCCCTCGACCCCGCCGGTGACACGACCCGCGTCACAGGCGCCGGCGACGACTGCACCAGAGCCCCCCGCCGCGCTCCAGTCGAAGAGCGGCCTCCCCCTCGTGGTCGAGCGCGCGCTGCAGAACCGGAAGGTCGCCGTCATCGCCGTCTACATGCCCGGCGCGAGCGTCGACGCAGCGGTGCGCAAGGAAGCGCGCGCCGGTGCGATCAAAGCCGGAGCCGCGTACCTCGCGCTGCCCGCGACGAACGCGCGCCTGCTCGGCCCGCTCGTGGCGAAGGCCGGCGTCCTGCCGTCACCCGCCGTCGTGATCGTGAAGCGGCCGGGCGTCGTCGTGACGACCTTCGGTGTCACCGATCGCGACCTCGTGGCCCAGGCCGCCAAGCAGGCCAGGCGTTGAGCGAAGCGCCTGCTCAGAGCGCTCCGGGGCGCGAGCTCTACGTGCGCCATGCGCGCAGGGACGGCCAGTCGGTCGCGCTCCTGCGGGCGATCGACCAGGGCGTACGCTGCGTCGTCGAGGTCGACGTCTGGCCGGGCGGCGATGGCCACCCGTACGCCCCCGAGAAGGCGGGCCCCTACGCCTTTCCGGCTCCTCCCGAGGCGACCCGCTTCGTCACGGACGCCGTCGAGGCGCTGATCGCGCTCGGCTGCGACGTCCGCGCCTCGTAGGCCGGGAACCCCGCTCGAAGAGATCTCGTGGATGAGGCTTGCCTCGCCCACAGGCGTTCCGACGAACGAGGGCGGACGGAGTCTCGCTCCGACAGCTGCCCCTCCAACGCTCGGCGCTCGAACGTGCGCCTTGACGCGGCCTCGACGTCCTCCGCTACGCGAGAACGCGTGCGAGCTCTTCGACGGACGTGAGCCCGGCGGCGACCTTCTCCATGCCGTCGTCCCACATCGTCTGCATGCCGTTCGCCATGGCGGCACGCGTGATGTCCTCGCGGCTCGCGTGCTGCACCGCGAGCGCCGCGATCTCCTCGGACATCCGCAGGAGCTGAAAGATCCCGATCCGCCCCTGATAGCCGGTGTGATTGCAGCGTGGGCAGCCGCGCTTGCGGTAGAAGACGGCACCGTCGTACTGGCCCACGACCTCCGGCGACACGCGATCCTCGAGGAGCTCCGCGCCGGTGGGCTGGTAGGCCTCACAGCAATGCGTGCAGAGCTTCCGAGCGAGGCGCTGCGCGAGCACGGCCGAGAGAGCCGCCCCGGTGAGGAAGGGCTCGACGCCCATCTCGCCGAGCCGGGTGATCGTCGACGGCGCGTCGTTCGTGTGCAGGGTCGAGAGGACGAAGTGCCCCGTGAGGGCGGCCTCGATCGAGATCTTCGCGGTCTCGGCGTCCCGGATCTCGCCCACCATGACGACGTCGGGGTCCGAGCGCAGGATTGAGCGCAGGGAGGACGCGAACGTCAGTCCCGCGCGCACGTTGATCTGCACCTGGTTGACGCCCGTGAGCCGGTACTCGACCGGGTCCTCGACGGTGATGATGTTGATCTCCGGACGGTTGATCTGGGCGAGGCAGCCATACAGGGTCGTCGACTTCCCCGAGCCCGTCGGACCCGTCACGAGAAGCGCGCCGGTGGGCAGGTGCACGACCTCCTCGATCTGGGCGCGCATCGCCTCCGAGAGACCGAGCTCGACGAGCGTCGGCGGGCGACGCGACTTGTCGAGCAGGCGCATCACGACCTTCTCCCCCTCCACGGTCGGCAAGGTTGCGACACGGATGTCGAGCATGCGCCCGACGGCCGTGGCCGACAGCGAGATACGGCCGTCCTGAGGCTTCCGGCGCTCGGCGATGTCGAGCTTCGCCAGCACCTTCAGCCTGGTCGTCACTCCCGCCGCCATCTTCTTCGGGATGCGCTGCACCTCGCGGAGCACGCCGTCCACGCGAAAGCGGATGATGAGCGCGTCCTCCTGCGGCTCGAAGTGCACGTCCGACGCGTTCTCCTCCGCGGCCTGGAAGATCAACGTGTTGACGAGCCGGACGAGCGGCCCGTCCGAGATGCCGTCGTCCGCGTCGAGATCGTCCTCCTCCGCGCCGTCGGGCTCGGCGATCTCGATGGCGGTGACGCCGCCGACCTCGGCGGCGCGAACCAGGCGCTGGAGCTCGGACAGGATGTCCGTGCGGGACGCGACCGCGAGCTCGACCGAGTAGGTCGTCGCGAGGCGGACGGCATCGATCGCATGGAGATCGCCCGGGTCGGCGATCGCAACCTTGAGCGCGTCGTCCTCGAGTGCGTACGGAACGGCAACGGCTCGCTGAAGGATCTGGAGCGGAACCGCCTGGACGGCGGCGAGCGATACCGCGATGCCGGGAAGCTCGACGAGGGGATGGTGATGGCGCGCGGCGAGCATCCGCGCCGTGCCCTCGGATGACGCGATCCCTTCGTCCACGAGCGCCTGCGAGACGGATGCCCCGGTCGCCGTGCGGCCTCGCAGGAGCGCGACCTGGTCGGCTGCGACGAGCCCGCTTCGCTCGAGAACGTCGAGCACCAGCTCCGCGGTCTCGTTGACGCCGAACGACGCGAGCTGGTTGACGTCCTCGTCCGCCTCCGGAGCTGGCGCACCGGGGACGCGAAGTATGGATGGGCGCTTGATGTCCACGTGGGATCCCTCGTTCGGGCTATCGGCACCCGGGCTGGCCCGCTTGACGCCGGCTTCCCCGGAAGGCACTTCTGTTGGGGAGATCAGAACAACGCGAGGTACGTGTCGAGGATGCGCTCGCCGGCGACGAGTGCGACGAACGCGCCCAGCGACAGGAACGGGACGAGCGGAACCGCCATCTTCCGGGCGGCGCTGCCGTGCCGCCAGAAGAGCACGACTGCCGGGACGAGCGCGGCGAACAGCCCGAGCATGAGCGCGACGCCGACGGACGCGCCGAGGACGGCGCCGAGCAGGAGCGCGAGCTTGACGTCTCCCATCCCGAGCCCCGCCGGGTACGCGAGGACGACGAGGAAGAGGAAGCCGGCGGCGGCCAGCGCGGACAGGAGCCACTCGGGGCTCGGATCCACGAGCGTGTGCGCTACGAGCGCGAGCGCCGCCGCGGGCAACACGATCCTGTCGGGGACGATCCGGTGGCGGAGGTCGATGACCGAGAGCACGACGAGAACCGAGCAGAACCCTGCTGCCAGCGCCCCGTACGGCGTGAACCCGAAGAGCGCGAGGCAGAGGACGACGGCGGCGGCGGTCACGCTTTCGACGATCGGGTAGAGCGGGGAGATCGGCTCGCTGCAGTGCCGGCAGCGCCCGCGCAGCAGGACGTACGAGAGAACCGGGATGTTGTCCCGCCACCGGATCTCGACGCCGCAGCTCCCACAGGAGGACGGCGGCCGGATGATCGAGCGGCGCTCCGGGACGCGGGCTGCGACCACGTTCAGGAAGCTGCCGAGAGCGAGCGCCGGCAGGACTGCGAACGCAGCAGCGGAGGCGTTCACGAGAGGAACTCCGCCATGGCGGTCACGACCCCGCGATGCGGAGTGCCGGGAGCGCGTCCTCGTCCTCGTCGGAGGACTCACCGTTCGCGCGCGCGTCGGCAGCCTGAGCGGCTCGCGCGGACTTCTGAGCACGCTCGAGGTCGATCAGGAAGTCGTGGCGGTTGGTCGCCGCGTCGGCTGCGGTCTCGGCGTCGACGAGGCCGCGCAGCACGAGATCCACGAGCGCGGTCGAGAACGACTGCATCTCGAAGAACTCGCCCTCGTCGATCGCTTCGCCGATCTCGTGGACGCGCCGCTCGCGGATGAGCTCCGCGATGCGTGCGTTGGCGACCATCACCTCGACCGCGGGAACGCGGCCGCCGTCGGTCCGAGGAAGCAACCGCTGGGCGATCACGCCCCGCAGGACGCCGGCGAGCGTCGAGACGACGAGCGCCTGCTTCTCGGGCGGGAAGAACTCGACCAGCCTGCCGATCGTCTCGGCAGCGTCGACCGTGTGGAGCGTCGAGAAGACGAGGTGGCCCGACTCGGCGGCATGGAGGGCGACCTCGGCCGTCTCAGTGTCACGGAGCTCGCCGATGAGAATGACGTCCGGATCCTGTCGCAGCACGCGCCTGAGGGCCTGGTGGAAGCTCTCGGTGTCGAGGCCCACCTCGCGCTGGTTCACGATGCAGCCCCGGTCGCCGTGCAGGATCTCGATCGGGTCCTCGATCGTCACGATGTGCAGCCGTCGCGTGCGGTTGATGTGGTCGATGATGGCCGCGAGCGTCGTGCTCTTCCCCGAGCCGGTCGCGCCCGTCACGAGCACGAGCCCGCGCTGCTCGCCCGCGAGGCGCGACACGCCCGGGGGGAGGCCGAGGTCCTCGAAGCTCGGGATCGAGCTCGGGATGACGCGGAAGGCGAACGACACGGATCCGCGCTGCCGAAAGCCGTTCACGCGAAAACGCGGCAGCCCCGCGTCGACGTAGGCGACGTCGAGCTCGCCCGTCTCGTCGAAGAGCGTTCGACGTCGGGGAGCCATGAGCGAGAGCTTGTCGAGGATGATGTCGAGCTGGGGCTCGCCCACCAGCGGAAGCTTTGGGGCAGGAGCGAGCTGACCGTCCACGCGCAGCATCGGCGGCTGGCCGAGCTTGAAGTGGATGTCGCTGGCGCCTGCTTCGACACCGAGCCGGAGTACGGCGTTGAGATCCATGGACAGCCCCTGAATCGGCAGCGCGCGGGGGCGCCTTTAGAACCCGTTTCGGAGTGACGCTTCGTCGGCGGGGCGGGATGGGCGGGTGCGATGCAGGGACGCAGGGAGCCCCGATACGAGACGCATCGGGGCAACCGAGGACGCCGCAGCGTGCACGCCCAGCGCGTTCCGAGGGCTCGAGGCTTCGTTTCGAAACGAGTTCTCTAGAAGCGTCTCGCCTGCTACGGGCAGCGGAGCGCGTTACGCAGGGCGATCGTGTCCCCGAGCTGGTACCGCTCGTTGGGCCGGTTGAGCGGATCGACGTTCATCGAGATGGTGACCGCGACCGTCGGGAGGCTCCCGGTCGGGCAGCTCGGCGCGGTCGGCCAGAGATTGCCGACCCACGTGCCGGGCTCCGGGGTCGTGCCCGCGTGCGCCGGCCAGCCGCCGAGAGGCTCGGCGACGTAGTCGACGAGCAGTGTCGAGGCGGCGCTTCCTCCGCAGTCGGCGAGGAGGGTGCCGAGGAAGCGGAAGAGCTGCCACCGGATCGTCGAGCCGGGATACGGGATCGTGCACCACTGCACACCCGACGAGGTCGTGGTGACGGACGGGCACGCGTTCGGAGACTGGGTCAGCGTCAGGGTAAAACCGCCATAGGGGTTCGCCTCCGGCGCGGGTGCCGCACTTGCGCAGTGGATGTCGGTTCGCATGCGGGAGAGCGCCATGCGGGTGTTCTCCTGCGCCGTCGCGCGCCTCATGGCGCCGGCCTCTGAGCCCAGGCCCGCCGCGAACGCGGTGGTCAGCCCCACCATCACCAGGCCGAGGATCGAGAGCACGACGAGGAGCTCGAACAGCGCGTAGCCGGCCTCGCCGTCGCGCGGCGCAGCCCCGTCCTTCCGACACGCACGTCCGGACGCCACGTCAAACCAGATCGGCACCGCCTCCGCCGAGCTTTATGCCTCGCACGGCGCTCGGAGTAAATCCCTCGGATGGTGGAAGACAGGGCATCCCGCATGCCCGATGAGGAGGAGGTCTATCCGCCTGCCCAGCTGGGCAGCGGTCTGGGCAGCGTTGGAGTTCCGTATTTGAGATTTCCCGGGTACCTGGTCAGGTTCAACCAGTTCAGTTCCGGTTGCCAGAACAGCCACTTGGGGCCTTTTATACACCGGGGCCCAAACAGCACCCACCGAAGCCATAACCGGAATATGCCTGACATCCAAAAGAGTTCCTTCCTTCAGCACGAGGTCGCCTTTCCTA
>JAWOIV010000035.1:0-22420 GCA_046484465.1 Gaiellaceae bacterium
GCGGCGGAGCATCGCGAGCTCGTCCGCATGATCGACCGCGCGACGGCGCGAGGCGCGCTCCACCGCAATACCGCAGCGCGCAAGAAGTCACAGGCCGCGAAGCTCGCGGCCGGCGCAGGCGCTTCTTCTTCCTAGTGGTCTCTCCGGGAAGTCCGGTGCCCATTCGCCGGCGAGAACCGAGCAGGCCTAGGTGTAGTTCCCAGACACGTTGTTGACGCTCTGAGATAGCAGAGAGCCCTCCTAGGGTGCGGCTTGTCCAAGTCACATCCGAAGGAGGGCTCTTATGGATCTTCATGCAAATGCGGTTCTGACCGTCAGACAGCGTCAGCGTGTCTGCGATCTCGTCGCGACCGGTCTGACGATCAGCGCTGCGGCGCTCGTGGTCGGCTGCTCGCGGCAGACGGCATCGAAGTGGGTCAACCGCCGGCGGCGAGGCGAGTCGCTACGGGATCGCTCGAGCCGGCCACTGCGCTCACCGAGGCGGACTGCGCCAACCCTCGAGCAGGCGATCCTGCGCGCACGCGCCGAGCTTCGCGAAGGCCCGCACGTGATCGGCTGGGCGCTCGGTATCGCCGCCTCGACCGTGCACGCAGTCCTTCGCCGGCACGGCCGCTCGCGGCTTGTCGTGCCCCAGGCGCGCGAGCGAGTCGTCCGCTATGAGCGAGAGCGCCCGGGAGAGCTCGTGCACGTCGACGTCAAGAAGCTCGCCCGGATCGTGCGACCTGGCCATCGGGTGACCGGCGATCGCTCGAGGCGCTCGTCCGGCGCCGGCTACCAGTACCTGTACGTGGCGATCGACGACCACACGCGGCTCGCCTTCGCCTCGGTCTATCCCGACGAGACCTCGGACTCTTCGACCGCCTTCCTCGATGAGCTCGTCGCCTTCTACGGCGCCTACGACATCGCCGTGGAGCGCGTGCTCACCGACAACGGCTCGTGCTTCAAGCGCCGCTGGGCCGACGCGTGTGCAGGCCGTCAGATCGTGGTGAAGAAGACGCGTGCCTATCGGCCGCAGACCAACGGCAAGGCTGAGCGCTTCATTCGCACCATGCTCGAGCGCTGGGCGTATGCCTTTCCCTACGCGCACGAGGCAGAGCGTCTGGCAGCCCTACCTTCGGCGCTCGACTTCTACAATCGCTTCCGTCCGCACCGCGCTCTAGGAGGTCTCGCGCCTCTGCAGCGCGTCAACAACCTCCCTGGGACATACACCTAGGACGCAGGGAGGCCGCATACCAGAAGGTATGTGGCCGACCGAGGACGACGGCATGCGATGTGTTCGCAGCCGCGCGAAGGGGTGGCGTACTTCCCGGAGCGACCACTAGCACGTCGCCTACAAGCGCCGCCCACTAGCACTCCACACGGATAAGCCCTGGTCGCAGATCGAAGATCAGGTCGTAACGCTCACCCTCGGTAAGGGGCTTGAGGACACCGATACCCAAGTCCGCAGCGACATGCGCGATCGCGAGCTCTGCGGCGGCGCCCTTCTGGTCGGTCGTCAGCACGACCAGAAGACCAGTTTACGAATCGGCCAACACTAGGCGGTCGCGGCTTCGAGCTCGATCGCCGGCACGTCGCTCCAGAGGTCCTCGAGCCGGTAGTAGCCGCGCGTCTCCGGGGTGAAGAGGTGCAGGACGACGTCGAGGTAGTCGGCGACGATCCACGTCGCCTCGGCAATGCCCGCGCTCGCGCGCGGGAGAATCCGGTGCTCTTTCTTCAACACGCCGGCGACCTCGTCGTAGATCGCCTTCGTCTGGCGCTCGTTGCGGCCGGTCGCGATCACGAAGAAGTCCGTGAAATCGCAGACGCCGCGCATGTCGAGGATGGTGACGTCGGTCGCCAGCTTCTCCTGGCAGAGAGCGGCGGTTCGGCGTGCTTGCTCGAGCGGGGTCAGTTCGGTCTCGTCTCCTCCGGTGCTCACGGTCAGTCTACTCGGAGTCCCGGTACAGGCCCAGGCGGGCGATCTCCTGGGCGACGCGCTCCGGGACGAGATCTTCGATCGGCTCACCGTGCGCCAGACGAGCGCGCACGTCGGTCGAGGAGACCGCCGTCGGCTCGAGCTCGAAGAACACCACGCGGTCTGAAGCGGGCAGACTCGCGAGAGCCGAGGCGAGCGTGCTGTCCGAGACCCCGGGGCGTCGGGCAACGCCGAGCCGCACGAGCTCGAGCACCCGCTCCGGGCGCTTCCACCGCTGGAAGTCGACGAGCTCGTCGGCCCCGATCACGAAGACCGGGTCGTCGAGCGCTCGCGCTTCGAGCGAGTCGACCGTTCGCGGGTGCGGGTCGAGCTCGACGTTCGCGCCGGCGACGTCAGCGAAGGCGAGGCGCGCAAGCTCCAGGCGGGTCTCGGCCGGCGTCTCGACGCCCCTGTGTCCCGGGTCGGCGACGACGAGGACGAGCAGCCGGTCGAGGCCGAGCTGCGCGATTGCGGCGCGAGCGAGCGCGACATGCCCGTTGTGAGGCGGGTCGAACACGCCGCCGAGGATCCCGAGCGTCACTCGCTCCACTCGAGCTCTTCGCCGGCGACCTCGACCTCCGCTCCCGGCTTGACGCCGATCTTCCTCAGCGCCTCCTCGAGCTCGTCGCGCGGCGGAGGGGTGCCCACGACGCGAAACCCCCGATCGGTGCGGAGGATGCGGAAGCGCGGGCCGCGGGCAGCGCGAGGCCGGTACTCGAGGAACTCCGGCATCGCCTCCTCGACGACGGGAGCAGGGCTCTCCACGGGGCAGAGCTCGAACAGGCGGCGCCGGAGCTCGTCGATCCCGACTCCGGTCGCACACGAAGCGGCCAGGACGGCGACGACGCGATCGTCCGCGAGCTCGAGCTCCGGGGGCGCTTCGAGCAGGTCGACCTTGTTCAGCACGACGATCTGCTGCCGGTCCGCAAGCCCGGCACCGTACGCCTCGAGCTCGCGGTCGATCGTCCGGAAGCGCTCCTCCGGGGACCCCTCCGAGGCGTCGATCACGTGGACGAGCACCCGGGCTCGCTCGAGGTGCGCGAGAAACTCGTGTCCGAGGCCCGCCCCGTCCGCTGCGCCTTCGATCAGGCCGGGGACGTCGACGACGGTGAGCTGTCGTGCGTCCGGCCCGTCGACGGTGCCGAGAACGGGCTCGATCGTCGTGAAGGGATAGCTCGCGACCTTCGGCTTCGCATTCGAGATGCGCCGCAGGAGAGACGACTTCCCGGCGTTCGGCAGCCCGGCCAGCGCAGCGTCGACGACGAGCTTGAGCCGCAGGACGAGATCGCCTTCCTCGCCGGGAAGCCCCGTCTCTGCGAAGCGGGGCGTCTGACGGGTGGGCGTGGCGAAGCGCGCATTGCCCCGACCTCCCGAGCCGCCCCGTGCAGCGACGAAGCGCGCTCCGTCGTGCGCCAGGTCCGCGAGCTGGCCTCCCTCCACATCGGCGATCTGTGTCCCGACCGGAACGACGACCTCCACCGTACGGCCGTCCGCACCGTGCTTGCGACTCCCCCGTCCGTTGCCGCCCCGGTCCGCCCGGACGACGCGGACACGGCGTAGCGTCGAGAGATCGCGTAGGGCTGGGTTCGCGACCACGACGACGTCGCCGCCTCGGCCGCCGTCGCCTCCGTCGGGACCGCCCCGCGGGACGTACTTCTCGCGGCGAAAGCTCAGCCCGCCGTCTCCGCCGCGGCCTGCCTCGACGTGCATCTGGGCGCGATCGTGGAATGGCATGTCAACCCCGCGTCAGCGCGAGACCGTCGTTCTCCGCCGCCGTCCTCGACGGGAGAGGCAAGCCTCGCCCCTACGGGGCGGCAGCGACCGAGATGTAGCGCTTGTCGCCCGAGCGCCTGAACTCGACGGTGCCGTCGCGGAGCGCGAAGATCGTGTCGTCTCGCCCGAGACCGGCGCCGGGACCGGGCCGGAAGCGGGTGCCGCGCTGGCGCACGATGATCATCCCCGTCCTCACCGGCTGGCCCGCGAAGACCTTGACGCCGAGACGCTTCGCCTGGGAGTCGCGACCGTTCCGCGACGAGCCGAGACCCTTCTTGTGAGCCATTAGGACTCCCCCTCCTTCCCAGCGATCGCAGCCTCGAGTGCCGCGAACGCGCCTTTCCGCTTCCCGTGCTCGCGTTCGTGCGCGACCGCAGCGTCGAGCGCGTCGCGATCCCACGAGCCCGCGGCGCTCTTGATGTCCGCCACCGTCATCTCGGCGTAGCCGGTCGGCAACGCCTCCGCTCCGGGCGACGTCGCGGCAAGCTTCGTCTCCGCACGCTCCGGGGCCGGCTCTGCCGGCTTCTTCTTCGCGGCGGCGGCCCGCGCCGTCTTCGCGCCGATGGACTCGATCTCGATCTGCGTGAGCGATGCGCGGAAGCCCGTGTGGCGCCGGTAGCCCGTGCGCTTCTTGTACTTGCCGATGCGGATCTTCGGCCCCCTGACGGGACCGAGCACCTTCGCGGTGACCGCGCCGCCTTGCGGGTCGAGCACGGGGGCGTCACCGCCGCCGACCAGCAGGACGTTCGGAGTGAACGTCGCTCCCTCGTCCGCGGCCAGGCGGTCGACGAGCAGCCGCTCGCCCTCGCGAACGCGGTACTGCTTGCCACCGACTTCGATGATTGCGTACGTCACGTCGTGCTCCGCTGGATGTCGCTACTGCGTGAGAAACGCGGGCACGGGCGCCCGCGAGCCACGGGATGATAGCGGACGGACGATCATCGGGCCCGCTCCGCGCGCGCGTCGAAGTCCTCGATCCACTCGGACATCGGCACGTATTCCGGCACCCCCGCGTCCTCGAGCCCCTCGGTCTCAGCTGCTGCCTCGACACCCTCTGCCACCGCCTCGACATCCGACTCGACGGCGAGCTCGGAGGGAGCGTCGGCGTTCGCTACCGGCTTCTTGCGCCTGCGCCCGCCGCGAGTTCCACGGCGCGTTCGCTTCTTCTTCGGCGTGCCGTTGGTCGCGTCGTCCGCACTCTCCGCCGCGCTTTCGGACGGCGCGAGATCCTCGGGCTCGACATCGACCGCCGCCGCGGCCGTGTCCGATGCGGGCTCGGAGGACGGGACATGGATCCTCGGGGCCGGCTTGCGGCCCGTCGTCTTGGCGGGCTCGGGCGCCGGCTCGCCGACCGCAGCGTCGGCAGTGGGCTTCTTCCGGCCCTTCCCGCCCCGCGAGCCTCGACGTGTCCGCTTCTTCGGCTTCGGCGTCCCGTCAGCTGCAGTCTCGGTGTCACCGCCCTCGTCCGCGGCAGCGATCTCCGCGAGGGGCTCGGGCTCCTCGAGCTCGAGCTCGGGCTCGGACGCGTCGTCGGTCGAAAGCGCCACCTCGGCCTCGCTTACCCCCTCGGCGTCGTCCTTCGCCGCCACGTCCTTCTTGCGGCTGGGCGCGCGCGTGGGCTTCTCCGCCTCGGCCTCGAACGTGACGGGTGTCGGCTGAGCCGCTGCGTCCTCGAGCATCGCGAACGCGACGCCGTCGAGCACACGGCCGACGTGAACCTTGACCTTCTTCCCGACGAGCTTCGCAGCGCCGGCGACGACGACCTCGGCGCCGTCGACCTTGCCGACCGCGGCCGTGGCGTCGTACAGCCCGACCTCGACCAGCTTGAGCTCCAGCGGCGCACCTTCCTCGATCGGCGACTCGGGGCGAAGCGCCTCGACCTTGCCCTGCTCGAGCACCTCGAAGTGGTCGAGGTGGACGTGCCCGTGGGCGGTCATGGGGACGAGGTAGAAGCGGCGACGCGTGGCCTTCTCGAGCGCGTCGAGGCGGGCTCCTCCCGCACCGACGAGGATCGGGAGGACGCGAGGGTGGACCGCCACGCGGAACGCCTGGACGCGCGAGCCCTTGGCCACAGTCTTCAGCTTCCGCTCCACCTCGAGGGCATGCGTCGCGTCCGACACGACGAACCCGTCGCCCGCGCAGGTCGCACACTTGACGGTGAGGATCTCGCGTGGGCCCTCGGTGACGTTCTGCCGCGTCATCTCGACGAGCCCGAGCGGGGAGATCTCGACGACGTAGGTCTTCGTCCGATCGCGCTCGAGCTCCGTGCGCAGCGCCTCCTCCACGGTCTGGCGGTTCTTCGGATTCGCCATGTCGATGAAGTCGATGACGATGATCCCACCGATGTCCCGGAGGCGAAGCTGCCGCACGACCTCGCTCACTGCCTCGAGGTTGTTCTTGACGATCGTGTCCTCGAGCCGCCCGGACGAGCCCTTGGCGCGCGAGCCGACGAAGCGGCCCGTATTGACGTCGATCACCGTGAACGCCTCGGCGTAGTCGAAGATGAGGTAGCCCCCTGACGGAAGGTCAACGCGACGATCGAGCGTCGAGGTGATCTCCTTCTCCACGCCGAACGTCTCGAAGAGCGGCTCCTTCTCGCGATAGCGGTGCACCCGCTCGATCATGTGCGGCGAGGTCTTCTTGAGGTAGCTGACGATGCGCCGGAACGTGCGGTCGTCGTCGATCTGGGCGCCGACGAAGTCGCCGGCGAAGAGGTCGCGCACGATCCGGAGCGGTAGCTCTGCCTCCTCGTAGACGAGCGAGGGCGCCGACGCCGTCTTGGCCTTCGCCTGGATGTTCTTCCACAGGCGCTGCAGGAACACGAGGTCGCGCTCGATGTCTTCCGCCGAGGCGCCTTCCGCGGCCGTGCGGACGATGATGCCTCCGCCCTTCGCGTCGAGGCCCTTGAGGATGTCCTTCAGACGAGTGCGCTCGTCGTCCTCGAGCCGGCGCGAGACCCCCGAGCCCTCGCCGCTCGGCACGAACACGAGGTAGCGGCCCGGAAGCGAGATCTCGGTCGTCAGCCGCGCGCCCTTGGACTTCATGGGGTCCTTGACGGCCTGAACGAGAATGGTCTCGCCGCGCTTGATCAGGTCCTGGATCTTGCGGGCGCCCTTCCGGCCCTCGAGCTCCGGGCCGACGATCTCGTCCACGTACAGGAAGCCGTTCTTCTCGAGGCCGATCTCGACGAATGCGGCTTCCATCCCCGGGAGCACGTTGTCGACGACGCCGAGGTAGATGTTCCCCGCGATCGACCGCCGTTCCGGCCGCTCGAGGTACACCTCGGCCACGCGATCGTCTTCGAGGATCGCCACGCGCTGCTCGCCAACGTCCACCGAGATGACGAGCTCCCGCTTCGCAGTGGGAAGAGGCGCCCGCTTCGTCGGTGCGCGCTTCCGCCCCGCACGGCTCGTCTTGCGCTCGGGCTTCCGCTCGGGACGCCCGCGAGAGGTGCCGGCCTCTTTCGGTTTCTCGGCCTTCGCGGCCTTTCCGGCCGACTCTTCCTTCTCGGCCTTCCCGCCGGTCGAGGGATCTCCGTCGGCCTCTGCGGCTGCGGCACCGGGCTTCTTCCGGCCCCGACCTCCGCGGCTACCGCGACGGCGTCTCTTCTTCGGTTGCCCCGTGGCCTCTTCGGCCGCGGGTGCTGGTGGCGCCTCGACGGCTTTCGCCTCAGGCGGCGTCTCTTCGCGTACCTCGCCGCTCGCAGCGGCGCTCTCGTCCTGCTTCTTCCCGATTCGGAACCAGCGCAATGCCAAGGTGTAGGTCTCCTCTGTAGATCGCGCGCGAGAAGAAAGACGCCGGCGGCGTCTCCTCGATCGCGCTGCGGATGGTGAAACGGACGGCCATGAGCCTGGCCCTAGGCTATCAGCAGGAGACTATGCTCCTGTTTCACGCTGCGGCAGGACGGAGCCGCGACCGCCGAGCGCGTACTCCGCGAAGACGCTGCGAAAGGCGCGCCCAGGCCCAGGGCTCCAACTCTGCATAGCGCTTCTCCGACTGGCCGCGCGTCGACTCGAGGTACTCGAACCACGCGTCGGCCTCCTCGAGCTGAAGCAGTTCCTCCGCGAGCTCCGTGTTCGGCATCGTCTCTCCCATCGGCGTCGACGGCGCGCATCCTAGGACCTGCCCCGGACGACACCGTGCGCCGTGCGTCAGCGACCGGAACGGGACCCGATGCGCCGAAGCGCTTCAGCGAGCGCCCACGTTCCCGCTGCCGCGACCGCGGCGTTCACCATCGGTGCCGGCAGCACTCGCCGCCCCGAGCGTGCGATCGCACGCAGTGCGAACCCGGAGCCGACCAGCGCTGCGGCCGTGGCAGCCAGCGTCGGCCTCGCTTCGTGCTCCGTGGCGCCCAGCTCGAGCGACCGAAGACGCGAGACGAGCCGCAGCTGCTCGAGCGTGATCGCCGGTCGCGAGCGCCCGGTCAGCGCGAGTAGCGAGGTCCGGGCGACCGACTCGTAAACCGAGCGCGACCCGACCGCTCCACGCAGGGTCGGCACGCGCGCAGCGAGGAGCGGTGCGCGCTCCACGGCCTCGGCGATCCGCGAGGCGATGACGGCGACCGGGAATCCCTCGCCGGCCCGGCACTCCACGACATGCGGGGAGAGGACGAACGGGGGCGTCCAGTCGGCCTGAGGCCAGAGCTGCACGACGACGACGGGAGTTCCGACGGAATCCACGGCGGAGACGAACCGCTCGTCGTCCTCGGTCGGAGCGGCCGCGATCACCCGAACCGCAACCGCGGCGCCCGAGGGCGGCGCGTCGACCACATGGACGACGCCGGGCTCCGCGCCGTCGCCGAGCTCACGCGCGAGCTGCTCGGCGAGGACGCCGCTGACCGCGACTCCGCCCATGGAACCGTGGCCGGTTGCGCCCTGGACGGCCTTCCAGGCGCTCGTCGCCTCGCCGACGAGCGGCGTGACCCCAGCGAGGTTCACGGTAGGCCTCTCCCGTCCTGGCCGCGGACATGGATGCTCTGCAGCACGCCGACGAGCACGAGGCTCGCCACGATCGCGGAGCCCCCGACCGTGACGAACGGAAGCGGGATCCCCGTGACGGGGGCGATGCCCATCGTCATCCCCACGTTCACGAAGACCTGGAAGAGGAACGCGAACACGAGGCCCCCGGCCACCGCGGCGCTGTAGAGGTCGCTCGCGACGGTGATGACGCGCAGACCGCGCCAGACGACGAGCAGGTACAGGAGCAGGAGGATGGAGGAGCCGACGAAGCCTCTCTGCTCGGCGAGCGATGCGAAGGCGAAGTCGGTCGCATGCTCCGGCAGGTAGTCGAGCTTCGTCTGGCTCGCCCCGAAGACGCCTCGACCGGTGAGCCCGCCCGAGCCGACCGCGGTGATCGACTGGTTGAGGTTGTAGGTCACCCCGCCCGGGTCTGCGCCGGGGTCGAGCGTGAGCCGCGCGGCCTGATAGGGCTTCAGCACCTGGATGCCGGCGCTCGGCAGGAACCAGAGCACGGAGGCGATGCCGAGCGCACCGAGCGCGAGCAGCGCGACGAGCTGCCGCCAGCGCACGCCAACGAAGAAGAGGACCGCGAGGAGGGCCGCCGCGTACACGAGAGCCGTCCCGAGGTCGGGCTGGAGGAAGACGAGCAGGATGGGCACCGCGGCAAGGCCGAGCGCCGCGAGCAGCGTCCTCCACCGAGCAACCCTTCCTGCGCGCTCGACGAGGAAGCCTGCGATCGCGAGGACGAACAGCACCTTCCCGAGCTCCGAGGGCTGGAACTGGATCACGCCGAGGTCGAGCCAGCGCTTCGACCCGCGAATCGCCTCCGCCGCGACGAACACGACGACCATCAGCGCGAGCGTCGCTCCGTACACGACCCGCCAGTGCCGCCGGGCAACGTCGACCGGCACGAGCGTCGCCACGGCGAAGCCTACGAGCCCGATGCCGAGGGCGATCGCCTGGCGCATCACGTAGTAGCTCTCGTCCCCCGGAACGTCGTAGCGGGTGACGCCTGCGACGACCCAGAGGCCGTACCCGGCAAGGGCGAAGGCCGCCGCCAGCAGGATCCAGTCCAGCCTCCGGAGGAACGCGATCGGAGCCGCCTCGGCACGGCGCCTCGCGGTCGTCGTCCTGGCCTGTGCGAGCTCGATCATCAGTCCGTGTTCACCAGCTGCGCGGGCGGAGCCTTCTTGTTGAAGAACCGCTCGAAGACCCGGAGCGCGGCGGGCGCGGCCGCGGCCGATCCGTGCCCGCCGTTCTCGATCAGCGCGCAGACGACGAGGCGCGCGGACTCCGACGGGCCCCACCCGCACCACCAGGACTGATCCTCGAGGTGGTCGCTCGGGTAGCCAGGCAGAGGCACGACCTTCTCGGCCGTCCCGGTCTTGCCGGAGATCGGGATCTCGTAGTTCGCGAACACGCCGGACGAGGTGCCGTTGATCGAATGCGTGGCCCGCCAGAGCCCGTCGCGGACGGCCGCGAGCGCCGACGGATCGACGCCGGCGGGCTGCGGCGGCTTCGGTGCGAACCGCCGGAGAACGAGTCGCGGAGACCCCTGCGATCCCGGATGCTCGACGCTCGAGACGAGGTGTGGGGTGACGGCGTTGCCCCCGTTCGCGAGCATCGCGTAGAAGGCGGCCATCTGCAGCGGCGTCACCAGGAGGTCCTTCTGGCCGATGGTGAACTGGATCGAGTCACCGGGGTTCCAGGCGCGGTCCCAGTCGCTGTCGAAGGTCCGCCTCCGCCACTCCGGGGTCGGCACGAGACCCTCCGCCTCGCCAGCGATGTCGAGGCCCGTGGGCGCGCCGAAGCCGAACTTCCGCGCCCACTGCTGCATGCGGACTCGACCCTCCGAGCCCTGCTCGTAGAAGTGGTTCCCGATCTCGTAGAAGTACGTGTCGCAGGACTCGGCGAGCGCTTCGGGGAGCGTCATCGACCGGTTGGTGTACGGGTTCCAGTTGCGGAACTTCTGCCTGTCGAGCCCGTAGTAGGCGACGGGCGTGCACTGCAGCGAGTCATACGCCGAGAAGACGTGCTCCTGCATCCCGGCGAGGGCGGTCACCGGCTTCCAGGTCGACCCTGGTGGGTACAGCCCCGCGATCGCCCGGTTCACTCCCGGGTAGTTCGCGCGCCGGGCCGCCTCCTCGTCGAGCAGAGGAGCGAGCTTTCGGCGGTCGATCTTTCCCACGTAGACGGACGGCTTGTAGGAGGGCGAGGACGCCATCGCGAGCACGGCTCCGTCGCGCGGGTCGAGAGCAACGATGGCGCCGCCGTTCGCCGCCCAGTTGTCGTTCTGCTTCGCGAGGTCGATCCCGTACCGCAACGCCTCCTCGGCTGCACGCTGGACGCGAACGTCGATCGTGAGTCTGAGCGCATTCCCTGCCCGCGCCTCCTGCCGGGCCTCGAGCGTGCTCTGAGGGCGGCCGCGCGAGTCGACCCTGATCTGCGCCAGCCCGGGGACACCACGTAGCTGCGAGTCGTACGCGGCCTCGACCCCGGTCTTGCCGATCCGGTCACCGCCGCGGTAGCCCTCCTTCCGCAAACGGTCGAGCTCGTCTGGGGAGATCTCGCCGACGTAGCCGAGGAGCTGTGCGGCGAACGCTTTGTACGGGTAGTGCCGCAGGTACGTCTGCACGATCTCCACACCGGGGAACTCGGCGCGATGCTCGTAGAGATAGTTGACCTGCGCCTCCCCCACGGACGTCTTCACCGTGATCGGGGTCAAGGGATCCGAGCGGCGCTCGTCCACCTCGCGGGCGAGCTCCTTCGCCGGGACCCCGAGAACCACCGCGAGCTGCCGGACCAGCGCGAGCCGTCCCTGCTCGGGCATGTCGCCGACCCAGAGCTTGACCGCGGTCCCGGCGACGTTCGACACGATGACGCGTCCGTTGCGGTCGAGGATCGGCCCTCGCGGTGCCTCGAGGCGAATGAGGCGGAGCTGGTTGTTCTGAGCAGCATTGAGGTACTCGTCGCCCGACAGGATCTGCAGCGACCAGAGGCGGGCGAAGAGCACGCCGAACACGAGCAGGGCGACGATGCCCAGGACGCCCACCCGGAGGGCGAGCTGCGGCGTCAAGCGGTGCGGCTCGCGCACCCGCGGGTCGGGCGGGAGGAAGCGATCGGACGACTGCCGGCGCTCGTCGTACGGGCTCTGGCCGGTGTCAGGCAACGAGCTCCACCTCCGTGACCGCCGACGAGCCCGACCGCACGTGGACGATCGCACGCACGCACGCGAACACCGGTAGCGCGATCGCCAGGTTGAGCAGGAGCGTCGGAACGAGCGTCGTGACGAGCGCGTGTTGCGCGACGACCTCCTCGCCGAGCAGGAACCGGAGGACGACCGCGAACGCGGCAGCCAGCACCGTGATCGAGCCGACGGCGACGAGCGGCGGCAGCCGCCGCCCGTGCGCGGTCGTCTCCCCGTAGCGGCCGGCCCAGAACCCCGCGAGCGTCAGGACGAGCGACGACACACCGAGCGTGTCGAGCGTGACGACGTCCACGATGAATCCGCCTCCGAAGCCGGCGAACGCACCGACGGTCGCACCGCGGAGCAACCCGAGCGAGACGACAGTCACGAGCAAGAGGTCGGGCGCGCCTCGGCCGATCGTCAGCGAGGAGACGATCACGACCTGCAGCATCGCGGCGGCGAAGACGACCGCGGATGCTCGAAGGACGAGACCGATGCTCACGACGTTCGCTCCTTGGGGACGAGGACGAGAACGGCATCGAGCGAGCCGAGGTCGACGTACGGGTCGACCTGGATCTGCTGGTAGAGGTCCGTGTCCGTCTGTCCGACGCTGGTGACCGTCCCGATGGCAATGCCCTTCGGGTACAGGGAGGTCAGCAACCCGACCCGCCAGCCAGCCGTCACGATCTCATCACCGATCTCCACGCGGTCGCGCTTGCGTACCCGGTCGAGGACGAGCGTCTCGCGCGTTCCGCGCGCGTGCCGGACGATCCCCGGCGCCTCCGTCCGGAGGTCGAGCGCCGACACGGCGGCTCGCGGGTCGGTGAGCAGCTGGACGCGTGCCGTGCGCGGGCTCACGCGCACCACGAGGCCGACGAGACCGTCCGCGGTGACGACCGGGTCGTTGACGCGAACGCCGTCACGCGACCCCACGGCGACGACGACAGCCTGGGCGAACGCGTTGTCGGGACGCCCGATGACCTCGGCGGCTACCGGGTCGAAGTCGGTGGGGAAGCGCGGCCCGTCGACGTACGCGAGTAGGCCGCGTAGATACTCGTTCTCTCGCACGGCGAACTCGCTCTGGATGGCACGTTGCCGGAGGTCACGGTTCTCCGTCCGCAGCCGATCTGCCTCCGACCGGGCCGTGAACAGCTCGTTCGTCCACGCGTAGGCGTCGCGGAACGGCTGGGCGACCCTCTCGACGCCGACCGCAACGGGTCGGAGGACCGTGGAACCCGCAGACTCGACCTGGGCGATCGCCCCGCTCTCGCCGGATCTGAACGAGAGCGTTATGAGGATCAGGGAGGCAAGCACGAGCAGACCCACGACGAGGCGGCGCCGGAGCGATCCTGAGCCACGTGAGCTCGACGGGTTGGACGGGACGCGCCGGACGGTCACGCCCAGCGCGCCCGATCGCGCGCTGCGTTCCCTGGGCACGACGGGCCAGTGTACCGGCGCCCTCCGCCACATCCGGCACGTACACGCCTCGGTTAACGTGGCGCGAACGCTCGCTGCCGTTGCGCCTGGCCACCTGGCCGCGGTGGATCGGCCGCCCGGAGGCTCAGGTCACGAGCGCAGCAGGCCGTTTCGACGAGCGCGGCTGCGATTCGAGCGGTGGATCACGTCGAACTCCTCGAGGCTCCGGCCCGAGCCCACCGCGACGCAGGTGAGCGGGCTCTCGGCGAGGTGCACCGGCATCTGTGTCTCGGAGCGGATGCGCTCGTCGAGCGCCTGGAGAAGTGCTCCGCCGCCCGCGAGGACGATCCCCCGGTCCATGATGTCCGCCGCGAGCTCGGGCGGCGTCTTGTCGAGCGTCGACTTGATCGCGTCGATGATCTGGGTCACCGGCTCGTCGAGGGCGCGCCGGATCTCCTCGGAGGAGATGATGACGGTCTTGGGCAGGCCCGTGAGCATGTCGCGGCCGCGCACCTCCGCCTGTAGCTCCTCCTTCAACCGGTGGGCGGAGCCGACCTCCAGCTTGATCTCCTCCGCGGTCTGCTGGCCGACGAGCAGCTTGTACTCCTTCTTGATGTGGTTGACGATTGCCTCGTCCATCTCGTCGCCGCCCACGCGCATGCTCTGCGAGACGACGATGCCGCCGAGCGAGATGACGGCCACCTCGGTCGTGCCGCCGCCGATGTCCACGATCATGTTCCCCGTCGGCTCGGCGACGGGAAGGCCCGCGCCGATCGCGGCAGCCATCGGCTCCTCGATGAGGTAGGCCTGGCGTGCGCCCGCAGAGAGCGTCGCCTCCTCGACGGCGCGCTTCTCCACGCCTGTCACTCCCGATGGCACGCACACGACGACGCGCGGGTGCGCGAAGCGGTGCTGGTGCACCTTCTGGATGAAGTGCCGGAGCATCTGCTCGGTGACGTCGAAGTCCGCGATGACGCCGTCCTTGAGCGGGCGAATCGCGGAGATCGTGCCGGGCGTACGACCGAGCATTCGCTTCGCCTCGACCCCGACCGCGTGCACCTCGCCCGTGCGCTGGTCGATGGCGACGACGGACGGCTCCGAGAGCACGATGCCGCGCCCTCGGACGTACACGAGGGTGTTGGCGGTGCCGAGGTCGACGGCCATGTCGCGGCCTCCGAACCCGGTGAGACTCTTGAACCAGGCCATGGGAGACCGGAGTCTAGCTGCGGGTTTGCAGGAGCTTTGGCGCGTGCCGCTCGAGGAGCGTCACGAGCAGCGCGGCGGGGAGGCCGACGACGTTCGAGTAGTCACCGTCGATCCGCTCGACGAGGCGCCCGCCGAGGCCCTGGATCGCGTACCCGCCCGCTCGGCCCTCCCATTCCCCGCTCTCCACGTAGGCCGCGACGAGCTCGGGCGTCAGCAGTCGGAACATGACGTCGGTGAGCTCGTGGACGACGACCTCCTCGTCGAGCCCCAGCAGGCAGAGACCTGAGACGACCGTGTGCGTGCGCCCGGAGAGCTCGTTCAGCATGTGCCGCGCCTGTTCCGTGTCACCGGGCTTTGCATACACGCGCCCGTCGAGGACGACGGTGGTGTCGACGCCGAGCGTGACCCGCCCCTCCTCGTGGACAGAGCGCGCCTTCCCCTCCGCGTGCCGGCGGACGAGCTCTGCCGCGTCGGCATCGGGCGGGTCGTCCTCGACGTAGTCGGGTGCGACGACCTCGAACGGGATCCGGAGCTGATCGAGGATGGCCCTCCGCTGCGGGCTCGTCGACGCGAGGGTCAGGACGCCGGTTTGCGCGCCGCCCAAATCTCCTCCGTCGGCCACTTCCGTGCCCAGTCGGCGGTCACGTAGGAGTAGTACTCGTGCGTGTCGGAGCCCTCCGGCGCGAAGAGCTCGATCAGCTCCTCGACGACGAAGCCGGCGGACCGAAGGGCACGAAACATGTCCCCGTGGCCGAGGTGGAACTCGATGCCGCCGTCCGTCCACTCGGTCCGGTGCATCCCGCTCTGGGGGCGCTGCAGCGTCTCCGACGTGGAGTCCGGCTCCTCGACCGCACACAGGATGACGAGCGGGCTCGAGCAGAGGAAGACGAGGCGGCCACCCGGACGGAGCAGGCGGTACGCCTCGGGCAGCCACTTGTGAGGGTCGCACCAGATGCTCGCCCCGTACTCCGAGAAGGCCAGGTCGAAGCTCGCGTCAGGCACCGGGACGTCCTCGGCACTCGCCTCGATGAGCGGGAACTCGAGACTCGTCTCCCGCTGGAGACGGCGGGCGGTGTCGAGCTGCGCAGGCGTGACGTCGACGCCCACCGGCCGCGCTCCGCGACGTGCCAGCCAGGCGGAGAAGTAGCCGGTCCCACATCCGAGATCGACGACATCGAGCCCGTCGACGTCGCCGAGCACGCCGACCTCCGACTCGGGCACGCCGAACATCCCCCACGTGATCTCCTCCGCGCGCCAGACACGATCCGCCTGGGCGTCCGTGTACTCGCGGTTCGACTCCGCCCAGATGCCGCGGTTCTCCGCGACGTAGTCCGGCTCAGACAAGGCCGTCGGGGAAGAAGAGCGCGAGCTCCCGCTTCGCGCTCGCCCTCGAGTCCGAGCCGTGGACGATGTTCTCCCCGAGCTCGAGCGCGAAGTCGCCACGGATCGTCCCGGGCGCCGAGTCGAGCGGGTTCGTGGCCCCCATCATCGTCCGGACGACCGAGATCGCCGACTCGCCGCTCACCGCGAGCGCGAGCACCGGCCCGGACGTGATGAAGTTCACGAGGTCGCCGAAGAACGGCTTCCCCTTGTGCTCGGCGTAGTGCTCGCGGGCCGTCGCCTTCGGGATCTTCAGCAGGCGCGCGCCCCTGAGCTCGAGACCGCGACGCTCGACGCGGGCGACGACCTCGCCGGCGAGCCCGCGGCGCATGCCGTCGGGCTTGACGAGGACGAGCGTGGTCTCCCTGGCCATGGAGCGGGGATGCTAGTCGCTGATCTCGCTTCGCCGCGGCCGCAGCGAAAGCTCGTCGAGCACCGGCAGGGTCGACGGGATGTCCGTCGCACAGTACGGGCACACCTGCCAGAGCGACTCGAGCGGCTGCCCGCACGAGGGGCACGACTGCTTGAGCCGCGTGGTGCACACGGGGCACACGAGGTACCCCGACTCGACGCGGGCACGGCACACCGGGCAGCGGCGATCGAGGTCGGCGAGCCGTTCCTCCATCGCGCGGATCTCGAGCTCTCGCTCGCGGACGTCCGACAGGTACTCGGGCGGGCGGAAGAAGAGATAGATGATCGGGCCGAGAAAGGGCGGGAAGAGCCCGATCAGCGTGGCGAGCCCGATGAGCCACGCGTCGCCGATCCTGCGGCGGGCGTCCTTGAAGACCCAGTAGGCGGTCGCGAGCCAGAGGACGACGACCAGCAGGATCCCGAGGTTGCGGGCGAGCGTCCAGTCGACGGAGTCGAGTGATTGCGCGATCGGCATGGTGGCGACCGTCATAGCAGAAGCTTCCCCAGGAGGTACCCGAGCCCGAACGCGATCCCGACCATCGCGACCACGATGAGCGCGGCGAAGAGGAGCACGGAGATGCGCTCGCCGACGCGGGTCACGTCGCGCTGCGCTCCGCCTGCGCGAGGTCGCCGAGGAGGTACAGCGAACCGGTCACGAGCACCGGCTCGCCCAGCTCGTGCGCGCGCAGAAGGGCCGCCGACGGATCCGCCTCGACCTCGACGTGCGGGAAGTGGGCTCTCGCCACGCGCGCCAGCTCGTCCGCGGGGAGAGCGCGCGCGGACGACGACCGCGTCGCGACGAGGCGCGTTCCCGCGCGGCGAAGCTCGCGAAGCATCGCGTCGGCGTCCTTGTCCGCGAGAATCGACACCACGATCGTGTGGTCGCGAAGCGAACCTTGTGGCTCCGAGCCACGAAGTTGCTCGAGGAGATACCGCGCACCGTCGGGATTGTGCGCGCCGTCCCGGATCTCGCCCTCCCGCCGCTCGTGCCTGCCGGGAAGCGCCACCTCGACCTCCGCATGGGTCGATCGGCCGAGGAAGGCCTCCGCCGCCTCGCGCGCGCCGCCGATCCGGAGCTCGCGCCCGGGGACGAGGTCGGCGTAGGTCGAGTCGGGGAGGACGACGATGCTCCCCTCCTGCGCGACTGCGAGCTTCTCGCGCGCGATCTCTTCCAGCGTCGCACCGAGGACATCGGTGTGCTCGAGCCCGACGCTCGTCAGGAGCACGACCTGCGTGCCGAGGACGTTCGTTGCGTCGAGCCTCCCTCCAAGCCCGGCCTCGACGACCGCAGCGTCGACGCGCGCTTCGGCAAAGGCCGCGAGCGCGGCAGCAGTGACGATCTCGAACTGCGTCGCCCCGAGGCGCTCCGCGGCGTCGCGTACCCGTCCGACCGCCTCCTCGAAGTCCGCCTCCTCGCCGTTCACACGGATCCGCTCCGACCAGCCGGCGACGTGCGGCGAGATCGTGGAGCCGACGGCGAGCCCCTCGGCGAGGAGGAGCTGCTCGATCGTGACCGTCGCGGTCGACTTCCCGTTCGTGCCGACGACGTGAATCGCGGGGTACGCATCCTGCGGGTCGCCGAGCTCGGCAAGGAGCACGCGCATCCGCTCGAGCCCGAAGCCGTCCCGCGGCCACGGGCTCAGCGAGTCCAGCCAGTCGGTTGCGGTCACGCGGGCAATCGTAGGGGCGACGACGACGTTGCCCCTGGCGAGCTTCGCCCTACGCCTCGAGGGCCGCGAGCTCGCGGCGGTAGCGCTCGAGCTTCTCGCGCTCGGCCTCCACGACCTCGGAGGGCGCCTTCGAGGTGAAGCGCTCGTTCGCGAGCATCCCCTCGGCGCGCGCGACCTCCTTGCGCAGGCGCTCGATCTCCGCGTCGCGGTTCGTGTCCACGCGTGCTTTGTCGGGCCGGACGACGGCGGCGAAGATGCGCCGCTCGTCGTCGGAGGCGAGCTCGACCTCCACCCCGCTCCGGCGAAAGATCCGCGCCGCCTCCTGCACGCGGTCGAGCGCGCCCGTGTCCGGGGCGAAGCGCACGTCCGGCTCCGGCCACGGGGACACGATCAGGCGCGCCGCGCGGGCCGGGAGCTGCGCCCAGATCTCCTCGGTCACGTGCGGCATCACCGGGTGAAGCAGCGCGAGCAGCCGCTCGAGCGCGGCGAGCGCGGTCGCGGTCGCGTCTGCGTCGCGGTCGTAGAGCCGCGGCTTGATCGCCTCCGCGTACCAGTCGCAGAAGTCGTCGAACACGAGGTGGTAGAGGGTGGCGGTGGACTCGGCGAAGTCGAAGCGCGCCCACGCGTCCTCGAGCTCGGCGCGTGCCGCGTCGATCCGGGCGAGGATCCAACGCTCCTCGAGCTCGCTCGGGCGCTCCGCCGGCGTCACGCCCTCCGCGTTCTGGAAGATCAGGCGCGAGACGTTCCAGAGCTTGATCGCGAGCTTGCGCCCCTCCTCGATCGCGCCGTAGGAGAAGCGGACGTCCTGGGTCGAGGAGATCTTCAGCAGGCCGTAGCGCGTCGCATCGGCGCCGTACTCCTCGATCGGATCCATGGGGTCGATCCCCGTGCCGAGGCTCTTCGACATGCGCCGGCCGTCAACCGCGAGCACGGTCGAGTGGATGATCGAGTCCGTGAACGGGATGTCATCGAGCACCTCGAGCCCGGTCCAGATCATCCGGTTCACCCAGAGGCGGATGATCTCGCGAGCGGTCGAGTTGACGTCCCCGGGGTAGTAGCGGGCGAGCTCGGGCGTCTCGTCCGGCCAGCCGAGGGTCGCGTAGGGCCACAGGGCCGACGAAAACCACGTGTCGAGGACGTCCGGATCGCGTGTGAGAGCGCTCGAGGCGCACTCACGACACTCCGTCGGCTCCTCCACCTGGACGGTGAGATGCCCGTCCGGGCAGTACCAGATCGGGAGCTGGTGCCCCCACCAGAGCTGGCGCGAGATGCACCAGTCCGGCGCCTCCTCGAGCGAGGCGATCGCGAAGCGGTGCTGCGACTCGGGGTGGTAGCGGACGCGCCGCTCGCGGAGAGCCTCGATCGCGGGCGCGGCCGGCTCCTGCATCGCGCACCACCACTGGAGCGAGATGAGCGGCTCGATGCGCGTGTGGCAACGCTCGCAGGTGCCGACCGAGTGGCGGTACGACTCGCGCTTCTCGATGAGCCCGCGCTCGTCGGCCCAGGCGAGGATGCGCGCCCCTGCCTCCTCCTGCGTGAGTCCCTGGAGATCGCCCGCGTGCTCGTTCATGCGGCCATCAGCGCCGATCACCGTCGGCTCGGGGAGGCCGTGCGCGCGGCCGATCTCGAAGTCCATCGGGTCGTGTCCGGGCGTCACCTTGAGCGCGCCCGTCCCGAACTCGCGGTCGATCCGCTCGTCGGCGATCACCGGAACGCGCCGCTCGAGGTACGGGACGAGGACCTCGCGGCCGACGGCGGCCGCGCAGCGTGGGTCGTCGGGGTGCACCGCGACCGCGACGTCGCCGAGGATCGTCGCCGGCCGCACCGTGGCGATGGAGATCCCCTCGGAGCCGTCGCCGTCCGCGAACGGGTACCGGATCGTGACGAGCTCGTCGTCCATCTCCTCGTGCACGACCTCGAGATCGGAGATCGCGGTGGAGTGATGCGGGCACCAGTTCACGATCCGGTTCGCGCGGTAGATCCAGCCGCGATCCCAGAGCCGGACGAAGAAGGTCATCACGGCGCGCACGTAGTCGTCGTCCATCGTGAAGCGCTCGCGCGAGTAGTCGAGCGAGCAGCCGAGCCGCCGGTACTGGCCCATGATCGTGCGGCCCGTCTTCTCGAGCCAGTCCCACGTTCGCTCGACGAAGACCTCGCGGCCGACCTCCTGCCGGGTGAGCCCCTCCTTGACGAGCTCCTTCTCGACGACGTTCTGCGTCGCGATGCCCGCGTGGTCGTAGCCCGGCTGCCAGAGCGTGTCGAAGCCACGCATGCGGTGCCAGCGCACGAGAACGTCCTGGATCGAGCCGTTGAGCGCATGGCCGATGTGCAGGTCGCCGGTGACGTTCGGCGGCGGCACGCAGATGACGTACGTGTCGTCGCGGCGCGCGCCGGCGCCGGCGGCGTAGAGGCCTTCCGCCTCCCACGCGCCCTGCCAGCGCTGCTCGACCTCGTCCGGCGAGTACCGCGGATCCATGGCGGGAGAGTCTAGGGACGGAGAGGAGCGGCGCCCGTCGCCTACGCGCGGCGCCGCGGGGCTACCGGGGACAGCGTGGTGCCTCTCTCGTCTCTGCGCACACGTCGCAGCGTAGCGCGATCAGCTCGACAGGACGAGGATCGTGCTCGTCCCGTGCGCATAGAGGCGGCCCTGGGCGTCCTCGATCCGCGCTTCCGTCGTCGCCACGCGGCGGCCGGGGTGCACGACGGTGCCGATGCACCGCACGAGGCCTGTCTCGCTCGTGAGAGCGCGGGTGAAGTTGGCCTTGAGCTCGAGCGTCGTCCAGGAGACGCCGGGGTCGAGCGTCGTCACGAGCGCGCACCCCATCGCGGAGTCCAGGAGCGTCAGCGCAAACCCGGCGTGGACGGTGCCGATCGGGTTGTAGTGGTACTCCGCCGGCTCGCCCTCGAAAACCGCCTTGCCGCGCTCGACCTCGACGAGGCGGAAGCCGAGCGTGCTCGCAATCGCCGGCTGCGGGAGCTCTCCTGCTGCCATCTTCTGCATCACCTCGAGCCCCGGAAGGTCGGCCGCGAGCTGCAGGAACTCGTGCGGGTCGTCCCAGGAATGCGTGCGCGTGCGGTCGGGGGCCACGGCCGGACGCTACCGCCCGACCGCGTACCCCTGCATGCCGCGCGCGTTTGCGGCGCCCTTCAGCAGGCCGTCGGGCTCACGCGCGACCGCGCTCACGCGGCCGAGCGACCAGGCGGGCCAGAGCTCGACATCGTGACCGCGCCGCTGGAGGTCTGAGATCGTGCGCGCCGCGAAGCGCGACTCGAGGGAGAGCGAGCGCGGCACGAAGCCGCGCGGGTAGAACGACGAGATCAGGTGGTCGGTGTGGAACTCCGGCGCGTCGATCGCCTCCTGCAGGTTCAGCCCTCGGTCGACGTGGCGGAGAAGGACATGCAGCGCCCACTGCTCCTGCTGGTCGCCGCCGGGCGTGCCCCATGCGAGGTACGGCTCGCCGTCGCGGAGCGCCAGCCCGGGCGACAACGTCGTCCGCGGCCGCGCGCCGGGCCGAAGCGAGGACGCGAGCCCCTCCTCGAGCCAGAACATCTGCGCGCGCGTCCCGAGCGGCCAGCCGAGCGACGGGATCACGGGCGAGCTCTGCAGCCAGCCGCCGCTCGGCGTGGCAGAGATCAGGTTCCCGAAGCGGTCGGCGACGTCGAGGTGAACCGTGTCTCCGCGCGTCGGCTCACCCGAGCCCGGGGCGGCCGGGACGGTCGGCACGCGCGGCAGCCGGCCGAGGCCCGGCTCGTGGGCCTCCGACGCGTCCTCGCCGACGAGCGCACGTCGCTTCGCCGCGTACTCGGCGGAGAGCAGCGTGTCGAGCGGCACCTCGTCGTCGCCGTAGAGCGCGTCGCGATCGGCGAACGCGAGCTTTGCGCACTCGGTGACGACGTGGACGAGCTCGGCCTCCGTGAGCTCCGCGACGTCGAAGCCCTCGAGCAGCGAGAGCTGCTGGAGCCCGACGGGGCCGGATCCCCACGCCCCCGTCTTGCAGACGGTGAGACCCTGGTAGTCGAACGTCGCGGGCGCTTCGAGCGTGGCCTCCCAGGCCGCGAGGTCGCCGCCGGTGAGAAGCCCGCCCTGCGCCTCGCAGAAGCGGTCGACCTCGTCGGCCACGAATCCCTCGTACCAGGCACGCCTCGCCTTCTCGATCTCGTCCTCACGCGACCCACCGTGGCTCTCTTCCACGATGCGGCGGTAGGTCGCTGCGAGCGCCGGATTGCGGAAGAGCGCACCGGCCGACGGCGCCGGCAGATAGAGGTCGCGCGACCCGGGCCACCCGGTGAGGAGCTCCTCGTGGAGGAGGATCGTGTCGCGGATCCGCACGTGCAGCGGGTAGCCGCGCTCCGCATGGCCGATCGCCGCCTCGAGCACGTCGGCGAGCCGCCAGGTGCCGAAGTCGCGAAGGAGGAGGAGCCACCCGCCGAACGCGCCGGGCACGCATGCTGCGAGGACGCCGGT
>JAWOIV010000049.1:0-9903 GCA_046484465.1 Gaiellaceae bacterium
CGCAGGTCTCGTACCTGCCGGAGCGGGCAAAGAACGTGTCGTTCTCGAACGCGTACTACTTCGTCAACCAGGCGGTCGTCGCGAACGCCGGCACGCCGATCGCGAACGTGAAGACCGTGGCCGGCCTCAAGCGCTACAAGCTCGGAGCGCAGGTCGGGACGACGAGCTACGACTACATCGCCAAGTACATCCGGCCGAGCCAGAAGCCGTCGGTGTACGACTCGAACAACGACGCCATCTCGGCGCTGAAGTCGAAGCAGATCGACGGGATCGTGGTCGATCTGCCGACCGCCTTCTACGTCGTGGCCGTCCAGCTCGACGACGGCACGATCGTCGGCCGGCTCCCGAACCGCGGGCCGCAGCGCGAGCGCTTCGGGATGGTGCTCGAGAAGGGGAACCCGCTGACGAAGTGCGTGAACCGGGCGCTCAACCGGCTCTGGGCAAACGGCACGATGAAGCGGCTCCAGCAGCAGTACCTCGCACGGGCCGGCGCGCCCGACCTGCGGTAGCGCCCTGACCGGCCGAAGACGCGAGGCGAGGTCGCCCGGAGGCAGCAGCCTCCGGGCGACTCTCGTCGCCGCGATCAGCACGCTCGTCTTCGTGGCGCTGATCGTCGTCCTCGTCACGCGAGCACCGGGCTGGCCGGACGTCAAGCAGGCGTTCTTCGACCGGGAGGTCTTCGAGGACTCGTTCCCGGCGATCTTCGGGGCGTTCCTCCTGAACGTGCGGATCTTCCTGATCGCGGAAGTGTTCATCCTGGTCTTCGCGCTCGGGCTCGCGGTGCTCCGCAGCCTCCCGGGGCCGGTGTTCTTCCCCCTCCGGCTCTTCGCAACCGTGTACGCGGACATCTTCCGCGGCATCCCGACGATTCTCGTCATCTACATCCTCGGATTCGGTGTGACGGCGCTCCAGCTCCCGGGCGTCCCCAACTCGCCGCTCTTCTGGGGCACCGTCGCGCTGGTCGTCGTCTACACGGCGTACGTCTCGGAGGTGTACCGGGCAGGGATCGAGTCCGTGCACCCGAGCCAGGAGGCCGCAGCCCGGTCGCTCGGCCTCACCCGCTTCCAGGCGCTTCGGTTCGTCGTCCTGCCCCAGGCCGTGCGGCGCGTAGTCCCCCCGCTCCTCAACGACTTCATCGGACTGCAGAAGGACACGGCGCTGGTCGCGCTCCTCGGCGTCGTGGAGGCGTTCCGCCAGTCGCAGATCGAGGTCGCCGCGACGTTCAACTACACGCCGTATCTCGCCACCGCGCTGCTCTTCGTCCTCATCACCGTGCCGCTCGCACGGTTCACCGACTGGCTCACGGCACGGGACCGCAAACGACAGCAGGCGGGTCTCGCGTGAGGGCTCCGATGCTCGAGATCGAGGGGCTGCACAAGTCGTTCGGGAAGCTCGAGGTACTCCGCGGGATCGATCTCGAGCTCGCGGAGCACGAGGTCGTCTGCCTCATCGGCGCGTCCGGGTCCGGCAAGTCGACGCTCCTGCGCTGCGTGAACCTGCTCGAGCCGATCGACGACGGGCGCATCGTGCTCAGAGGCGAGGAGATCACCGCCGCCAAGGTCGATCTGAACCACGTCCGCCGGGGGATCGGGATCGTCTTCCAGGCCTTCAACCTCTTCCCGCACATGTCGGTCGTGGACAACGTGACGCTCGGGCCCCGCAAGGCGCTCGGCCTCCCGCGGGACGAGGCAGAGGCGCGCGCCGACGAGCTGCTCGCCCGCTTCGGGCTCCTGGAGAAGCGGAACGAGTACCCGGATCGCCTCTCCGGCGGGCAGCAGCAGCGCGTCGCCATCGTGCGGGCGCTCGCCATGCGACCCGCGCTCCTCCTGCTCGACGAGGTGACGAGCGCGCTCGACCCCGAGCTCGTGGCGGAGGTGCTCAGCGTGATCCGCGAGCTCGCTGCCGAAGGCATGACGATGCTCATCGCGACGCACGAGATGGGATTCGCACGCGACGTCGCACACCGCGTCTGCTTCCTCGACGAAGGCGTGATCCTCGAGCAGGGCGAGCCCGCGCAGATCTTCGGCGCTCCCCGCGAGCCGCGAACGCAGCAGTTCCTGCAGCGGATCGTGGACGCAGGCCGCCTCTGACGGACGGGCGGCGTACAGTTCGAGCGTGATCGAGGAGTCGCGAAGCATCGACGTCACCCTGGAGCCGCTCGACGAGTACGTCGTCGTCCAGCCGGTGCCCGACGACGCGGAGACGCGTGCCGGGCTCATCCTCCCCGCGTCTGCGACCGAGGCCGCGCCGTGTCGCAGCGGAATCGTCACTGCAATCGGCGCCGACGTGACGGGCGTCGACGCGGGCGACAAGGTGCTCTACCCGCGCGCCGCCGGGTTCGACGTGCGGCTCGGCGGGATCGAGGTCAAGGTGCTGAAGCGCGAGGACCTCATCGCGCGCATCCACGACTGATCCCGAGTAGGGTCCGCGCGGCTGTGCCTCCTGCGCTCCTCGCATACACGTTCGGCCAGGGCCTGGCCTTCGCAGCCCTCGTGACCTTCCTCGTGGCCTGGGGGTTCGCCGTGCTGAGCGTCGTGCGGCGGGGCGACCTCGGCGTCCTGGGCAAGGGGCTCTGGATCGTCGCGATGCTCGTCATCCCGCTCTTCGGGCTGCTCGCCTACTACCTCTGGCAGGCGGCCACCCCGGATCGCTCCCGCTGACGCGCTCTCGTCGGCCCGGGAGCCGTGAGTGGCGCCGGCCCGCGCCCGTGGGCGGCGGAGACGTCGTCGGCGGCGCCAAGAAAGGCCAGTGCCGCGGTCTCTGAGGCCGCGCGCGCGAAGCGCGCGCGCACGAGAACGGAGGCGGAGAAGGAGGGATTCGAACCCTCGAGGCAGGGATTTTCCCCACCTAACGCCTTAGCAGGGCGCCGCCTTCAGCCACTCGGCCACTTCTCCGGGCGGGTCTGATCTCAGGCTTCGGCGATATCCCCGTTTCACGCTTGAGCAGGGATTTTTCGCCTCAGCCCTCCTCTTGACCCATGTGCTGGATCAGTCTATCCGGGGCTCGGCAGCAACTCAAGGTTTCCGTCCGTCCGAAGGCGGCTCGCAGCGCCGGATCTCGAATTACTGCAACAGTCCCATGGTGCAAAGATCCCAGGCCCTCACAGGCGCTGTCATCAGGGGAGCCACCGATCTGGACTGCGGACGCTTCCGCAGTCGCCGCGGTCTGTGACGGACGGTCTCGGGCTTGCTGGTATGCCGAGGCGGTATCAGGAGAAAGCCTGATGCGGCCGGCGGCGTCGCGATCCATCCTTTCTGTGTGGAGCCGCGTGCAAGCGATACGGCAGAGATTTTCCCGCTTGCGGGTGGGTTCCAACGCTTCCGAGATCGGCGCGAAGCGGGGCGGCTGCTCGCGCTCGAGATCCTCGACGCCGGGGTGCTCCAGCCGGAGGGCGGTGACGTGGTGGTCGTGGGGCTCGCGCGGGGCGGCGTCGAGGTCGCGGACGACGTCGCGGCGGGACTGCACGCTCCGCTCGACGCCTTGGCCGTCCGCAAGGTCGGCCATCCCTGGCAGCCTGAGTACGGGATCGGCGCGGTCACCCCCGACGGTGTCCGGTACATCCGCGCGCACAACGGCCTGACCGAGGCCCAGGTGGCCGAGGCCACCCGCGGCGCGGCTCGAGCGGCTGAGGCCCTCGACGCACGCATCCATGAGCGCAGCGCTCCCCTCCCTGTCGCCGGCACGACCTGCGTCCTCGTCGACGACGGTCTGGCGACGGGTGGGACGATGGTCGCGGCGGTTCGCTGGGCGCGGGTGCGCGGGGCAGTGCGAACTGTCGTGGCTGTCCCCGTCGGAGCCGCCGAGACGATAGTGAGCCTCGAACAGGACCCAGACGTGGACGCGCTCGTCTGTCTCGTCACGCCGCTCGAGTTCGGTGCGGTCGGCGCCTGGTACGACGACTTCTGGCAGGTCTCGGACGAGGACGTGTGCGCGATCCTCCTAGCGTCGCGTGAGCGAGAGCTGACGAGGCGCGCGGACGAGATCGCGATCGGCGACATCCGCCTTCCCGCCGATCTCGCCGTCCCGCCGCAGCCGATCGGCTGGGTGGTCTTCGCGCACGGGAGCGGCTCGAGCCGGCTGAGCCCGCGCAACCTCCTCGTGGCCGGAGCCCTCAACCGGGCACGTATCGCGACCCTGCTCTTCGACCTCCTGACGCCCGAGGAGGAGCTGGACCGCCGTAACGTCTTCGATGTCGAGCTGCTCGCGCGCCGGCTCGCCGCGGCGACACGGTGGCTTGCCGCGCAGCCGGAGGCGCGGCATCTGCCGATCGCCTACTTCGGTGCGAGCACCGGCGCCGCGGCCGCGCTGCTGGCGGTGGCAGAGCTCGGCGACGAGATCTGCACGGTCGTGTCGCGCGGAGGCCGTCCGGATCTCGCCTCCGAGAGGCTGGACGAGGTCCGAGCGCCGACGCTCCTGATCGTCGGCGGAGCCGACCGGGGCGTTCTCGAGCTCAACCGTGACGCGGCCAAGCGCCTGACGTGCAGGAGCGAGCTCGCGGTCGTTCCCGACGCGACGCACCTATTCGAGGAGCCAGGTGCGCTCGAGCAGGTGGCGTCGCTCGCGGCCACGTGGTTCACGACCGAGTTCCGGCGGTCGTCCCTATCCGCCACGCCTGAACAGGAGGAGTCACATGGCTACGAAACAACAGACGATGCTGGGTCTGAGCGAGCAGGAGCTGCGTGAGACGCTCGTCGAGGAGCTCACGCTCGCGTTCCGCACGGAGCGGAACACGACGTCCGCCCACGCGATCGCGCATTCGATCGCGCGCGTGATCGAGCTCGATCACCTCCGGATGGCGGAGCAGCTCGAGCGCGCCGGGGTCCGGCTAGGCGAGCGCGGGACGCGATAGTCAGGGCAGTATCCGCGGTGCTCGTGGGAGGTGTGCGTCGCCTTTGCCTGCGCGCCAGTCGATGACCAGCCGCCCAGCCATTGCTGGCCAGAGCTCAAACCTGAAATCAGACCCGGGCGAGCTCCCAGGATATCGGGCTCCCCCGCGGCACCCTGTAGCGCGCTCCAAGGTGCGCCCGGCTACCCTGTGCGCCTCGGAGGGGTGCCGGAGCGGTCGAACGGGGCGGTCTCGAAAACCGTTAGGCGTGCAAGCGCCTCCAGGGTTCAAATCCCTGCCCCTCCGCTGAGCCTTCGGGGAAAGCCGGGGGGAGCGCAACGCCATCTCATCTTCGTGGGATCCGCGACACGTCGTCGCGGACGAGGAGGTTCTCATGCCCCCTTCACCGTGCGCTCACCGCCCACGGGCACCATCGGGGAGCATCGCCGCGGGCCGAGCGAGGTGCGGCGGAATCGCGATCGTCGCCGAGCTCGACGTGCCCTCTCACGCCGGCCGGGGCCGGGAGGGCTCATCGCGTCACGCGAGCTCGGTCAACCGGTCGTCGAGCGCCTGGAGCGCGTTGAAGATCGCCTCGGAGAAGGTCGGGTACGGCTGGATCGTGTCGAGCAGGACCTCGAGCGGCGTCTCGGCCCGAACGGCGAGGGTGAGCTGTCCCAGCCACTCCCCGGCCTCGGGCCCGACCGCGACGGCGCCGACCAGGATCCGGCGCTCGGGATCGGCGGCCAGCTTCACGAGCCCAGGCCGCCGCGGTCGCTCGTAGGTCGAAAGCCTGCCGCCTTCGAGCTTGTAACGTATCGTTACAAGGTGGTCGCCCTCCATCGTGCCGACGCTCGCGACCTGGGGATCGGTGAAGACGGCGGCAGGGATCGCGCGGTAGTCGGCGACACGGTCGAGGCCTGCGACGTTCGCCGCCGCGACGCGCGCCTGGTACTTCCCGACGTGCGTGAGCAGCGCGATGCCGGCGGCGTCGCCGATCGCCCAGACACCGTCGCTCGCCTGCATGCGCCCGTCGACCGAGACGCCCTTCGGGCCGACCTCGACCCCAAGCTCTTCGAGGCCGAGCCCGTCCACGTTCGCCGTTCGGCCGGTCGCGACGAGTAGCCGCTCGGAGTCGATCTCGTCTCCGCTGGCGAGATGCACTCTCGTCCGCCCGGCTGCGGCTTCCACCTGCTCGACCCGGGCCCCGACCCTGACGTCGATCCCGTCGCTCTCGAGGCGCACCCCGAGGAGCTCGCCCGCGTCGCGGTCGACGCGCGCGAGGAGATGCTCGTTCCTCTCGAGGACCGTCACGCGCACACCGAGCCGCGCGAAGAACTGCGCGAGCTCGCACCCGACGGGACCGCCGCCGAGCACGACGAGGCTCTCGGGGACGGCTCTCGCCCACACCGCGTCGCGGCTCGTCCACGGCTCCACCGTCTCGATCCCCGGGATCGGCGGTACGGCCGGCCGCGAGCCGGTGGCGACGACGAGGTGGCGATACGGGAGCTCGCGGTCACCGACGCCCACGAGACCGGGCTCGACGATCCGCGCCTCGCCGCGCACGAGCTCCGCATCCCGCTCGGTGAGCCAGCCTGCGTGCCACGAGTCGTCACGTCCGTCCGTGACCTGGTCGCGCCACCAGAGCACGCGCTCGAGGTCGACCTCCCCCGTCACGGCCTCCGCAGCCCCGGGAGCGGCGCGGGCGGCGGCGATCACCTCGACCGGCCGGAGGAGGGTCTTCGTCGGCAGGCAGGCGTAGTAGGAGCATTCCCCGCCTGCCAGATGGCGCTCCACGACTGCGATCTCGACGTCCGAGTCGAGCTTGCGCAGCGCACCGACGAAGTGCTCACCCGCCGAGCCGGCGCCGAGGATGACGACCGGCCCGTCAGCGCTCACCGTCTCACCAACGTCTGAAGGCGCACGGGGTCAGGCCCCCGGGCCTGACCCCTCGCGGCGCACGGAGAGGGCGGGATTTGAACCCGCGACGCACCTTTCAGCACGTACGCGATTTCCAGTCGCGCTCCTTAGGCCGCTCGGACACCTCTCCAGGCGGCAACAGCGTACCGGCGTCGCGACTACGAGCCCGCGACCGCCGTGACGTAGGCCGCGACGTCGGCGATCTGCTCCTCGCTGAGCTTGTCCGCGAACGCGGGCATCGCTCCCTGCCCGTTCGTTACCCGGTCGACGACCAGCTCGGTGGACGGCTGCGACGAGTCGAGATTCGGGCCGATCGACCCGGTCGTTCCCGCATCGGCGAGCGCGTGGCACTCCGCGCACTGGGCGAGGAAGATCTCCTCTCCGGCGGCTTCGCTGCCGGACGGCTCCTCGGGAGTCGTCTCGGTGGGTGTCTCGGGTGGTGTCGTCTCGGTCGTCTCGGTCGTCTCGGTCGGGGCCGTCGGTACCGGCTCGGTCGGCTCGGGCTCCGGCGCAGCCTCCTCGGCGGCGGGCTCGTCGGCGTGACCGAGCTCGGTCAGGGCGAGAACTGCGCCCATCTGCGCCAGGAAGAACACGGCGCAGATCCCGATGAACAGGCCGAGTCGATTCCCCGGAAAGTCGGGTCGCGAACGCGGGATGACGAGCGCGACGACGAGCGCGAACGCAACGAAGAGGAGCGCAACCGTGGCGAGCCCGATCTCGTAACCGGTCATGGCCAGCACGGCGAGGACGCTACCACGGTGCCCGGCGCGGAGCCGGGGCTATTGCTCGAGCGGCGCCATCGTCAGCCCGTGCCCGCCGAGCTCCGACCAGTAGTGCTCGGCCTGCTCGCGGTGACCCGACCAGACGATCGCCTGCCCCGTCGAGTGGATCCGGTTCGCAAGCGCCATCCCACGCTCGTAGCTGACTCCGGGGAGCACGCTCGAGAGCGCGAACGCGACTCCCTGGAACGTGTTGTGGTCGTCGTTCAGGACGATGACGCGCCAGGGGCGCCCGAGCCCGCTCCCGGAGCCACTTCGCTGCCGTTCACGCGGCGGTGTCAGCGTCGCGGGGCTCATGCAGTGAACGTACCAGCGCCCAGGGCTCGGCTACCCTTACGCCCTCCCGGGCGCATAGCTCAGCGGGAGAGCGCTCGCTTCACACGCGAGAGGTCCCTGGTTCGATCCCAGGTGCGCCCACTCGTTACCGCGTGCCGATGCGGGAACCCGCATCTATCCAGGGATCAGGCATGTCATCCGTGTCTCAGGTCTGCTCACCCAATGCCCCCTCTGTGCTCCCCTCGTCGGGAGCAGGCAGACCCTCGTGATGACCCGCGCGTCTTCTCCCGGACCGCTGGGAGCGGGAGTTCGGGGCCGAAAAGCAGGAAGGCCCGCCGGGTGGCAAGCCTTCCTGATTCAGTGCGTTCCGATGTCACCTAAGTGCGGGGGCCGAAGCCCTCTCAGCCGGCCGCACGCCGACCGGAAACCGGTCGCTAGCCGCTGCAGCCGTGTGCTGCGAGGATGGCAGGATTGGAGAACGCGTTCGCGCCTCCGGCGTAGTTGTAGTGGGCGGCATCTCCGCTCGACTTGCCCGCGCTCACGAGTTGCCCGAACGATACGCCGCAAGCTTTCTTGATGTCCTGACCCGGCGCTGCCGAAGCGGTAGCCGGAACGGCGATCAGCGCAGCCGCGCTGATCACTAGAGCGATCTTCTTCATCTCTCCCCCTAATGCTCCTTGGCGACTGCCCCTTACAGTCGCCGGTCTTCCAAATCCTAGTGCCAGCATCACGTCCGCGCAAGACGAGCGGCAATCAGACTCCTCGACCCAAGCGGCGGGTCAGCGGCTGCCCGGATGGCGCGAACTCGGCCGAACGCGCACGCGCGAGGCGCTGCTCGAGCTCGCGCACCTGCGCACCGCCGCTGCGGCGCCCCCCAGAGGCAGAGCCGGTGCTCGTCGCGCAGGCGATCGAGGAGTTCCTCGCGCGCTTCGAGGCCCAGGTCGCATCCGGCGAGCGAAGCCCGCGCACCCTCGACAACTACCGCTGGGTACTCACCGCGTACGTTCTTCCCGCCCGGGGCGAGCGCGAGGTCGCACGCCTCACCCCCGACGACATCGTCTCCCTCTCGCAGGCGCTGCGTGAGCGCGGAGTGCAGGCGCCCACCCTGCGCGCGGTCGAGGCGGCGGAGAGCAGACTCTTCAGTTTCGCCTGCCACCGCGGCTACATCGAGCAGAACCCATTCTCCAGGCTCGAACGTGGCGAGCGGGCGAAGGCGCGGCCTGAAGACCGACGCGTCCTCACCCAGCACGAGGTCGAGCGCCTGCTCGCGCACGCCGACGGCCTCTTCACGCGCGCGCTCCTCGCCTGTCTCCTCTATACGGGCGTGCGCCAGGGCGAACTCCTCGGCCTGCGCTGGGGTGACGTCGACTTCGAGCACGGCCTCGTCCGCCTGCGCCAGCAGTTGCAGCGCCCGGGCAAGGGCCGACCGGCGCGTCTCGGCCCGCTCAAGATGGACTCGCAGCGAGACGTCATCCTGCTCCCGCAACTCGCAGGCCTCCTGCGCGAGCATCGCAGTGCACGCCTGCACCCCTCCGACGACAACCTCGTCTTCGCCAACCTCGACGGCACGCCCCTGCACTACAGCCACATGAACCGCCTGCTCGCAGAGACGGCCAAGGCGGCCGGAGTCGAGAAGGTGAGCGCGCACGTCTTCCGCCGCACCTTCGCCTCGCACCTGATCATCGAGCAGGGACTCGACGTCGTCCGCGTCCAGCGCCAGCTTGGCCACTCGCGCCCGAGCGTCACCTCCGATCGCTACTCCTTCCTCTTCGAGCAGGCCCGCCACGCCGACGAGCTACGCCAGAGCATGGCTGCGAGCACCTACGCTGCCCCGCTCGGGGCCGCCGAGCCGCTCGCACTCGTCGAGTTCTAGCCACAACCCGATCGCCAACGCGTGTCAGCGCGCGATGTGCGACGGCGACCTGAACGCGGCGCCGTGCTCAGGCCCCAGAGCACTCCAAACATCCGGAAGATGCGGCTGCAGCGCCTCGGCGCTCGCCGCGGGAGATTCCGGCATCTCCGGCGGCTCGGCCAGCGGATCGAGGCGATCGATGTATCCGCGCGCCCACGCAAAGCAGCGCGATCTCTTCCCGCTCGCTGAACGAC